>NZ_JASHKX010000022.1:0-112097 GCF_030058635.1 Rhodococcus sp. IEGM 1305
GAGGCGGACGATGGTTGGTGCACGACCGGATCCCGGTCCGCGTGAAATCCGGAAATGGCGTCGCTACCTCGCCGACGAACGCGCCGAGGCGGCCGTCTACCGCGACCTCGCGAAACGTCGGACCGGTGAGGAACGCGAGATTCTGCTGGCGCTCGCCGACGCCGAGGGACGGCACGAGGCGCACTGGCGCGGGCTGCTCGGCGAACATGTCGGCAAGCCCGTGCGCGGTGATCTCCGCACTCGCATCCTCGGTGTGCTGGCCCGGCGGTTCGGATCGGTGTTCGTGCTCGCCCTCGCGCAGCGCGCGGAGACCCGGTCGCCGTACCCGACCGACGTCGACGCCACCGACGCCATGGGCGCGGACGAGCGGATCCACGAAGAGGTGGTGCGGGCGCTGGCGGCGCGCGGGCGAAATCGGCTGTCCGGCACGTTTCGTGCCGCCGTGTTCGGTGCCAACGACGGCCTGGTCAGCAACCTCGCCCTCGTGCTCGGCATCAGTGGTAGCGGCGTCGACAATCACATCGTTTTGCTGACCGGCCTCGCCGGTTTGCTCGCGGGCGCGTTGTCGATGGGTGCGGGCGAGTATGTCTCCGTGCGGTCGCAGCGTGAACTGCTCGAGGCGTCGGCGCCGGGGCAGGGCGCCCGTGAGGCAGTGCCGCTCCTCGACGTCGACGCGAACGAACTTGCACTCGTGTACCGCGCGCGGGGCATGCCCGCGCAGGACGCCGAGAAACGCGCGGCCGACGTGCTGCGGAGAGCCGTTCAGCCCGAGCCCGTTTCGGGTACGGAAACCACCGACGAGCACGAGGCCATCGGCACCGGGCTCGGTGCGGCCGCCGCGAGTTTCTGCTTCTTCGCGTCCGGTGCGGTGATCCCCGTGTTGCCGTACCTCTTCGGCATGGAAGGCACCGCCGCGCTCGTGGTCGCAGCTGCGCTGGTCGGCGTCGCGTTGCTCGGGACCGGTCTGGTGGTGGGGTTGCTGTCGGGTGGACCCCCGGTCAAGCGCGCGTTACGCCAGCTGGCAATCGGGTACGGCGCAGCCGCCGCCACTTACCTGCTGGGCATGCTGTTCGGGACAGGCGCCTGAGAACGTCATCATCACCACGGGTGTGGAACCGTAGCCGGGGACGGGAAATGTGCGCACCGTGTGCCGGGACCAGGACCCGTCGGACAGGGCGACGCGGGCGACTCCGGGAACACGGGCCGTGATCCGTTGCCGCACCGCCGCGAGGTCTTCGCCGTGCAGCAGTCCGATCTGCCCGCCCTCCGCCGCGGCAGACAAACCCGCCAGCGGTGCGGTGATCCATTTGATGGCGTACCCGTGCTGTGAATCGACCAGTGCCGCATGAACCCCCGCGACCGCGTGCACGGTCGACGCGATATCGGAGTCCATCACCCGGATCGCCAGTTCGCCGACGTCGGTCTTGTGCGTGACGTCGTGATCGACGCCCCGCAGCACCACTCCCTCGGGTGTCGCGACGGCTCGGCGCACGAACCGGACGAGGCGCAGCGTTCCGTCGTCGTGGCGGGCGATGAGTTCGCCGGACAGGAACTCGCCGTCCCGCGCGTTGTCGACGCGTTCCATCAGCACCGCGATGTCGGAGAGCCGCGGCACCCTCCGGTACAGGTCGGCGAGACCGAAGTAGTGGTGCTCCGGCCGGGTGTCCGCGACTCCGTACAGATTCCGGAACTCACGCGTCCATCGAGTGCGTCGCGGACCCGCCGACACGGACAGGTTCCATTCCCACCCTGCCGCCCGGTGCGGTTGGGGCACCGGACTGTCCGCACGACCGGTGAAGATCTGCACCGCGAGGACGTCTCCGCCCGGACCGAGTACCGGTTTCCCCACGACGAGATCGATGTCGCCCACCGTCTCACCGAGGGTCACCTGCACCGGCTGTCCCGACGACCTGACCGTGTCGATGGCTCCCGTCACCAGCGTCAGCATCCTGCCGCGGTAGACGTTGCCGAGCGGCCGGCACTGCCGCTGTTTGATGCCCTCCGCGATCACCGTCGGTGCGTCTCCCAGGATTTCGACCAGTATCCAGCCGTCTCCGCTTCCCCGTTGTTCCACTCGTACCGCCCCCCTCATGGCGCACGATCATCGCACGGCGGCGATCCGGATGCTCGGCGAGACGGTCGCTGCGACGGCGTTCAGTCCGGTGTGGTCGCGACGGCGTCCAGGAGCCCGGGGAAGCGGGATTCGATGTCGGATCTGCGCAGCTGAGCCATCCGCGAATTGCCGCGGTCGACCTGCTTGATCAGCCCGGCTTCACGCAGAACCTTGAAGTGGTGGCTGCGGGTCGATTTGGACACCGGCAGCCCGAACGACGTGCAGTGACGTTCCGCCCCGTCCGCCTCCACCATGAGCTTCTGCACGACCTCCAGTCGCAGGGGGTCGGCGAGAGCGGCCAGGACGGAGACCAATTGGATCTCGTCGAGCGCGGGATGTCCCTCGGCGTCGGGCACGGCGCACCTCCAGGTTCGGGTCGTCGACCACCAGAGTGGAGGTTCGTCTTGCATCGAACCTAACTCTGGTGCATGGTTCGTATTGTATCGAACCTCTGGTGCACGGGGGCCGCACACTTCAGGAAGGATCGACATGACCTCGGAGCTGACCACGTCGGATGCCACGACACCGACGTCACCACCCGAAACACCACCGTCCGACCCGCGACGCGGGAACCTCACCCTCGCCGCCGTACTGCTGGCCGTTCTCGTCGTCCCGATGTCGATCTCCGGAACCGCGGTGGCGCTGCCCGCCATCTCCTCCGACATCGGTGGCGGCGCATCGGGCCAGCAGTGGGTGGTGAACGCGTTCAACCTGTCGTTCGCGTGCTTCACCCTGGTCTGGGGGTCGCTGTCGGACCATTTCGGCCGCGGCCGCCTGTTCGCCGCCGGTGCCGCCACGTTCGCGGTCGGGAGCGTCGCCAGCGCGCTGGCCCCGAACATCGTGGTCCTCGACGTCGCCCGCGGCGTCGCCGGTCTCGGTGGCGCCGCCATCTTCTCGTGCGGCGCGGCCATCCTGTCCTCCGCCTTCGACGGGCCCGCCCGTTTGCGTGCGTTCGCCCTGTTCGGGACGACCGCGGGCATCGGTGTGGCGCTCGGACCGACGCTGTCCGGGCTCCTCGTCGACACGGCAGGCTGGCGGCCCATCTTCGCGGTCCAGGCCGCCGTGCTGCTCGTGGTGCTCGCGGCGACCCCGGTGATCGGACTGGCACGACCGGCCGGCGAGGGGGCCGCGAAGTTCGACCTCCTCGGCACCGTCCTCCTGGTGCTGGGTCTGCTCGCCGCGATGGTCGGCATCGTCCAGGGCGAACCCTGGGGCTGGGGCAGCCCGGCGGTCGTGACGTCCTTCGTGCTCGCGGTCGCGCTGCTCGTCGCGTTCGCCCGCGTCGAATCGCGACGTCCGGCTCCGCTGCTGGACCTCGAACTGCTCACCCACGCCCGGTTCATGGCCCTGTGCCTCGTTCCGGTGGCGGCATCGTTCGGCTTCGTCACGTTGCTCACTTACTTCCCGACCTTCCTCCAGTTCGTGGCCGGCCAGTCTTCGGCGAAGGCGGGTCTGGTGATCGTGCTCCTCACGATTCCGGTCGTGGTGGGACCGCTCGCCGCAGGCCGTGCGGTGGGCGCCGGGGTGAACCCGCTCGTGGTGATCTGGATCAGCCTGGGAGCCTTGATTTCCGGTGACCTGGGACTTCTGTTGGCGGGACCTGACACGGTGGTCGCCGTCATCGCGGTGCCGCTGCTCCTCGCGGGCTGCGGAATGGGACTGTCCGCCGGTCTCGTCGACGGTCAGGCGCTCGCCCTCGTCCCCGAGGAGAAGGCAGGTATGGCTGCGGGCGTGGTGAACACGATGCGACTGGGCAGCGAGGCCATCGCGGTAGCGGTGTACGCGGCGCTGCTCACCGGTCTCGTCACCCGCAGGGGCGAGGAAGCGCTGGCCGGCGTCGACGGCGTGGGCAATGCGGCGGACGTCGTCGGCAAGGCCACCAGCGGCGATCTGGAGCAGGCCCTGGCGGCGGCCGGGCCGGACGTCCGGGACCAGGTGGCGCCGCTCGTGATCGACGCCTACAACAGTGCGTTCCACACGACGCTCGTCGTTCTGGCGGTCGTCGTCGCCGGATTGTCGGGTGTCATCGCGGTGCTGCTGCGACGCGGGGCGAGCGCGCGGTGACAGAGGCGGACGACCTGCGACAGCACTATCAGGTCGTGGTGGTCGGCGGTGGCCCGGTGGGATCGCTGACGGCGCTCGAGCTGGCGCGCAGCGGAATCGACGTCCTCGTCCTCGAGGCTGCCCCGCACACCACGGACGTTCCGAAGGCGGGGACGATCCACGCGCGGAGTATTCAGCTGCTCACTCGTCGAGGGCATTTCGCGGCGCCGGACGTCGGCGCAGGGGCCGCGTCGACCACCTTTCACTACGCCGGGGTCTGGGGTCTGGAGATCACGGCCCCGCCCGGCGAGGGACCGGCCATCGCCGGTATCGGGCAGAGCGATCTCGAACGACTCTTCACCGCACGGCTGATCGGTCTCGGCACCCCGGTGCTGAAGGCGGCGGTGGTCACGGACGTCGACCACGACGACGGCGGGGCGACGGTGACCTTCACCCAGGAAGGACGCACCCGGGTGGTGGCGGCCGACTGGGTGGTCGGCGCGGACGGCGCCCGCAGCATCGTGCGGCGAAGTGCGGGCTTCACGGCGACGGAAACGGCGCCGACCGCCGCCGCGCTCCTGGGCCTCGCCGTCCTCGACGACCCCGCGAACGCCCCCAGGGGGTGGGTGCGCACCGAACGGGGCTGGACCGTCCTCAACGTCAATCATGCCGGCTTCAGTCGCATCATCACGTTCGATCTCGGTGGTCCGCACGAGGATCATCGCCGGCCCCTCACCGCGGAGGAACTGCAGGAGACGGTCGACAGATTCGCGGGCCGTCCCGTTCCGTTCCGCAACGCGCGGTCGCTGTCCCGGTTCAGCGACTACTCGCGGCTGGTCGACGACTACCGGCTCGGCCGGGTCCTCCTCGTCGGTGACGCTGCGCACGTGCACTTTCCGCTCGGCGGGCAGGGGTTGAACCTCGGTATCGGCGACGCGATCGGCCTCGGCTGGCGTCTCGCCCTCGTCGCGGGGGGACAGGCCGACCCGTCGGTGCTGGACGTGTACTCGCGGGAACGGCGCGCGTGTGCGGCCGGGGTGATCGCCAACGTCGCGGATCAGCGTGAACGTATGCGAATCGGCGTCGACGGGGACCGCCTGCGACACGAACTCGGTGTCCTGCTGGAGGACCGCGACCGCAACCGGGCACTGGGTTCGGCGATCAGTGCACAGAGTCAGCCCGCGCCCAGCGCTCTCCAGGACGCGGCGCGCGGCGACTTCGCCGCGAACACCGTGATCGAGACGGACACCGGAGTCACCGACCTGATCCGGTTGCACGTCGCGGCAGGAAACCGGGGCCTCCTGCTGTGCGGGGACGCATCCGAATCCGTCCACGCAGTCGTCGAACCCCTCTGGGGCGAACGGGTGCGGCTGATTCGGGCGCGGAACCTCGGGGCCACCACCGTGCTCGTGCGCCCGGACGGTGAAGTGGCCTGGTCGGGGGAGTTGGGCGACGGCAGCGAACTCGTCGCCCGGCTCGCGGAGACGTTCGGCGGCTCCGCCGCCCGTGCGCGGTTGACGAGTACAGGTACTCGTTAACCGCGCACGGGCGCGAAGCGCCTACCAGCGGACGGGAAGCGACGTCGGACGCCGGAGAAGCACTCCCGAATCCCACGGCACCGCGGCCGGTTCGGTGGCGAGACCGAGAGTCGGGAACTCTTCCGCCAGCCGGACCAATGTCGTGGTGATCTCCATCCGGGCCAGCGACGCGCCCATGCAGTGATGCATGCCGTACCCGAACTGCAGATGGCGTTTCCCGTCTCGGAACGGGTCGATGAGTTCCGGGTGCGGGAACGTGTCGGGGTCCCGGTTCGCGGCGAAGGCGTCGGCGTAGACGAGGGCACCGACGGGGATCACGGAGTCCCGCAGCCGAACTTCGCGCGTGGCGATCCGGGGAAACGTCGAAATGTTTCCCAGCGGAAGCACCCGCAACAGCTCCTCGACCAACTGTGGCGCAGCGGCCGGTTCCTCCACCAGCAGCGACCACAGCGAAGGCGCCTGCAACAGGACGTACACGGCCTTCGCGAGCACGGACAGCACGTTCTGGTCGGCTCCGAGGACGGAGCCGAGCAGGATCGCGACGAGTTCGTCGTCGCTCAGCGGCGGTTCCGCCTCGCCCCGCGCCGCGAGGAATCGGTCGATCAACCCGCCCGGTTCGACGGGCCGCGTCCCCTGCACGAGATCGGTCACGTAGTGGTAGACGAGCCAGAAGTTCTCCAGCAGGCCGGGAATGTCGGTGTCGTGCGACAACTGCACGACCCGCGACGACGGGCGGAAGTAATCGATGTCCGACTCCGGGATTCCGAGGAATCCGGCATTCACCTCGACGGGCAGGCGGTCGAGCACCGTCGCGAACAGGTCGGGGTTCTCCTCGTTGCGCAGCAACGCGATCCGTCGGTCGAGGATGCGGCGGACCGACCCCTTCAGCTTCTCGACGCCGGTGGGGCTGTAGTCGGCGTTGACGAAACTCTTCATCCGCGCGTGATCCGGGGTGTCCAGATTCAGCAGAAGGTCCGAGGGCATCGTTGTGGGCTGAAAACTCGGCCCGCCTTCGACGTTGGTCTCCTTCCGGCCGAAGGACGGATCCGTGAGTACCTTCAGGACGTCGTCGTACCGTGTGACGTGCAGGGCGGTGTGACCGCTCGGCAGGGTGATTTCCGGCAGTCCGGTGGGCCCCTCCGCGGTCACCGCGGTGTACGCGACCGGCGGGTCGAGGTAGGGAATGTCGTTGATGGACACCGCGACATCGTGTCGGCGGCGACGTGGAGCGAGTGTCGAAATCTGGGTCGTCACGTCGTACTCCTTCTGTTGGTGGGATTCACAGGACGGCGGCGACGCCGGTCAGCCGGGACAATTCACTCGATGCCTGGGCATTGGTGCGGAAATGGACGGCACGCCAACCGCTCTCGCGTGCCGCGCGCACGTTCTGCTCGAGGTCGTCGATCAGGATGCACTGGCCGGCGTCGACGCCGGCCGTCTTCTCCGCGATCGCGAAGATCTGGGGGTCCGGCTTGCGCGCCCCGACCAGGCACGAGTCGACGAGAGCATCGAGCGGGCCGGCGGGTTCGATGATCGGTCTCCAGAATCGCTCCCATTCGACCACGTTGTTCGACAGGACGCCGACGCGCAGGCCGTGAGCCTTCAGGCCGCGTAGCGTCGCGGCCATCGCCGTGTTGACCGTGATCCCGTCGAACCACTGCTCGCCGAACGTCTCCAGCCGCGCCCGGGTGAGGTCCAGGCCGGGGTCGGCGGCGGCGAGGTGCTCTCTCAGTCTCGCACCCCACTCGCGCTCGGTGATCTGGGCCAATTCGATCGGGGCGAGAGGATGTGCTCCGAGGTCGTCGCCGACGGCGCTCATCGCCGCCTGCAGGGCGGCGGGTGCGATGCCCGTCTTCGTTTCGTACGCCGCGAAGAGTTCGGCGAGCGGGGGTGAGAGCACGCCACCGAAGTCGAACCAGACCATGGTGTCGTCCCGTGTCGTCATCGGACGATCCGGTCGAGAGCGGCAGTCGAGGCGCTCACTCGTTGCAGGGTGACCCGGCCGTGGGCGATCTGCCGGCCCTCCTGCGCCAGAGTGACGGACAGGACGACCTGGCGGGAGCAGATTTCCGCCTCGGCGACGGCTGCGCAATCGGTCGGCAACTCCAGCTCACCGAAGCTCTCGAAGACGGCGTCACACCCCACGAGGACGAGCATTCGCGGGGACAGGCCGAACAATTCGTGCGCGGCAACGAGGGCGGTCTGGCGCATGGCCTCGAAGATCAGGGCGCCCGGCACGTGGTCGAGCGGGTGACGAACAGGCCGGGATGGGCCTGATCGACCAGAACCTGGCTGCGCACGGTGTCGCCGGCGACACCGATCCGGCTGAGCACCACGTTGTCGAACGAATGTCGAGCCACCTCCCGAGGCTCGACCCGCTCGTGCAACGGATGCGGACGGGCGGGATCGAGTTGCAGCGGTGCCCGGCCCTTCTGCCGGAGGCGGTCCCACGCGTCGCCGGGCATCCACTGGATGGTCATGCTCATGGTGGCCGCGGCAGCTCCGTCCAGCGCCAGTGTCATTGCGAGCGTGATTCCGACGATGTCGGCGCCCCGTCGCTTCTCCGCGGTGATCGTGGCGTCCAGAACCCCCGCGGCGGGTGCGGGGCCCACTCTCACGGCGTCGAGGTCGACGACCTCGAGCGCTCCGGCATTGAACACGAACTTGGCGTCGAGCGGAGCTTCGACGTGCCGATGCGAGATGAGGATGGATGCCTGCCGGAACGTTTCGAGTAGCAGCAGCGGATCATACTGTCGTACAACGACATTGTGATCGCTGTAGTAGCTGTGGACTCTGGGGAGCTGCACACCGAGACGAAACTGTGGGTAGCTCTCGCAGATGATGTCGGTGAGGAAGACCTCGCAGATCGCGGCGCGGTGCACGTGTGCGCGGGGGATGGACGACGAATAGGACAGGGTCGGTTCCAGGACGGCGGTCATGTCGATTCCTTTCGTTGACAGCGGAATTCGCACGGGTCGACGCCGCCGAGCGACGACGGCGGTGATCGGTGGAATGCGGGACCCGTGCAGAACGGTGGTTCGCGCTGGAGCGGAAGAACGCGGGCGGGCCCGCAGCGCAGAGGGCGAGGAGCTCGGGGTCTCGTCGCGGACCGGGAATCCGGTGGATGCGCACGATCAGTGAATACCGGGCGATCCGGAGCGTCAACAGATGCAATCCGGTGTTCACCGATCCCTTGACGGTGTTCGGCACGCGAACACACCGGTCGAAAGTCGTTGACCTGCGGTATCGGTGACTCCGCGTACGGGTGACTTCCGCCGTCACGTGGCAGGAGTCACAGCCTCGATTTCGGATCGGGACAAAAATGTTACCGCCAGGTATGGCGTGTGGTAACCGGCGAGCGTACAAGCGCGATGCTATGTTCCCCTCGCCGGTAGTGGCCGGAGTTGACGGAGGGGTCGGGGATGTCGAAGAGGTGGGTCGCGTCGGTCGCGGCAGTGGCGATCGGCTCGGGCATGATCGCCTATTCGAACCAGAACACCGCCGTCGCGGAACCCGAGCCGGTGTCCAACGGCCTACCCGGCAGCGGTCCCTGCGCGAGCGAGGTGTCGAACGAGACACATTCGCTGATACCGGAGAAGCTCGAGATTCCGATCCCGTACCCCAAGATCACGACGGTGCCGTATCCCGCCCCCGTCACCGCGCCCGTCCGCGTGTCGCAGGCGTTGCCCGCCGACACGTGCACCGATCCGTGCCCCGACCTCACCGACGAGACCGACCACGCCCCGGGAAACCTGTCGAGCGTGCTGAACATCCCCGACGTCAGCGTGAAGTTCACACCCTTCCACTTCGGCATTCCCGTCCCGGGCGCCGACATCCAGTTGCCCCCGCCGCCGCCTCTCGTGCACCCCGCGACCGAGGAGGCGCCGCGCAGCGCGGCCCCGGCCACCCCGAAGATCGGCGACGTGACCCGCGTGGCCAAGGTGACCGGGTCCGGTTCCGTCAGCCGCACCGACAAGCGTTACCAGGTCAACGGCACCGACCTCGGCATCATGTGGGAGAGCGCCCCCGACCAGATCGCCGTCGCGTTCGGCGACACGGTCGGCAAGGGATTCCAGCCGCCCGGTGGTCAGGGCGACGACTGGCGCAGCAACGTCCTCGGTTTCAGCTCCGACCGCAACCTGTCCGACGGTATGAGCCTCGACAGCATGGTCCAGGACAGCCGATGCCACGCGGCGGAACTGCTCGACAGCCGCAAACTCGACAACATCGAGATCACCACCATCCCGACCTCGGGTTTCGCCGTCGGCAACCGGCAGTACATGAGCTACATGTCGATCCGCACCTGGAACAGCATCCCCGCCACGTGGTGGACGAACTACGGCGGCATCGCCTACTCGGACGACGGCGGATCGACGTGGACCAAGGACCCGTACGCGAAGTGGGACAACATCTTCGGTGTCACCAAGTTTCAGGTCGCGTCGATGGTCCCGGCCGGCGACTTCGTGTACATGTTCGGCACCCCCAACACGAGGCTCGGCGCCATCGGTCTGGCCCGCGTCCCGGCCGCGGACGTGCTGAACACGTCCGCGTACCAGTACTGGCAGAACGGCAACTGGACGCCCGTCGGTGGTTACACGGAGGCGACGCCGATCGTGGACGCCCCCGCCGCCGAATTGTCCGTGCGCTACGAGGAGGCCACCGGCAAATGGCAGATGGCGTACCTCGACACGTCCAAGGCGGCCATCGTTCTCCGTGAGTCCGACTCGCCGCAGGGCGTCTGGTCCGACGGGGCGCCGATGGTCAGCGCCGTCGAGTACCCGGAACTGTACGGCGGCTTCATCCACCCGTGGTCGAGCGGCGACGATCTGTACTTCACCATGTCGACCTGGTCCGACTACAACGTCTTCCTCATGAAGGCGGACATAGGCGGGTAGCGCCCGTGCGCCTTTTTGGTAGCTCCCGCAACCAGAAAGGCGCAGGCCCGGAGGGCTTACAGCAGGCCGTGGCGGGGTGGGACGGTGCCCGACAGTGTCCACCGGCCGATGTGCTGGATCTTCCACCGCGTGGGGTCGTGCAGGGTGTGGGTGCGGGCGTCGCGCCAGTACCGCGACAGGTTGGACGTTTCCGATGCACTGCGGGTGCCGCCCAGTTCGAACAGCACGCTCGACGCCTCGAGTGACGCGCGGGCGGCGGCGACCTTGGCTGCGGCGGCGTCGATCGAGGCGACCGCGGCGCTCTGCTCGGTGAGGTCGCGCCGGGCTGCGTCGATGCTGCGTGCACCCTCCCGGAGGAGTGCCGTCGCGGACCGGACGCTGACCGCCGCCTCACCGGCCAGTTGGATCAGCAGGGGATCGTCGACGGCGTCGGTGACGCCCGCCTCGAAATAGGGCCTTGCCTGACGCGCGGAGCGCACGCCCTCGTTCAGGGCCGCTGCGGCGATCCCGGCGTCGATGGCGGCGTGCAGGATCTGGGCCTGCGACCCGTACGTGGTGGGTGCGTCGAAGATGGGGGAGAACGGTACGACGTGGAACGCGGGCACCCGGACGGCGTCCAGGGTGACGGTTCCGCTCGCCGTGGTCTTCTGCCCCATGCCGTCCCAGTCGTCGACGATCGACAGTCCGGCGGTGGTGCGCGGCAGGTAGGCGACGGCCTTGGCGGGCGTCCCCGTCGGCGTCGTCGTCCCCGGAAGGGTGGCCCGTACCGCGATCCAGTCGGCGAACAGGGCGCCCGTGCTGTAGAACTTGCGCCCGTCGACGACGAAGTCGCCGCCCTGCTCGGTGAGCGTCGTGGCGTCGATATCGATCGTCTTGGTTCCGCGCTCGCTCTGGGCGTTGGCGAACCGGCGCCCCGCGAGCACCTCGGAGTAGAAGAATTCCTGCTGCGCGGGCGTGCCCTGGTGGCGCAGCACCTCGAGGAACGTGTAGTGGCTGTGCGGGATCTGCGCGATGCTCGGATCGCCCTCGGCGAGAAGGCGGAAGACTTCGGCGAGGGTTTCGGTCCGCGCGTCGATGCCGCCGTGCTTGCGGGGAACACCGAGTGCGAGCAGTCCGGACGCGGCGAGAGCGCCTACCTGTTCGTAGGGGAGTTGCCGACTGGCATCGCGGCCTGCCGCCTCCTCGGCGAACTGTGCGGCGAGCTCGGCAGCGACGGCGAGGGCTTCGGCCTCGTCACTGATGCGGTGGGCGCTCTGGACGGCGGTCATCCCTGACCTCCCTGTACTGCTGTCATGCCGTCGAACCTCACACGGACCCGCGAGCCGGGTGAAGGGTTGGACGCGCACTGATTGGAAGGGTGGGCGTGAGCCGGGCAGACGGGTTGCATGCTGGGTATGTCAACCGAACACATCGCTGAGCAGATCAAGTTCGCCTACTGGGTGCCCAACGTCAGTGGCGGGCTCGTCACGTCCGACATCGAACAGCGGACCAGCTGGGATTACGAGTACAACAAGAAGCTCGCCCAGACCGCCGAGAACAACGGTTTCGAGTACGCGCTCAGCCAGGTCCGGTACGAGGCCAGCTACGGGGCCGAGTTCCAGCACGAGTCGACCAGCTTCAGCCTCGCACTGCTGCTGGCCACCGAACGGTTGAAGGTGATCGCTGCCGTCCACCCGGGTCTGTGGCAGCCCGCGGTGCTGGCGAAGCTGGGGGCCACGGCCGACCACCTGTCGAACGGCCGGTTCGCCGTCAACGTCGTGAGCGGCTGGTTCAAGGACGAATTCACACACCTCGGGGAGCCGTGGCTCGAGCACGACGAGCGGTACCGGCGCAGCGCCGAGTTCCTGCAGGTGCTCCGCAAGATCTGGACCGAGGACGACGTCGACTTCCGTGGCGACTTCTACCGCATCCACGACTTCACCCTCAAGCCGAAGCCGCTGAACACGCCCGACCGTCCGAACCCCGAACTGTTCCAGGGCGGCAACTCCGCCGCCGCACGGCAGAACGCGGGCCGGTACTCCGACTGGTATTTCAGCAACGGCAAGGACTACGACGGCGTCACCGAACAGATCGTCGACGTGCGGAAGGTGGCGCGCGAGCACAACCGGGAAGTGAAGTTCGGGCTCAACGGATTCATCATCGCCCGCGACACCGAGAAGGAAGCACGCGACACCCTCCGCGAAATCATCGAGAAGGCGAACAAGCCCGCGGTCGAGGGATTCAGGTCCGCCGTCCAGCAGGCCGGCGCGTCCACCGCCGACAAGTCGGGGATGTGGGCCGACTCCACGTTCGAGGATCTCGTCCAGTACAACGACGGATTCCGCTCCCAGTTGATCGGGACGCCGGAGCAGATCGCCGAGCGCATCGTCGAATACCGCCGCCGCGGAGTCGACCTCATCCTGGGCGGATTCCTGCACTTCCAGGAGGAGATCGAATACTTCGGCGCCAACGTCCTGCCGCTGGTCCGCGAACTCGAGGCTTCCGAGAGGCTCGCGCCCGTGAGTGGTTAACGAGCCCAGGGACTCGTCAACCGCACACGGGTGGCGGAGCCGCCTACAGGTGCCGGGCCAGCGCGCGGCCCGCGGCCCGGCCGGAGAAGATGCAGCCGCCGAGGAAGGTGCCCTCGAGTGCGCTGTAACCGTGGACGCCGCCGCCGCCGAATCCGGCGACCTCACCGGCGGCGTAGAGACCCTCGAACGGTGTGCCGTCGGGCCTGATCACCTGCGAGTCCAGGTTGGTTTCGAGGCCGCCGAGGGTCTTGCGGGTCAGCAGGTGCAGCCGGACCGCGATCAGGGGACCGTTCTTGGGGTCGAGCAGTTCGTGGGGGCTCACGACGCGGGTGATCTTGTCGGCCAGCAGGTTCCGTGCATTGTGGATCGCCATGATCTGGAAATCCTTGGTGTAGCTGTTCTTCACCTCCCTGTCGCGGGCCACGATTTCACGTTCGAGGTCCTCGTACTTCAGCGGTGCCTCGGGGGTGAGGGCATTCATGCCGTCGACGAGGTCACGGAGATTGTCGCGGACGACGAAGTCCGCCCCGTGCTGTTTGAACGCCTCGACAGGACCGGGCGCGCCCTTCTTGAGGCGTTCGGCGAGCAGCTTGAAATCGCGGCCGGTGATGTCGGGGTTCTGCTCGGAGCCCGACAGCGCGAACTCCTTCTCGATGATCTTCTGGTCGAGGACGAACCACGTGTGGTGGTGGCCGCTGTTCATGATGTGGTCGAGGGTTCCCATGGTGTCGAAGCCGGGGAAGTTGGGGCTGGGCAGGCGTTTGCCGTTGCCGTCGAACCACATCGACGACGGTCCGGGGATGATGCGGATGCCGTGGTTCGGCCAGATCGGGTCCCAGTTCTGGATCCCCTCGGTGTAATGCCACATCCGGTCGCGGTTCACGATGTTGCCGCCCGCGTTCTCGGTGATCTCGAGCATGCGGCCGTCGACGTGCGCGGGGACGCCGGCGAGCATGTTCTCGGGAGCCTTGCCGAGGCGCGCGGGCCAATTCTTCTTGACCAGTTCGGGATTGCCGCCGATGCCGCCGGACGTGACGACCACGGCCTGCGCGGCGAATTCGAATTCTCCGACCGGGGTCCGCGAACTCTTCACACCGCGTGCTTCGGTGGACGGTTCGAGGACGGTGCCGCGCACGCCGGTGGCGGCGCCGTCGGTGACGACGATCTCGTCGACCTGGTGACGATGCTTGAACGTGACGAGGCCCCGCTTCGACGCGGCCATCACTCGGGTGAGGAAAACTTCGACGACCCCCGGTCCGGTGCCCCAGGTGATGTGGAAGCGTGGAACGGAATTACCCTGTCCGAGAGCGGATCCGCGTCCGCGTTCGGCCCACCCGACGTTCGGCATCAACCGCAGCCCGAGGTCGTGGAGGTACTGCCGCTTCTCGCCTGCGGCGAATTCGACGTACGCCTGGGCCCACAGCCGCGGCCACTGGTCTTCGCGGGCTCGATCGAAGGCCGCGGTGCCCATCCAGTCCTGGATCGCCAGTTCGTACGAGTCCTTGATGCCGAGGCGCCGCTGTTCGGGGCTGTCGACGAGGAACAGGCCGCCGAGCGACCAGAAGGCCTGCCCGCCGAGATTCGCGGAACTCTCCTGGTCGACGACGAGGACCTTCCGGCCCGCCTTGACCATCTCGTAGGTGGCGACGAGTCCGGCCAGTCCGGCGCCGACGACGATCACATCAGCCTGTTCGGTCACGAGGACCCCTCTTTCCGGTGGGTGTGGGTGTGGGTGGTGTCGGGTTCGGTGTACGCGGCCACGACGTGGGTGAACAATTCGAGACGTAGTTCCCGGGCGGACGCGTCGTCGTCCTCGATGAGGCACTGGACGCTCGTGCCGTCGTGCAGGGCCACGAGCGCGCGGCCGAGCACCCGCGGATCGCCGACGACGCGGCGCCCGAGCCGGTGCAGCGCCTTCTCGAGAATCGGCACGATGGTCGCCAGAATCGTGTCCTCACGTGCTGCGAGGGCCTTCTTCAGCGACGGGTTGCGCAGGGCGTGGGCGGTGAATTCCGCGTTGATCCGGTACCACTGGTCGTCGACGGGGACGACTCCGAGCACCAGTTCGGTGCCGGCGCGCAGCTTTTCGGCAGCCGTGAGCCCGGAGAGGTCGATGCTGGACGAGTCGGCGGCGAGCCGGATCTGTGCGAGCATCGCGCTGGAGCGCTGTTCCCACATGGCGAAGAACATCTCGTCCAGTGATGCAAAGTTGGAGTAGAAGGCGCCGCGGGTGTAGCCACCGCGTTCGCAGATCTGCTCGACCGTCGACCGTCCGAAGCCGTTTTCGGCGAACACCTCGACCGCGGCGTCGAGCAGACGCCGGCGTGTTTGGCCTCGCCGTTTCGTCACCCGGCGGGGTGTGTCGGTGGCAGGCTCGGTGGAGCGCGCCGGCGACGTCGGCATGGGCCCTCCTCCGATCGGGTCGACAGCAGCCGTCGATACACTAGCGTATCGGATACACCAGTGTATCGAACTCGGCTGTCAGAGCCCGTTCGGAGAATTCTGCGGTCTCAGAGGTAGAGGTCCTGCTTTCGGATCAGGGCCGTCGCCACCACGCTGACGACCGAGGTGGCGACGAGGTATCCGCAGGCCAGCCAGGGAGTTCCGCCGGCGACGGCGATCAGGGCCGTGAGGATCATCGGCGTGACGCCGGAGGCGTAGATCCCGGAGAACTGGTACACCACGGACAGGCCGGTGTAGCGGATCTCGGTGGGGTACAGGCTCGCATACAGCGTGCCCTGCGCTCCGTAGAAGAGGGCATGGACGACGCCGAACACGAGCACCATCGCGACACCGAACAGGATGAGATTCTCCGTGCCGAACAAGGCGAACGCGGGAAAGACCGCGAGCCCGTAGGCCCCGATCCCGACGAGGTAGATCCTCTTGGCGCCGTAACGGTCGACCAGCAGTCCGGAGAACGGCAGGAGCACGGCCATGACCGTTGCGGCGACGGTGACGACCAGGAGGACGGGGATCTTCGCGAACTCCAGATTCTTGGTGGCGTACGTGATCGCGAAGACGCCCCAGGTGTTGAACGCGGCGCCCTCACCCCAGCGCGAGAGCAGGCCGAGGAGGGTGCCCCGGCGGACCCGGCCGCGGAACACGTCCTTCAGCGGAGCGGAGGAGCGCTTCGCGAGGTCGTGCACTTCCTGGAACGCCGGGGTCTCCTCGACCTTCAGCCGGATCACGAATCCGACGAATACGAGAATCAGGCTGAGCAGGAAGGCGATCCGCCACCCGTAGGAGAGGAACTGGGCGTCGTCGAAGATCACCTGCAACGCGGCGAAGACGCCGGTGCCCAGGGCCAGGCCCAGCGCCAGGCCGATCTGGGGAATGCTGCCGAAGATGCCGCGCTTCTTCGCGGGACTGTGTTCGACGGCGAGGAGCACGGCGCCCGCCCATTCACCGCCCAGTGCGAACCCCTGCAGGATGCGCAGCAGGAGCAGCAGGATCGGTGCGATCACCCCGACCTGCGCGGCCGTGGGCAGCACACCCATCAGAGCGGTGGCGATGCCCATGATGAACATGGTGAGCGCGAGGGTCTTCTTGCGTCCGATGCGGTCGCCGATGTGGCCGAAGACGACTCCGCCGATCGGCCGGACCACGAAACCGACCGCGAACGTGGCGAACGCCAGCATGGTGCCGACGAACGAACTCTGATCGGGGAAGAACAGCTGGTTGAACACCAGGCTGGCGGCCGTCGCGTAGAGGAAGAAGTCGTACCACTCGACTGTCGTCCCCAGGAGGCTGGCGGCGACGACGGTGCGGAGCCGCTTGCGCCGCTCGAGGTCGGACTCGGTCGAAGGTGTGTACGGGGCGTCGGACAGCGTAGTCATAGCGCGGCGACCGTAACCCTGCCCGCTGCGGTCGGGCACGATTCCGAATCACGGTGATCGAAACCCTCGCGCCCTGGCTTCGTCGTTGATGAACTGGCCTGCGCTGCCCATCTGTCGTCGACAAGAGGATCGCGCGTGTCTCTGCATTTCCACTGGTTCCTTCCCACCTACGGTGATTCCCGCAACCTGATGGCGGGTGGTCACGGGAGTTCCATGGCAGGAGACCGTCCCGCCACGCTGCGGTACCTCAATCAGATCGGCGCGGCGGCGGAGTCGAACGGCTTCGAATCGGTGCTGACGCCCACCGGCGCGTGGTGCGAGGACGCCTGGCTCACCACGGCCATGATGCTGGAGACCACGGAGACGTTGAAATTTCTGGTCGCGCTGCGGCCGGGTCTGCTCAGTCCCACGCTGGCCGCGCAGATGGCGGCGACGTTCCAGTGGCAGTCGCAGGGGCGGTTGTTGCTCAACGTCGTCACCGGCGGCGAGGACCACGAGCAGCGCACCTACGGCGACTACCTCGACAAGAACCAGCGCTACGCCCGCTGCGGCGAGTTCCTCGACGTCATCCGTCAGCTGTGGGCGGGAACCGGACCGGTCGACTACGCAGGCGACTACATCCGGGTGGAGAACGCCCAGTTGCAGCGCATCCCCGACCCGGTGCCGCCGATCTTCTTCGGCGGTTCGTCGCCGGCCGCGGGCACCGTCGCGTCCCAGTTCGCTGACACCTACCTCACCTGGGGTGAACCGCCGAGCGCCGTCGCCGGGAAGATCGCCTGGATCCGCGACCTCGCCGACGTCCAGGGCCGCACGCTCGATTACGGCATCCGGCTGCACGTGATCAGCCGCGACACGTCCGAGGAGGCGTGGGCCGAGGCCGACCGCCTGCTCTCCGCCCTCGACCCGGCGACGGTCGAGCAGGCACAGCAGAGCCTCGCCCGGTCGGGTTCCGAAGGTCAGCGCCGCATGCGTGAACTGCACGGCGGGGGAAGCGCCTACTCCGAGGACGCCGGAGCGCGCGCCCTCGAGGTGGCCCCGAACCTGTGGTCCGGTGTCGGGCTGGTCCGCGGCGGCGCAGGCACCGCGCTGGTCGGCTCCCACGAGGAGGTCGCCGACCGCATCGCCGAGTACGCGGCGCTCGGGCTCGATCACTTCGTCCTCTCCGGCTACCCGCACCTCGAAGAGGCCTTCAACTTCGGCGAAGGGGTCCGGCCGATCCTCGAACGCCGCGGGCTCGTGCAGTCGCGCCGTCACCGCCCCGGCGACCTGTCCGGGTCGACGGCGTTCCTGTCCTCGAGTCGGTAGCCACTGCCAGACTGGGGGCATGGCAGCGGTCGGGCGAGCGCGAACCTGACGGTCACCGAGATCTGCCGCCTCGTCGGTACACCAGCCTCGGGTCGTTTAGTGTCCAAATTCCGCCAGCTGGTCGGCGCGTCGCCGTCGGTGTACCAGGCGAAGTTCGCCGAGCACGGGGCGCCGCGCATCCCGGGTGCCACGTGTTCATGCACGGCTGAGCGACCGCCGGTGACCGCCGCAATTTCGGAGAAGAGCCGCCCCCTCGACGCCGACATGGCAGACGCGGTCCGCCGGTCGCTCGAGAGCGGGACGATGGGCAGATTCGGGTTGACCACCACCGACTGTCACGAGACGTACCGGGATTTGGTCGCCAGGGTCGTCGAGTTCACGCAGCCGCCGGCCGAACGGCCTTACGGCATCGAGGCGGTGATTCGTGAATCTTTCGGCGCAAACCCGGTCCTTCAGGTCCGGGATAGCCGATCTGGTTTTGTCGGACTGTGTGGCTAGTGTCTGGGTTATGGCGGGGAGGGTGGTGAAGCGGGCGTTCAAGTACCGTTTCTATCCGACTGTGGTGCAGGCGGATCAGCTTGCTCGGACGTTCGGGTGCACTCGGTATGTCTACAATCGGGCGTTGGCGGAGCGCTCGCGTGCCTGGTCGCAGGAGCGGCGGCGGGTGACCTACGCGGACACCTCGAAGATGCTCACCGGGTGGAAGCGTGATGCGGGGACGGAGTGGTTGGCGGAGCCGTCGAAGGGGCCGTTGCAGGAGTCGCTGCGGCAGTTGCAGGGTGCGTTCGAGAGGTTCTGGCGCAAGCAGTCCCGCTACCCGCAGTTCAAGAGGAAGGGCCGCTCGCGGGATTCGGCGACCTTCTTCTCGAACTGCTTCACCTACCGCGGCGGGCAGATCCGGTTGGCCAAGCAGTCCGAACCCCTGGATATTCGGTGGTCGAGGCCGTTGCCGGAGGGGGCCGTGCCGTCGCAGGTGACGGTGTCGCGCAATGCACGCGGTCAATACCACGTCTCGATCCTCGCCGAGGACACGATCACCGAGGCCCCGTCGACGGATCGGGTGGTCGGGCTCGACGCTGGGATCACGAGCCTCTACACGCTCTCGACGGGGGAGAAGGTCACCAACCCGCGTCATGAGCGCAGGGACCGTGCGCGGCTGGCGCAGGCGCAGCGGGTGCTGGCCAAGAAGCAGAAGGGATCCCGTAACCGGGCCAAGGCCCGACTGAAAGTCGCGAAGATCCATGGCCGGATCGCCGATCGGCGTCGCGATCATCTGCACAAACTCTCTACTCGACTGGTGCGCGAAAACCAAGTGATCGCCATCGAGGATCTGAGTGTGCGGAACATGGTCAAGAATCGGTCGTTGTCTCGGGTGATCTCCGATGCGAGTTGGTCCGAGTTCCGGTCCATGCTCGAATACAAGGCCGACTGGTACGGGCGGCGGGTGGTGGCGATCGACCGGTTCTATCCCTCGTCGAAGACCTGCTCGGTGTGCGGGGCAATCGCCTCGACGATGCCGCTGACGGTCCGGGAGTGGACGTGCCGATGCGGCGCCGTCCACGACCGGGATGTGAACGCGGCGAAGAACATTTTGGCCGTCGGACTGACGGTGACAGCCTGCGGAGATGGTGTGAGACCTCCTCACACATAAAGTGTGGGGAGGCAACTGTCGGTGAAACAGGAACCTCGGGACGCGAGTCCCGAGGGGATTCTCGGTCGTTCACGGCCGAGAGGACGTCAAGCGGGACAATTCCGGCTTCTGGTGGAGAAGCGGGAGTACACGGGGGAAGATTTCGCTCACTGACGGCGAGCCGTCGATTGCATACTGACCAAGTGTCAGCGCGCCCGGTGGCGTCGAACGGCGTCCCGGTTCGCGCACTTCGGTGAGCAGTACCGCTGACGGCCGTTGCGGGACGTGTCGGCGTAGATGGCGGTGCACTCGTCGAGCGCGCAGCGGCCGAGCCGGTGCATGCCGCGGCCGACGAGGTGCAGTGCGGTGCCGACGGAGAAGAGCGCCTCGAGCACGCCTGCCAGCGACTGCTGGTCGTCACGGTAGTGGAGGTGCCAGCCGTCGCCGGCGTGGTTGGTCAGTCGCGGGTAGGCGGATGCCTTCGTGAGCATGAGGTTGACCTGTTCGGCCCGGGCTTCGTCGCTGGTGGTGTCCGCGATCGACGCCCACCGGTCGAGCATCGCGAGCACGTCGGCGAGGTCGTCGTCGGTGACGGGGAAGTCGACGACGATGCCGGCGTCGACGCATCGGTCGACGAGGTCGCCGGTCGAGTCGGGTGGGTGATTCGCGAGGTCGGCGGCGAGTGTGACCGCGTATTCGCCGTAAGGGTTGAGATGCACAATGCCATTACATCATGCTGGGTGCATGAGCGAACATCACGAACACGACTGGCAGGAAGTATCTCGGCATCGGACGAGCACGGGAGTCGTCACGTACCTCGGCTGCACGTGCGGGCGGTGGCAGTTATCGCTGGTCGAGGCTTCGATAGAGGAATCTAGCCATATCTACGTCTGATCGCAGATCTGAATAGATTTGCCTACGAACCGCCATGTGCCGGGTCGAGGGTCTGGCGTTTTCGGCACGAGGCGCACATAATCACCACGTGAGCCAAGTTACTGTTACTCCGAGTTCACCCATTCTTGCCCAATCGGGCGGAGAGGGTGGCGGTGCGGCGTTCGATCAGATCATCGGAATCTCGGTGGCGACGGCGATCATCACCGTCGGTCTGCTGTGGATCGCATACCTGCACCGCACACGCAAGATCACGTGGCTGCAGACGACCGCTGACACGGCGGCACGCGCGCTCGACCGGCCCCCGTGGGTCGCGCTGCCCCTGGTGACGTTCGTCGGGACCATCCTGACGGCGTTCTTCGGTTTCATCTGGGACGTCAGCCTGCACATCGGGCGAGGCCGCGACGACGGGCCGCTCGCGAACCCCGCGCACTATTTCATCCTCGTCGGACTCTTCCTGCTGTTCATCACCGGGATGCTGGCGATGATCCTGCCGCGCGACGAGAAACCCGGTCCGGCGGCGATCAAGATCACCCGCACCTGGTACGTCCCGGTCGGCGGCGTCCTGGTGGCCGGGGCGGGGCTGTACGCCCTCATCGGGTTTCCCCTCGACGACGTCTGGCACCGGATCTTCGGTCAGGACGTCACGCTGTGGGGGCCGACGCACCTGATGCTGATCGGCGGTGCGGGGCTGTCGCTGATCGGCGTCCTGCTCCTGGACTACGAGGGCCGGATGGCGACCCCCGGTGACACGAAGCAGGACAGCAGGCTGATCTGGTTCCTGCGGTGCGGCACGTTCGGTGGCCTGCTCATCGGCCTGTCCGTCTTCCAGATCGAATACGACTTCGGCGTCGAACAGTTCCGCCTCGTCCTGCAACCGATGATGATCGCGGGCGCGGCCGCGTTCACCCTGGTGGCGGCACGCATTGTTCTCGGACCCTTCGCGGCGATCGTGGCCGTGGCGGTGGCCGGCGTCGTGCGTGCGATCACGGCACTGATGGTGGGACCGGTTCTCGGCGCCCCCACGAACGTGTTCGAACTGTGCCTCGGCGCTGCGGTGCTGATCGAACTGCTCGCCCTGACACCGCTGATCAAGAATCGGGTGGCCTTCGGTGCCGTCGGCGGACTTCTCGTCGCGACGGTCGGGCTGTGGCTCGAGTCGCTGTGGATCGACGCCGTGTACATATACCCCTGGCCCACCAGCATGTGGCCGGAGGCGCTGGCCATGGCCGTGCCCGTGGGCATCGCGGCCGGGGCCTGCGGCGCCCTGCTCGGGCGGGTGCTCCGATCCGAGGGACTTCCGCGTCCCGCGATCAGCCGCACCATCGTCGTCGCCACGGTCGTGGTGATCGCCGGGGCCACGGCCAACGGACTCGTCGCGACCGTCCCGGACAACGCCACGGCGACAATCGCTCTCACGGAGGCCGCGCCGGACGGCGGCCGGATGGTCGACGCGGAGGTGCGTATCGACCCACCCGATCTCGCCAGTGACAATCCCGCCTGGGTGTCCATTCTGTCCTGGCAGGGCGGCACCGGACTGGGCAACGGATTCACGGTCGACCGACTCGAACGCACCGGGCCCGGCACCTACCGGACTCACGAACCGGTGCCGGTCCACGGAACGTGGAAGACGTTGCTGCGCGTGCAGGACGGGCGCACGATGACGGCCGTCCCGATCTACCTGCCCAGCGATCCGGGCATCGGAGCCGAGGAACTCCCCGCCGTCGCGTCCTCGACCCGTGACTTCGTCCCGGAAATCACCATCCTGCAGCGGGAGCGGAACTTCGATCACCCGTCCTGGCTGTTCGGTGCCGCGTCGCTGGTCGTGCTCGTGTGCACTCTTGCGCTGATCACCGCGCTGGCCTGGGGAGCGGGCCGGATCAGCAAGTACACGCAGGGGCAGGCGGCCACCGGCACCCGTGAGGACGTGACGGTGACATGAATCCGGTGAACGGCCCGGACGTCGTCTACCTCGCCGATCACTCGGTGCTGCTGGCGATTCCCGCGTTCGTCCCTGCGTTCCTGGTGGCCGGCCTGGTCATCTACCTGGCGGTCCGGGACCGCAAGGCGGAAGCGGCCGAGAACGCCGAGAACGCGAAACACGGCCCGAGTGAGAAAGACGAGGAGAATTAGGTGATCAGGCGGTTGGCCGGAGTTGTCGTGGTACCTGCTGTCGTCGCCGCCCTGGTGTCGGGCTGTGGAGGCGACAGCGACACGCCGGCAACGGAGGACGGTGTCGTGATCGACGTCGTGATCGACGGCGGTTCGGTGACACCGAGCAACGAGCGCATCGAGGCCGCGGTGGGGGAGACCGTCACCGTGCGGATCGAGAGCGACGCCGACGACGAACTGCACGTGCACGCCGTGCCGGAGCATTCGTTCGAGATTCACCCCGGAACCCAGGAAACCCAGTTCTCCGTGGACGTTCCGGGCCAGGTGGCGGTGGAATTGCACGACGCGGGTACGACGGTGGCCACCCTGCTCGTGCGTCCATGACCGTTGTTCTCGCGCACGGCCTCGGCGGATCCACCGACCTTCCGATCCCGTTCACGTACGCGCTGATCGGGGCGAGCTGGGCGCTCACCGTCTCCTTCGTGGTCCTGGCGTTCGCGTGGCGCACACCGAAGCTGGACCCGGACAGTCCCGGGCACCGGTTGCCCGGCTGGGTGACGCGGTTCGCCGACGCGCCGATCACGCGGAACGTGCTGGCGGCGTTCGGTCTGGTGTTCGCGGTGTGGGTGGCGCTCGCGGCGTTCTTCGGACCCTCGGAGTCCTCGGAGAATGCCCTGCCGGGCGTGTTCTACGTGCTGCTCTGGGTGGGACTGGTCGCGGTGTCGCTGGCGTTCGGACCGGTGTGGCGAGTACTCTCCCCGGTCCGCACGCTTCACCGATCGGTGTGCGCGGTGATCGGGCGCTCCCCGACGGAAGGCACTGCGCGGTACCGCAACTCGTGGGGGTACTGGCCCGCGGTCGCGGGACTGTTCGCCTTCGTCTGGCTCGAGCTCGCCTCCGGCGACCCGGGTTCCGTTGCCGCCGTGCGTACCTGGCTGCTGGTCTATGTCGTAGTCACGACGGTCGGGGCCTTCACCTGCGGCGAGCGCTGGTGTGAGCGGGGCGATCCGTTCGAGGTGTACAGCACGCTGGCGTCGCGGTTGTCTCCGCTGAGCAGGGATCGGCACGACGGCCGGATCGTGCTGCGCAATCCGCTGGACCACCTGGGATCGATGCCCGTCCGCGCCGGCTCGGTCGCGCTGATGGCAACGCTGCTGGGGTCCACGGCCTTCGACAGTTTCTCGGCGTTCCCGTGGTGGGCGCGGCTGGTGGACGGAATCGGTTCCCCGATCGGCGCGACTCTCGCGCGCACCGCCGGGCTCCTGGTGTTCATCGGCTTCGTCGGGGTGTCGTTCTGGGTGGCCTCGCGGGCCGCGGGCGGATTGCGGCCCGAGCAGCGCGCCGCCCTCCCGGGGCTGCTGTCGCATTCGCTGATCCCGATCATCATCGGCTACGTCTTCGCCCACTACCTGACGTATCTCGTGGAGAAGGGTCAGGCGACGGTGATCCTGCTGGCCGACCCGATGGGTCGGGGATGGAACCCGCTGGGACTCGGCGACGCGGAGGTCTGGTACGTGCTGTCCGAGCACCCGGCCGCGACGGCGTCGATCAAGGTGCTGTGCGTCCTCGCCGGGCACGTCCTCGGAGTGATTGCGGCACACGACAAATCCGTGCGGCTCCTGCCCCGGGGTCATCAGCTGACCGGGCAACTGGCACTGCTGTTCACGATGGTGACGTACACCTTCGGTGGGCTGTACCTGCTGTTCGGCGGTTGACGACCCCGGCCGGGGGTCAGCGTGCGAGGACGACCGCAGCCTCCGCGGTGAGCGAGGCGAACGTGAACGTCTCTTCGAGGTAGAGCGTGACGTCGGTGGCGGTGTGGCTGTCGTAGCCGATCGACAGGTCCGTGCCGAGGGTCAGCTGGTTGTCGCCACCGCGGGTGGACAGCACGTACCCACCGCTGATGGCGGGTGCCCAGATGATGTCGCCGGTGACCAGGTCGCGCAGGTGGTGGAACACGGGATGTCCCTCGTCGCGGGTCTCACTGACCGCGGTGTACGCGTCGGCGTCGAGCACCACCGAATACGGTCCCTCGACACCGGCGAGTCGCAGCGCCGACAGTGCGGACGCGACGGCGTCGGGGATGAGCAGCGGATCCTCCGGCAGACTGAGAACCGGGTTGTCGCTGGACGGTCCGAGTCCGCGGATGCCCGCCTCGTCGAATCCCTGGAAGATCGACTGGTCTTCCGCGAACGCGACGGCCTTCGCGGCGTCCTTGACGGGCTGCCAGTCGGAGTCGAGGGAACCCCGGGCGACGTCGTCGACCTCGGCCCGGCTGAGGGTGAACGGGAACCGGAGTTCGACGAGCGGGTCCACCTGCCGCTGCTGTGCGCGGATCCTGCTGTCCGACGTCTTGATCGGGGTGACCCGGCCGAGGTTGTGGGCCGAGTAGGAGTATCCGAACGGTCCCGCGACGTCGACGACGCGTCGACCGGCGACGTGGCGCTTGAACGTGCGGGCGGCCTCTTCGCCGATCTGCTGCCAGGCAACCTCGGTGACGGGTGCCAGGTTGCGGTGCAGATTGCTCGAATCACTCATTGCGATACTCCTTTGAGACCACCGATTTTCAGGGACAGGTCGTACGGGCCGGCCGCGGCGGGCCCGACCGGGTCTTCGGGTGCCGACTCCGCGTCGGCCGGCTCGTCGCCGAGCGATTCGAGCACATCCCGGCTCGGCACGAAGAACAACGTGCCGGTGGCCGCCGTGGAGAAGTCGAGGATGCGGTCGTAGTTGCCGGGCGGTTCGCCGAGAAACATGCGTCGCAACATCAGCTCGGTGACGGCGGGATCCTTGGCGTACCCGATGAAGTAGGTGCCGTATTCAGCCTCGCCGAGGCTGCCGAAAGCCATGTTGTCGCGGAGGATGTCGTGCTCGACGCCGTCGTCGTCGACGATGGTGTTGAGGGTGACGTGCGAATTGGCGGGCTGGACGTCGTCGTCGAGTTCGACGTTCTCGAGCTTGGTGCGCCCGATGACCCGTTCCTGTTCCTCGGTGCTCAGCGTGCTCCACGCGCTCATGTCGTGCAGGTACTTCTGCACGATCACGTAACTGCCGCCCCGGAAGTCGGGATCTTCGTCGCCGATCAGTGCGGCGTCCGCGGCGTCGTCGTCGGTGGGATTCTCGGTGCCGTCGACGAATCCGAGGAGGTCGCGGGAGTCGAAGTAGCGAAAGCCGTGCACCTCGTCGACCACGGTGGCGGCGGAGCCCAGCGCGGAGACGATCTGGCGGCCCAGTTCGAAGCACAGGTCCTTGCGGGCGGCCTTGATGTGGAACAGGACGTCACCCGGCGTGGAGGGCGCGCTGTGGACCGGCCCGGACAGCGGGACGAACGGATGCAGGTGCGCCGGCTTGGACGACGAGCTCACGCGGTCCCAGAACTGCGCACCGATACCGACCACGCAGGACAGCGAGCCGGCGAGTTCGCGGAATCCCACCGCCTTGAGCGGTCCGTCGATCCCGGAGATCACATCGCACACCGTCGTGCGGTCGTCGTCGGAGTCCCCGGCGACGAGCACCAGGAACAGGGAGGCAGGGCTGGGCGGAGTGAGGACTGCTTGGGGTGCCAATCTCGCGACTGGGCCTGGCATCTTTGTCTCCGTTCGCTTCGACGTACAACGCTGCACTGTCCGGAACCTCAGGTCCCATCTAACCGTTTCGAACCGCCAGGTTCCATTCAATCGGTCCGCCGCGCCGGTGCGGGGCCCCGGAATCTGTCGGTGGTGGCTCCTATCGTCGAGGTCATGCCATTGTCTGTGTCCGAGCGCGAACAGTTCCTGTCCGAGCCGCACATCGCGGCGCTGTCGGTTTCCGCCGGTGAGAACCGCGGACCTCTGACGGTCCCGATCTGGTATCAGTACGCCCCGGGGGGTGATCTGTGGGTACTGACCAGCGCCGGTTCGGAGAAGGCCCGCCTCATCGAGGCGGCCGGGCGATTCACCATGATGGTCGAACGCGTCGACCCCACCGTCCGATACGTCTCCGTCGAGGGCGCGGTGACGCGCACCGTCCCGGGAACCGACGACATGCTGCGGGAGGTCACCGAGCGCTACCTCGCGCCGGAGAAGGTCGACGCCTACCTCGACTTCGCCCGGGCCGAACTCGGTGAACAGGTCGCCATCCATCTCCGCCCCGAGCACTGGCGATCGGCTGACATGGGTCCCGCCTGACCGTGGATCACATCGTGTACGGAGCCGTCGCGTTCTGTAGCTCCTCGAGAAAGTCGGAGGGCACCGTCGCCCAGTCCGGCCGCCACTCTCCGGCCAGCTGATCGGCCCGCAGATCTGCGACCAGCGCGACGACGAAGGGTCCGCCGTCGGGAAGCACGCGGTGGAGTCCACGTGCCGCGCAGATCGAGGCGACGGAGGCGAGGGCCTGCTTCGCCTCCTCGTCGCGGCCCGCGGCAGCGAGGCACGCCACCCGGAGGCGCTCGGCCAGCAGGTAGGCGCGGTTGCGGCCGGTGCCGGCCAGCCGATCGGTCCACTCCTGCGCCCAGGGGCACGCCAGCTCGATGTTCTCGCGCGCCCCGGTGGCGAGCAGCATCCGAATCGCGGTGGCCTCCTCGACCTGCGCGACGATCTCGTCGATGCCCGACACCGGGCGCCGCCGGTCGTCGTGCCGAATCGGGTCCGGCGCCCCCAGTGAGGGATGCGGGGTGATGCCGAGCCGCCGGCGTTCGTTCTCGATGCGGGCCCGCAGGCGGGCGAGGGAGTAGGTCTGGGCCACCTCGAGTCCGGCGTGCAGGCGTGTCGTCGCCTCCTCACGGTCACCCCGGAGCGCCTTGACGTGAGCGCCGGTGACGAAGCGGGCGACCTTGAAGTCCACCCCACCGGTCTCGACAGCGAGGGTGTAACCGTCGTCGAGGAGACGTTCGGCTTCTTCGACGTCCCCGCGTTCGTAGAGCACCTCACCGAGCAGCGACCCCGCGAGCCGGGCGGACGGCGCTCGCGGCCCGCCCAGTTTCCGTCCGGCTCGGCGGGCCCGCCGGAAACGGTCGACGGCGTCGTCGACGTCGAGCTGCTCGTATGATGCGACACCCAGATAGCTCTGACCGTGAACAACGTTGTGCGGTCCGGTGTTCCGCTCGTAGTAGGGCCGGGCCACCTCCTGGATCCTGCGCACCTCCGCGAAGTCGAAGCGGTACACGGCGGCGAACGTCGTGACGTTGAAAGCGGCGCACACCACCCACGGGGACATGGCCTCCGGCCGCGCCAGGCAGTCGGCGGCGAGTTCGTCGATCCGGTCGCTGCGGTCGTTGCGCAGTTCGGCCACCGCACGGACGACGCCCGCCTCCGCCCGCAGATCCGCCGTGTCGCTCGCGCTCGCGCCGCTGTGTTCGAGTGCCCATTCGGCTCGCTCGAGCGCGCGTTCGGCGGCCATGGTCCGATTCGCCATCGCGTGCGCCCACGCCGTCGTGACCTGCAGCCGGGCGCTCGCGGCGACGAGAGCCGGTGGCAGCTTGTCGACCACCGCCGACAACGTCGCCGCTTGGGACTGCTCGAGCAGTGTCAGTCCGTCGGCCTCGACGAGCTCCACGGCGCGTTGCTCTTCGCCGCCGGCGATGGCGTGGTCGACGGCCTCGCGGAGCAGGCTGTGGTCGCAGAACCAGCGGGACGCGATGCGGTGCAGTTCCCGGACGCGGTCGGGTTGGTCGCGTTCGAGCCGGCGGCGCAGGAACTCCGCGAACAGGGTGTGGTACCGGAACCACGTCCGCTCGTCGTCGATGTGGCGCAGGAACAGGTCCCGGTCCTCGGCGGCCTCGAGCATCGCCTGCCCACGCGCGGTGTGCGCGAGGGCGCCGGCGAGGCTGCCGCACGTGCGCTCGGTGATCGAGGTGGCCAGCAGGAAGTCGAGCATCTCGGGTTCGAGGGTGTCGAGGACGTTCTCGGCGAGAAATTCGCCGATCGCGTGGTGACGGCCGGACAGTCCGGCGATCAGCTCGGAGGGGTCCGCTCGCCCGCGCAGTGACAGCGACGCCAGTTGGAGAGCCGCCACCCACCCGTCGGTGGAGTCGCGGAGCTCGGTGACGTCCTCACTGTCGAGGGGCAGGCCACCGAGGTCGACGAGGAACGACCGGGCTTCGGAATCGTCGAAACGCAGTTCGGAGTAGTCGATTTCGACGAGTTCGTCCTTGACACGCATCCGGCTCATCGGCAGCCCGGCCCTGGTCCGGCTCGTCACCACGACCTGCAGGTGGTGGCAGCCGTTGTCGAGGAGGAACTCCAGGGCGGCGATCGTCGCGGGCTCGGACACGCGCTGCCAGTCGTCGATGATCAGGGCGATCCGTTCGCCGCTCTCGTGGATCTGGTTGACGAGCGAGGTGAGCACGTAGCGTTCGGCCTCGTCGTCGTGCTCCTCGAGGACCTGGCCGAGTTCCTTGGCCAGGTTGGGACGCACGCGGCGGATCGCCTCGATGAGGTGCGCGACGAACCAGACCACGTTGTCGTCGTCGTTGTCGACGGTGAGCCACGCGACGGCCACCCCCTCGTCGGCGAGGACGTTCCGCCACTGGGCGGCCAGAGTGCTCTTGCCGAATCCGGTGGGGCCGTGGATCACGGTCAGCAGGCGCCGGCGTCCGGCCCGCAGCAGGTCGATCAGCCGGTTCCGCTCGACGAGCTGGCGGGTCGCGGCGGGGGGCCGGAACCGGGTGGCCGGCGCGGGCGGTGGCGTCGACGCGTAGCGCGCCCGTCCCGTCGTGGACGTCCGGAACGGACCGGAGATGGTCGAGACCGCCCCGGGCGAGGAATCCTCGACGTGGTGCACCCCGGCGTCGACGGGCATCGCCATCTCGTCCACAGCCAATCCATGGTGGCGTTCGACCTCCCGCAGTTCGTCCCCGAACGCGGCGGCGGACGCGGGGCGATCCTCCGGTTTACCGGACATCGCCCGCTGGATCACGGCGCTGAGGTCCTCGGGGAAACCCTCGGTCCGGAGGTCCGGGACGGGTTGGGTGGTGATGCGCAGGAACTGCGCGATCACCTCCTCGCCGTTGTGCCGTTCGAAAGCCGCGTGCCCGGTGATCGCGCTGAACAGGGTCGCACCGAGGCTGTACACGTCGGAGGCGGCGGTCGGGGTCCGCCCCGACAGCACCTCGGGTGCGGTAAATGCGGGGGAGCCGGTGACGGTGCCCGCAGTCGTCTCGAACGCCCCCGACATCCGCGCGATCCCGAAATCGGTGAGCTGCGGTTCGCCGTACTCCGTCAGCAGGATGTTTCCCGGTTTGACGTCCCGGTGCAGGATGCCCACCCGGTGCGCGGTTTCGAGCGCACCGGCAAGTTTCACCCCGACCCGCAGGGCGTCGCTCCAGGGGATGGGCCCGCGCCTGCGGATCTGCGCGTCCAGCGAATCGTGGGGATGGAACTGCATCACGATGTACGGCCGGCCGGTGTCGGTCGTCCCGACCTGCATGATGTTGACGATGTGCGGGTGGCCGCTCAGCCGGCCCATGGCGCGCTGCTCCCGCAGGAACCGTTCGAGGTTCTCGGCATCGAGTGCCGCGGTGAGGACCTTGACCGCCACGGTTCGATCGAGTTCCGGTTGGGCACACCGATAGACCACCCCGAACCCACCGTGCCCGATCTCCCTGGCGTCCTCGAGACCGACCGCGGACAGCTCGGTTGCGAGTGTTTTCGACACCGACTCACGCTGGGTGGCGAGCGGGTCAAAATCGGTCATTCCACCACCTCTTCGCTCGTCATCGAGCATATCGCGGTACGCGTGACCCCGAGGCCGGACAATCGAGCGATGCCACACGTGCGGAAAATCGTGGATCTGTCACACACGATCGGGCCGGGGATGCAGGTGTATCCCGGCGACCCGGTGCCGACGCTGATCCGGCACTGCACTCTCGAACGCGACGGCTACAACGTGCTGGACGTCAGGATCGGTTCGCAGTCCGGGACTCATGTCGACGCCCCGGCGCATCTGAAGGCGGGGGCCGCGACCGTCGACCGGCTGGCACCGGAGCTGTTCGTCGGCCGCGGCGTCGTGTTCGACCTGCGCGAGCTCGTTGCGCGGCAGCGGATTACCCGCGAACTGATCATGTCCCGGGCGGGCGACGTCGGGCCGGGCGACATCGCCGTGTTCCATACCGGGTGGTCTCGCCACTACGGAACGGATGCCTACTACACACATCCATTCCTCGACCCCGAGGCGTGCGCACTGCTGCTCGACCGGGGAGTGCGGACGTTCTGCCTCGACGCCCCGAGCATCGACGAGACTCCGGACGAGGACCACGCCGACGCCGGATACCCGGTTCACCATCTGATCGCCGACGCCGGCGGAGTGATCGGCGAGAATCTGTGCCGACTCGACCGGATCGACTTCCCCGACCCGCTCCTCAGCCTCCTGCCGATCGCCCTGGAGGCCGGGGACGGAGCGCCCACCCGGGCAGTGGCGATGGAGCTTGCGGAGTAGTCGCGCTCAGCCGCCGGCCACGGACTGCAGAATCTGCAGTTCCTGCCCGGGCGTCACCTCGGTGCCGACGCCGCCGAGGAGCCGGACGTCCTCGCCGTCCACGTAGACATTGACGTACCGCCGCAGGGCGCCGGTCTCGTCGCGAATCCGCCGGCCGAGAATCGGGAACTCGCCCGCGAGGACGTCGAGCACGTGGGACACCGTCGAGGCGGCGTCGAGGGGAACGTGCACGGAGCGTTCACCGCCGACGATCGACGCCAGTGCCCGCGGAACCCGCACGGTGACGCCCCCGCTCATGACGCGATCACCGCGGCCCGCACACACAGGACGTCGGGCAGATGCGCCGCGACCGTGCCGAACGAGGCACCCTCGTCGGCGCTCCCGTAGACCTCGCCGCCGCGCGTGCCGAAATACACCCCGACCGGGTCGGCGGTGTCCACTGCGGCGGCATCGCGCAGCACCACGTTGTAGTCGCGTTCCGGCAGCCCGCTGTCGAGGCGGGTCCAGCTGTTCCCGGCGTCCTCGCTCCGGTAGACGGCCAGCCGGCCGTCGGGTGGGATCCGTTTGCCGTCCGCCTCGATCGGAACGACCCAGATGGTTCCCTCCCGGCGGGGATGGGTGAGCATCACGAACCCGAAGTCCGTCGGCAGTCCGTCCGCGATCGACTTCCACGTGTCGCCGCTGTCGTCGGAGCGGTAGACGCCGTGATGGTTCTGGGCGTACAACCGGTCAGGAACGACGGCGTCGCGGGCGATCTTGTGGACGCACTGGCCGAACTCCGGGTTCGGGTCCGGCAGGAAGTAGGCCGTGATCCCGGTGTTGCGCGGCTCCCAGGACGCGCCCCCGTCCGTGGTGCGGTAGACACCTCCGGTGCTCATCGCGACATGCACCGTGTTCTCGTCCTGTGGATGAGGGGCGACGGAATGCGCTGCGGCACCGCCATATCCGGCTCCCCACTCGAGGCGGTGCGGATGGTCCCACAGCCCACGTTCGAGGTCGAAATGCTCGCCGCCGTCGACCGACCGCCACACCGAGATGGGTTCGCACCCCGCCCACACGACGCCCGGACGGTCGTCCGTGTCGGGCCGGAGCTGCCACACTCGCTCGAGCGCGGCGCCGTCACCGTCGCCGAAGCGGATGGCGCCGTGGTCCGGTTCGGTCCAGGTGGCACCCAGGTCGTCGGAGTGCGCGACGGTGGGACCCCAGTGCTCGGATCGGACCCCGACCAGAATGCGGGTGCGGCCGGCCCGCGTGTCGATCCCGATACTCGGAATCTCGTTCATCAGGAAGTGCGGGCCTGACAACGCCCAGGTGGCGCGGTCGCGGCTGGTGGCCAGCCACAGGCCCTTCTTCGTTCCGATAGCGACCAGGACCGTGTCGGGTGCGCTCATGAATCCATCGGACCACTCGGCCCCCGCAATTGGCAACGACGGGGCGGGAACTCTCAGCGGGCAGGCCCGTGCCCGATCCTCGCCCGCAGGTGGCTCAGCGCCCGGTGCTGGGCGACACGGACGGCGCCCGGAGTGGTGTCCAGGACCCGTGCGGTCTGCTCGGCCGACATTCCCACGATGACGCGCATGAAGAGGATCTGCTGGTGCCGGACCGGAAGGGTCTCGACGAGCTGGCCCATCTCGCCGCGCAGTTCGCGGCGCAGGACGTGATGCTCGGGGCCGTCCTCGACGTCCACCACATGATGTGCGGCAGCGCCGCGCGCGGTGGTCGGTGCGGACAACCGGGTGGCGCGGCGCCGCGCGTCGGACACCTTGTGCGCGGCGATGCCGAAGATGAACGACAGCAGCGACTTCCCCTGATTCTCGTACGTCCGCAGGGAACTCATCAACGCGAGGCACACATCCTGGGTGACGTCGTCGGCGGTGGCGTGCGGGTGATCCACCGACTCGAGCCTGCTCGTGCAGTAGCGGTGCACGAGTGGGTGCGCGATGCGGAGAACCTCTTCGACGGCGTTCTCATCGCCCGTCGCTGCGTGCGGCGCGAGGCGTTCCAACTCGGCTCTGGCGTCCAACTCGATCATGGTGTTCTCCCTGTTCCTGGTGCTGCATCCAGCCTCGGGGGAACGCGCGATCGTCGATAGGCACCGAAGGGTGCGAAAGTCACCACCCCGGCTAGGACTTCATAGTGGGATCTAGGACACGCGCTAGATGAGCGCAGATTCGGCAACAGAGGTTGTTACCTTCGTGGCCATGGACCCTGTCCGTAACCCCTATGCGCCCGGCGCGGGGCAACGCCCGCCGGAGCTCGCGGGCCGAACCAGGCAGCTCGACGCGTTCGACGTGGTGCTCGAGCGGATCGCGCGCGGTCGCCCGGAACGCAGCGTGATGCTCACGGGTCTGCGCGGCGTGGGGAAGACGGTCCTGTTGAACCACCTGCGGTCGGCCGCCATCTCGCGGCGGTGGGGCACGGGGAAGATCGAGGCCCGCCCGGATCAGGATCTGCGGCGGCCGCTGTCGTCGGCGTTGCACATGGCGGTTCGGGAGATCGCGGGCTCGCATCGCGACCCCGACCGGGTGGAGGAGTTCCTCGGCGTCCTGAAGTCGTTCGCCCTGCGGGCGACGGCCGACAAGGGCATGCGGGAGCGGTGGCAGCCGGGCATCGACGCCCCCGCGGTGAAGGGTCGCGCAGATTCCGGCGACATCGAGATCGACCTGGTGGAACTGCTGCTCGACGCGTCGTCCCTGGCCCGCGACGTCGGGGTCGGGATCGCACTGTTCATCGACGAGATGCAGGACCTCGGCGCCGCGGACGTCTCGGCGGTGTGCGGGGCGTGCCACGAGCTCAGCCAGGACGCGGCGCCGCTGATCGTGGTCGGAGCCGGCCTGCCGCACCTGCCCGCGGTGCTGTCGGCGTCCAAGAGTTACTCGGAGCGGCTGTTCAGCTATCACCGCATCGACCGGCTGGACCGGGTGTCGGCCGATCGGGCATTGATCGCGCCCGCCGAGCGGGAGGACGTGAAGTTCACGGACGAGGCGCTCGACGCGTTGTACGCCGCGGCCGACGGCTACCCCTATTTCGTCCAGGCCTACGGCAAGGCGACGTGGGACGTGGCCGCGGCCAGCCCGATCACCGAGGAGGACGTGCGGGTGGCCGCCCCCACCGCGGAGGAGGAACTCGCGGTCGGGTTCTTCGGGTCGCGGTACGAGCGCGCGACGCCTGCCGAGCGGGAGTACATGCGGGCGATGGCCGACCTCTCCGGGGACGACGGACCGGTCGCCACGTCGGCGATCGCCTCCGAGCTCGGCCGCAAACCCGCGTCGCTGTCACCGGCGCGGGACGGGCTGATCAAGAAGGGCCTGATCTATTCGGCCGAGCGCGGGTCGATCGGATTCACCGTGCCGCACTTCGGCAAGTATCTGCGGGCGCAGAACGACTAGCGGAATCTAGCTTTCTCTACGAATTTGCCTAGATAGCCGAAGATTGTCCTGTCGAGTGCCGGACGTGTTCGGGGCGCTGGCCCTCGCCGTGACTCCGGCGCATCCTGGAGGTACGACGAAGGGATCAGCGATGTCGGACACTGTCGCCCGCAAGGTCATCGGTGCACACCTCCTCGACGGCCGGATGGAACCGGGCGAGGAGATCTCGATCCGGATCGACCAGACCCTCACCCAGGACGCCACCGGAACCCTGGTGATGCAGGAACTCGAGGCGCTCCACCTCGATCGCATCAAGACCGAGTTGAGCGCGCAATACGTCGACCACAATCTGCTGCAGACCGACGAGAAGAACGCCGAGGACCACGAGTTCCTCCGCACCGCCGCGCTGCGGTACGGGTTGTGGTTCTCGAAGCCGGGCAACGGGGTCTCTCATCCCACCCACATGCAGCGCTTCGGTGTTCCCGGCAAGACCATGGTCGGTTCCGACTCGCACACACCGGCGGCGGGATCGCTGGGCATGCTCGCGATCGGCGTCGGTGGGCTCGAGGTCGCCATGGCGATCGCGGGTCAGCCCCTGCACCTGCGGATGCCTCAGATCTGGGGTGTGGAGTTGACCGGCAGGCTCCCCGACTGGAGTTCGGCGAAGGACGTCATCCTCGAGATGCTCCGCCGCCACGTGGTCAAGGGCGGGCTCAACAGAATCATCGAATACCACGGTGAGGGGCTCGCAACGTTGACGGCGATGGATCGTCACGTGATCGCGAACATGGGCGCCGAACTGGGCGCCACGACGTCCATCTTTCCCGCCGACGACGCCGTCCGCGATTTCCTGCGCGCCGAGGGCAGGGAAGCCGACTTCGTGGAACTGCTCGCCGATGCAGGCGCGGAATACGACGTGCACGAACACCTCGACCTGTCGACGATCGAGCCGCTGATCGCGAAACCGTCTTCGTCGGGAAACGTGGTGCCCGTCCGGGAGGTCGCCGGTGAGGACGTCAGCCAGGTGGTGATCGGGTCGTCCGCCAATCCCGGGCTGCGCGATTTCGCGATCGCTGCGGCCATGGTGTCGGGGAGGCAGACCGACCCGAGCGTGAGCTTCGACGTCAATCCGAGTTCGCGGGAGATCCTTTCCGATCTGACGAAGATGGGCGCCACGCTCGCGCTCGTCGTGGCAGGCGCGCGAATTCATCAATCCGGGTGCATGGGCTGCATCGGCATGGGCCAGGCGCCGGCGACCGGCCGGAATTCCCTCCGGACGATGCCCCGCAATTTCCCGGGGCGTTCGGGCACCCGTGAGGATTCCGTGTGGCTGTGTTCACCCGAGACGGCGGCGGCGTCGGCTCTCACCGGGGTGATCACCGACCCGCGGGACTGGGCGGAGAAAGTGGGGATGCCGTACCCGGAGATCACACTTCCGGACGAGGCCACCGTCAACACGGCCATGCTGGTGGCTCCGCTGCCCGAGGAGGAGGCTCGGCTCGTCGAACTCGTGAAGGGTCCCAACATCTCGTCCCTGCCCGAGTTTCCGCCCCTGCCCGACCGCATCGAGGCACCGGTACTTCTGAAGGTCGGTGACAACATCTCCACCGACGAGATCTCTCCGGCCGGGGCGCGGGCCCTGCCGTTCCGCTCCAACATTCCCAAGCTGTCCCGGTTCACGTTCACCCAGGTGGACGAGACCTATCCGGCGCGCGCGGAGGAGACGGCGAAGACCACCGGGCATTTCATCGTCGGCGGTGACAACTACGGGCAGGGGTCCTCGCGTGAGCACGCCGCGATCACCCCGCGCTACCTCGGGTTGCACGCGGTGATCGCCACCTCGTTCGCCCGTATCCACTGGCAGAACCTCGCCAACTTCGGTGTCCTCGCGCTCGAATTCGAGAACCCGGACGACTACGACACGATCCGGCAGGACGACGTGCTTGTCCTAGACGGGGTTCGGGAGGCCATTCGTTCCGGCCCCCACCTGACCCTGTTCGACTCGACCCGTGACGTGGAGATCCCGGTGCGTCATCGGCTGTCCCCACGTCAGGTCGACGACGTGCTCGCGGGCGGATTGATTCCACAGCTGGCACGCAGGGAGTGAGCAGCCGGTCGCCGTACACTCGGCGCCGATGAATGGAATTCAATCGCTGTGGGAGCGCATGAGCGCCGTCAGCCCCGCGCCGGCTCCCTGGATCGTTCAGGTCACGGCGGTGGTGGCGGTGATACTCGTCCTCGAACCGCACGCCTGGCGAGTCACCCGCAACGTGGTGACCATCGTGCACGAGGGCGCGCATCTGGTGGTCGCCCTGCTGTTCGGTCGAACGCTGAAGGGGGTGCGGCTGCACTCGGACACATCGGGTGTCGCCATCTCGTCAGGCAAACCGACCGGGCTCGGTGTGGTCCTCATGACGTTCGCCGGCTACGTGGGTCCTGCCGTTCTGGGGCTCGGTGCGGCCTGGGTGCTGGGCACCCAGCACGCGGTCGCGGTGCTGTGGATCGGTGTCGTCGCTCTTGCGGCCATGCTGATCCTCGTCCGAAACCTGTACGGGTTGTTCTCCCTGACGGTGGTCGGGGCGCTGCTGTTCGGACTCGTGTGGTTCGGGACGCAGGACCAGCAGGTGGCCGCGGCGTATCTGATCACGCTGTTCATGCTCGTCGCCGCGCCGCGCCCGGTCCTCGAACTGCAGCGGCAACGCGCCCGCGGCGCAGCACCGGAGTCGGATGCGGATCAGCTGGCGCGGCTCACCCGCGTTCCCGGCATCGTCTGGGTGGGTCTGTCCCTACTCGTAACGCTGAGCTGCCTCGCACTGGGTGGCTGGTGGATTCTCCGTCCCGTCGGTGGCTGAGGCGCCCGCCAGGTATTCGGCCAGGATCGGTCCGATGACGGCCAGCGCCTCCGGGTCGGTCATCCGGGTGTGTGGGCGGTCGACGGTGTGCGCGATGACGTCCCCATCGATCCACGGCCGCCACGTCGCGCTCGCCGGAGCGGGCTGGGATCCGTTCCCGGCAGCGCCGAAGAACACCAGGTCGCCGTCGAAGTGTCCCGGCACGAAGTCGGCGGCAGCGTCGACGACGTCGACGTAGTCCTCGTACAACCGGGTCAGCTGCTCCGGTCCGAGGTGCTCCGACGCCCCGCCGCCGAATTCCGTGAGCAGTTCCGGCAGTGTCGGTGCCGGGGTGTCCCGCTCCGCCGCCGCGTAGCTGTCGATCATCGCGAGCACACGCACCTCCTCGCCGAGCGAGCGCAACTCGACGGCCATCGCGTGCGCGATCACGCCGCCCACCGAGTACCCGAGCAGGTGATACGGCCCCCGCGGCTGCACACGGTGAATCTCCTCCACATATCGATGGGCCCGCTGCGTGATCGACGAAAACCGTTCGCCGGGCATGGTCACGGCGGGCGACTGCACCCCCCAGACGGGGCGGTCGGGGCCGAGATGCGCACTCAATCCCGCATAGCACCAGGCCAACCCGATGGCCGGATGGATGCAGAACAGCGGCTCCCGTCCACCGTCCGGGTGCAGCGGCAGCAACACCCCGAGTCCGGCGGAAGCGTCGGAGGCCGCCGCGAAACTCGACGAGATTCGCGCGGCGATGCTCTCCGCGGTCGCGTCGGCGAAGAACCATTCGAGCCGGACCTCGACCCGAGTCGATGTGTGCAGCCGTGACGCAGCCCTGGTCGCGGACAGCGAGTTGCCGCCCAGTTCGAAGAAATTGTCGTCCAGCCCCACCAGACCCGTGCCGAGAACGTCCGCGAACACCGCGGTGACCAGTTTCTCGGTGCGGGTCGTCGGGGGACGGAACCGCTGCGCCCGCGGCACCCCCGGATCCGGAAGCGCCCGTCGATCCAGCTTGCCGTGGGGTGTGGACGGTAGCGCCTCCAGCACCACGACCTGGTTGGGCACCATGTAGCGAGGCAGCCGCTGTGCCAGTTCCGCCGACACGGCACGGGTGTCCACCACCATGTCCGGACGCGGCACCACGTAGCCGACCAGCCGGGCCCCCGTGCCGGCTGATTCGTACACGGCCGCCGCGGACTGCGCGACGGCAGCATGGCTTCGCAGCGCCGTCTCGATCTCCTCCAGTTCGACGCGCTGACCGCGGATCTTCACCTGGAGATCGCGCCGGCCGAGATAGTCGATCGTCCCGTCTCTGCGGCGACTCACCACGTCGCCGGTCCGGTACATCCGCTGACCGGGCGGTCCCCACGGATTGGCGGGGAATCGGGCGGCCGTCACCCCCGGCTGCCCGAGATAGCCGCGCGCCAACTGGGCACCGGCGAGGTAGAGCTCACCCGGAACGCCGACGGGCACCGGATGCAGCCGCGAATCCAGCACGAGCACGCCGACGCCCTTCTGCGGCACACCGATCGGGACGGTCGCGGCCTCCGTGCCGACGACCGTGCGGGTCACAGCGACCGCCGTCTCGGTCGGGCCGTACTCGTTGTACAGCACGGCATCCGGGCACCGCGCGTGGAAACTGTGTGCCGTGCCGGGAGGCAGGACCTCCCCGCCACAGGACACCTGCCGCAGTGACGTGAGGTCTGCGTCAGGGATCGCGAGGATCTCGGCCAGCATCAGGGGAAGGAAGTATCCCGCGGTCACCCGGTGCCGTCCGATCAGCTCGGCGAGATGCCGCGGGTCGCGGTGGCCGTCCGGTCGAGCGATCACCAGCCGCGCACCGGCGATCAGCGGCCACCAGAATTCGCGGACCGAGGCGTCGAACGTGTACTGCAATTTGAGCATCACCGTGTCGTCCGCGCCGAGCGGGTCGGTGTCCTGACGCCAACTCAGGAAGCTCACGACGGCCGCATGGGTCACGACGACTCCCTTCGGGGTGCCCGTCGATCCCGACGTGTGGATCACGTACGCGGGGTGCTGAGCGAGCAGGGGAGCGATCCGGTCCAGGTCGGAGATCGGCGACGGATCGACGCCGGACAGGTCCACCCGGTCGATGACGACGAGCTGTGTCTCCGCGGGCAGGACGTCGGAGAGGTCGAACCGATCGCGCTCGGTGGTGAGGACGACACGCGCGGCCGACGACCGGATGACCTGGGCATTGCGCTGCGCGGGCTGATCGGGGTCGATCGGCACGTACGCCCCACCCGCTTTCGCGACGGCATACATTCCGACGAGGAGGTCGACCGAGCGGCGAATCGCCAGTCCCACCATGGACTCCGGGCCGACGCCGGCGCCGATCAGGTGGCGGGCCAGGCGATTCACGTGCTCGTCGAGTTCACGGTAGGTGAGCGCACGATCTCCGGAGACGAGTGCGGTCGCGTCAGGTGAACCGGTGACCTGCCGCTCGAACAGATCGACGAGAGTCTCGCCGGAGGACGGCGCGGCGGTGGGGACGTCCGGGTCCGGATCGAGGAGGGCGAGGTCGCCGACGGACGTATCCGGTTGTGCGACGGCCTCGCTCAACATCCGGATGAACCGTTCGCCGATGTCCGCGACGGTGTGGTGGTCGAACAGGTCGGTGGCGTACGTGAACACCGCCGCACGCCGGGTGCGTTCCGTCGACGGGTCCGGATCGACGGTCACGGTGAGTTGCAGGTCGAATCGGGCCGACCGGGTAGGGGGAGTCATCGCCGACACCCGCAGTCCGGGCAGGGTGAGCGGGGTGTGGTCGAGGTTCTGGAACGCCAGGGCCACCTGAAACAGTGGATTGCGTGCACGTGACCGGGCGGGATCGAGCACCTCGACCACGGTTTCGAACGGAACGGTGGAGTGCGCGAACGCGTCCAGGTCGACCTCTCGCACGCGGCCGAGCAGGTCCGCGAAGCTTTCCGCGGGAATCACGTCGGTGCGCAGGACCAGGTTGTTGACGAACATGCCCACCAGGTCGTCGAGGGCTTGATCCCCGCGTCCCGCGACGGGAGTGCCGATCACGATGTCGGTGGATCCGCTGAGCCTCGCGAGCAACACCGCGAATACCGCGTGCACGACCATGAACGGGGTGACGGCAAGGGCCGTAGCGGTGTGCTCGACCGCGCGATAGAGCACGTCGTCGAGCGCGAATTCGACTGTTCCGCCGCGGTGCGACGCAATGGCGGGATGCGGCCGGTCTGCAGGGAGGGACAGCTGTTCCGGCGCACCCGACAACGTGTCCTTCCAGTACGACAGTTGCTGGGCGGCAACGGACTGCGGGTCGTCGCGGTCGCCCAGCAACTCGTGCTGCCACAGGGTGTAATCCGTGTACTGGACCGGTAACTCGGGCCACCGCGGTGCCTCGCCCGAGACCCGCGCCGCGTAGGCGGTCATCACGTCGCGGACGAGCACCGGCACCGAGAACCCGTCCGTGCTGATGTGGTGGACCATGACGGCGAGCACCCATTCGTCGGGGGCCGGGGCGAACAGCCGGGCACGGATCGGCGGTTCGGCGTCCAGGGCGAAACCCTTCGACGCGAACGTCGCAACCCGCGCGGCGACGTCACCGCGGGACACGGGTATCGGTCGGAGTGTGGGAGCGGCCCGCGACACCGGGATCAACTGCTGGTAGGCCACGCCGTCAGTGTCGGGATACACGGTGCGCAGCGGTTCGTGACGGCCCACCACGTCCGCGACGGCCGCGGTGAGCGCGGCGACGTCGAGTGCCCCGGTCAGCCGCAATGCCATCGGGATGGTGTATTCGGGGGAGCCGGGTGCGAGGCGGGCGAGGAACCACAGTCTTTGCTGCGCAGGCGACAGCGGCACGCGGGCCGGGCGCGGACGCACGGTGAGTGCGACGTGCGTCGCGCCGTCGGTCTGCTCGGTGACAGATGCCGCGAGCGCCGAGACGGTCGGCGTGTCGAACACCGCGCGCACCGGCACCGTCGTGTGCAGTGCGGCACCGATCCGGGACGCGGCGCGCGTGGCGGACAGAGAACTGCCGCCCACGGCGAAGAAGTTGGCCTCACGACCCACGAGGTCGAGTCCGAGCACCTCGGCGAACACTGTGGCCACCACCCGTTCGGCGGGCGTGTGCGGGGCCTCGAATTCGGTCGCCGGAGGGACGGGGTCGGGCAGCGCCGAGCGGTCCAGTTTCCCGTTCACGGTGAGCGGGACGGCGTCCACCACGACCACGATCGCGGGCACCAGCGTCGTCGGCAGACGCGTCGCCGCGTAGCGGATCAGCTGATCCGGATCGACCGTCTCGTTCCGTGCGGGGATCACGTACGACACGAGTGCGTCGACGCCGTCCCGCAGTTCACGCACATCCGTCGCCGCGAATCGCACGGTCGAATGGGTGAGAAGGGTGGCGTCGATCTCGCCGAGTTCGATTCGGACGCCGCGCAGTTCGATCTGCGAGTCGTTGCGGTGCAGATACTCGATCGACCCGTCGCGGCGCCACCGACCCACATCGCCCGTCCGATACATCCGCTCCCCGGAGGGGCCGAACGGGGAGGCGACGAAGCGCGCGGCGGTCAGCGCGGGCCTGCGATGATAGCCGCGGGCGACGCCCGGACCGCAGATGTAGAGTTCGCCGGCCACTCCCGTCGGAACCGGATGCAGACGCGAATCCAGCAGGAGTACGGTGGCGCCGCGGACCGGACGGCCGATGGTGACCGGCCTGCCGGCCGCCAGGGGATCACTGATACTCGCCATGACCGTCGTCTCGGTCGGGCCGTATCCGTTGAACATCTGCTCCTGCGCCGCCCACACCGCCACGAGTTCCGGTGGGCAGGGTTCGCCGCCCACCACGACGACCCGGAGGTCGTGCAGGCCGCGCGGGTCGACCGTCGCCAGCACCGTCGGCGTGGTGAACACGTGGCTGACCCGCTCGCGGGCCAGCAGGTCCGTGAGCGGGTCGTCGGCCTGGACCGTCGGTGGTGCGAGCACCATGCAGGCGCCCGCACCGAGCGCGAGCAGTATCTCCAGCACCGAGCCGTCGAAGCTGGGCGACGACGCGTGCAGGGTGCGCGACGACGCCGTCACCGAATACCGCTCCCGCTGTTCCGCCGTGAAGTCGGCGAGACCGGTGTGGATCACCACCACTCCCTTGGGATTTCCCGTCGAACCGGATGTGTAGATCACGTACGCGGGGTGGCGCGCATCGAGCGGCCGAGCACGGTCGGCATCGGTGACCGGGGCCGAAGAGTAGCCGCGACATTCTGTTCGGAAGTCCGGGTCGTCGAGCAACAGCCAGTCCGTACCGTCCGGCAGGGCCTCGCGGTCCGCGGCGGTGGTCAGCCCGAGGGCGGCGCCGGAGTCGTCCATCAGGTACCGGACCCGCGCGGCGGGGTAGTGCGGGTCGACGGGCACGAACGCGGCACCCGTCTTCGCGACCGCCCACACGGAGACGACGGACAGGACCGAGCGCGGCACCCCGAGGGCCACGAGAGCCTCGGGTCCCACCCCGCGCCGCATCAGGGCGCGGGCGAGCCGATTCGACTCGGCGTCGAGTTCGCGATACGTCATCGACCGGCCGTCCGCCGTCAGCGCCGATTCCCCCGGACTCTGCCGGGCGGCAGCGGACATCAGGTCGGGCAGGGTGCGCTGAGGCACCGAAGGCGGTCCGTGATGCTGCGCCTGCTGTTCCGCGACGTCCCGCACGTCGATGTCGCCGATCACGGCGGACGGGTGTGCGAGCGCGGCCCGCAGAAGGCGCTGGAACCGGTCCGCGACTCCCGAGACCGTGTCGTCGTCGAACAGATCGGTGGCGTAGGTGAAAACGCACGATATCGGTCCCGGGGCGCCTGCGTCGTCCACTGATTCGGTGACCGTGAGCTGGAGGTCGAATTTCGCGGTGTGCGTCTCGATCTCGACGATGTCGGCGGAGATCTCCGGCAGGTCGATCACGACCGGCGCCGTGTTGTGATAGGCGAGCGCCAGCTGGAACAGCGGATTACGACTGCGGGACCGAGCGGGCGCGACCGCCTGCACAACCTCCTCGAACGAGACGTCCGCATGGGCGTACGCGGCCAGATCGACGTCCCGCACGCGGCCGATCATGTCGGCGAACGTGGTGTGCAGCGGGACGTCTGTCCGGAGCACCAGTGTATTGACGAACATCCCGACGAGATCGTCGAGTGCGCGGGGCCCGCGACCCGCGATCGGCGTGCCGACGACGATGTCCGACGTGTCGCCGAGTCTGGCCGCGAGGACGGCCAGCGCCGCATGCACCACCATGAACGGAGTGGCGTCGTGAGTACGCGCGAGAGCACGAATCCGCCGATGAATCTCGGCGTCGAGAATGAACTCGACGCTCGCGCCCCGGTGCGTCGTGACGGGCGGGCGCGCACGGTCGAACGGCAGGGGGAGCAGTTCGGGCAACCCGGACAGGGTCTGCGTCCAATACGCCAGTCCGCGCTGCCCGTCCTGCAGTTCACGCTGCCAGAGGGCGTAGTCGGCGTAGCGGACGGGAAGGGGCATCCAGACCGGCGAGTTGCCCTGCGCCCGGGCGCGATATGCGGCCATCACATCCCGGGCGAGCGGTCCCAGCGAGAACCCGTCCGCACTGATGTGATGGACGACGAGGGCCAGCACCCATTCGTCGGCGCTCACCGCGAGAAGTTCGGTGCGAACCGGGGGTTCGGCGGTGAGGTCGAATCCGGTCGACAGCAGGCCGCGGACCCGGCCGATCGGGTCCGTCGTCGTCCGCACCGTGCACGGCGGCACCGCGGAGGTGGGGAGAACATGCTGGCAGGGGACCCCGTCGTGCTCGGGATAGACGGTGCGCAGGGGTTCGTGTCGTTCGATCACGTCACCCACCGCCGCACACAGTGCCGATTCGTCGAGCGTGCCGGTGAGGCGGAGCACGACGGGAATGCTGTCGGTCGCCGAGCGTCCGTCGAGCCGGTTCAGGAACCACAGTCGCTGCTGTGCCAGGGACAGCGGCACGTGGGCGGTCGGGGCGCGGGGGACCAGGGGCGCCCGCCCGGTCTGGTGCGTTCGCTTCGCGAGATACTCCGACAGGTCCGCGACCGTCGGGTGGTCGAACAGTGCGCGGACGTCGACGGAGATTCCCAGCGCCGCTCCGACGCGGGCGACGGCTTGCGCCGCGGTCAGCGAGTTTCCGCCCGCCGCAAAGAAGTTGTCGTGCCTGCCCACCCCGCCGGTGCCGGTGACCTCCGCGAACACGAACGCGACCACGTCCTCGGTGGGGGTGACGGGCGGGTCGAAAGAGGAGGTCGCGGAGGCCGGTTCCGGTAGGGCGGCGCGATCCAGCTTTCCACTGGTGGTGAGTGGTAGTGCCGCGAGCGGGACGACGGCGGAGGGAATCATGTAGTCCGGGAGCAGACCGGCGAGACGGTCGACGATCCGACGCTCATCCGGCGGCACACCGTGCGCGGCTACGACATAGGCGATCAGCCGATCTCCCGCTTTCGCGTCACGGTGCACCGTGACCGCCGCGTGGGTCACAGCCGGGTCGGACGTGAGCGCGGACTCGATCTCGCCGGGTTCGATGCGCTGGCCGCGGAGTTTGATCTGGAAGTCGGTGCGCCCGAGATACTCGAGCCGGCCCGACTGATTCCACCGCACCACGTCGCCGGTGCGGTACATCCGTCCACCGGTTCCGCCGAAGGGATCGGCGACGAAGCGTTCGGCGGTCAGGTCGGGGTGTCCGGCATACCCGCGCGCCAAGTACGCACCGGCAAGGTACAACTCGCCCCTTGTCCCGATCGGCGCCGGCCGGAGCCGGCTGTCGAGTACATACGTACGTATGTTGGAAATGGGACGGCCGATGGCGACCGCGGTGCCGAACTCGTTGCCGTCGACCGACTCCGAGGTCGCCGCCGCCGCCTCGCACGGGCCGTACCAGTTGTACAGCGCGGCGGGACTGCGTCCCTCGAATCGCGATGCCGTCGCCGCGGACAGGGGTTCACCCGCCGAGTACACGCGGCGCAGCGGGGCGAGTTCCCGCGGCCCGCACTGCTCCAGAAAGGCGTCGAGCATCGACGGCACGACATGGAGAGTCGTGATCGACTCCTGCGCGACGATCCGTGCGAGGTAGCGGGGATCGCGGTGTCCGTCGGGTGCGGCGATCACCACCCGTGCACCGGTATGCAAGGGCCACAGCAGTTCCCACGCGGAAATGTCGAACGTGAGAGGCGTCTTGTGCAATACCGCATCGGAACCGTCGAGCGGTGTCAGCGTCTGCGCCCAGCGGAACTGGTTCACCATCATCTCGTGGGTCACCGTCACGCCCTTGGGCCGGCCCGTGGAACCGGACGTGTAGATGACGTACGCGGCGTTCGCCGGATGCAGCGGTGCGCGTCTCTCGGAATCCGTGATCGATCGGGGGTCGTACCCGGTGAGGTCCAACAGATCGAGATCCGCGACGGCGACTCCGTCCGGGACCGTGCGATTGCGGGAATCGGACGTGAGGACCAGCGCGGGTGAGGCCGAGTCGATGACGAGTGCCGTTCGTCCGAGCGGGTGCTCGGGGTCCATCGGCAGGTAGGCGCCGCCGGCTTTCAGTACCGCGTGCAGCGCCACGAGAAGCTGGATCGAGCGGGGTACCGCGACACCGACGACGGTTTCCGGTCCGATTCCCTTCGCGACGAGATACCGGGCGAGTCGATTCACCCGTGCGTCGAACTCCGCGTACGTCAGTCGATCCGGGCCGAAGACCACCGCGACGGCCTCCGGGGAACGCTCGGCCTGCGCGTCGAACAGGTCCACCAGGGTCTGCGAGGGTACCGGTGCGTCCGTCGCGTTCCAGGTGCGCAGCACCCGCTCGCGCTCCTGATCGCCGAGGAGGTCGAGCCTGCCGAGGACGACGTGCGGATCCCCGTTGATGCACTCGAGGACGCGCCCGACGCGGGCGAGCAGGGCTTTCTCGTCGTATCGATGTGACCGGCACTTCGCCGTCAACCGGAGGGTCCGGGCGACTGTCACCGCCAGCGTCACGGCGTAGTGCGACGCATCGTGTGCGCGGACCTCGTCCAGTGTGAGTCCGTCGACGGGTTCCGGCAGCGCGGTGCGGTCCACGGGGTACGACTCGAACGCGACCAGCGTGTCGAACAGCGGCGCCACGCCGACTGCCTGCTGGATGTCCGCCAGGCCCAGATGGTGATGGTCCAGGAGGCGCACATGGTCGGCCTGTAGGCGGGTGAGCAGCATGGCGGTGTCGGTATCGGGGACCAGCGGGATCCGCACGGGCACGGTGTTGACGAACAATCCCACCGCACTCTCCACCCCGGCGACGTCCGCGGGCCTGCCGGAGACGGTCGCGCCGATCACGACGTCGTCCCGGGCGGTCGCCTGCCCGAGAACGATTCCCCAGGCCGCCTGCACGATCGTGCTCAGCGTGACGCCGAGCTCGGTCGCTCGCGCGGTCAGCTTCCGGGTGTCCTCCTCGCTCAGCTCCAGCACCGTCTCCGACGTGGTGGGGGTGGGTTCGGCCGACGCGGCGGGCTCGGTGATGCCGTCGAGAGCCGCGACCCACGCCCGCGCCGAGGCCTCGGTGTCCTTCGTCGCCAGCCATTCCAGGTAGTCGCGGTACGGGCTCGAATCCGGCGGCTCGGTGCGGACATCGTCGCGTTGGTAGGCGGTGAAGAGTTCGCGCACCAGCAACGGCATGGACCAGCCGTCCAGCACGATGTGGTGGGCGGTGATCGCCAGGTCGACGCGGTTCGGCCCCCGCGACAGCAGGGTGAACCGAATCAGCGGTGGGGCAGACATGTCGAAGCGGGTGGTGCGGTCGTCGCGCAGGACCTCGGGATCCTCTGTGACGTCCGTGAGGTCGACGTGCCGCCACCGCAGCGGCACGTCGTCGAGCACGAGTTGCACCGGGACGCCGCGACTGTCGCGCACGAATGCGGTGCGCAGGTTCGCGTGCCCCGCAAGGACGGCGCCGCATGCGCGCCGGAGCCGATCCTGATCGAGGTGTCCGGACAGGGTCAGGATCACCTGCATCGCATACGGATCGGCATCCGTACCCGCGAGTGCCGCGTGGAACAGCAGGCCCGACTGCAACGGCGTCAGCGGCCACACGTCGAGCAGACCCGGATGGTCCCGCTCCCACTCGTCGATGTCGTTGCGGTCCACGGCGACGAGCGGCAGATCGGACGGGGTGAGCCCACCGGCGCGCGGAGACCGCGCCACCGCGGCGAGCGCTGTCAGCGCCTGCTCCCACAGATCGCCCAGCGCCCGCACGTCCTCGGGCGCAATCGCACCCGCCGGGTATGCGAAGGTGGCGTCGAGGACACCGCGGGCGGTGAACGCGGTGATGTCGATCAGCGCGGTGACCGGCATCGACGGTTCCGCCGACGAGAACACGGCGGTGTCGTCCCGCACGGGGCGCCAATCATGTTCTGTCTCCGCGGTATCGAGCCGGCCGAGGTAGTTGAAGGCGACCTGGCCGAGGTCGTCCCCCGGATACCGCAACTGCCCGTAGCCGATGCCCTTGTCGGGCACCGCACGCAACTGTTCCTTGACCAACTTGATCGCGGTGCTTGCAGCAGGGCCGCCCGCGAACGCCTCGTCCAGGTCGACGTCCCCGAGGTCGAGGCGAATCGGGAAGATACTGGTGAACCACCCGACGGTGCGGGAAAGGTCGGCGCCGGGGAGCACCCCTTCCTCGCGGCCGTGCCCCTCGAGCCGGATCACCGGCGCGGTGGCCGGTCGTCCCCGCCGGCGCTGCCACTGCGCGAGGGCGAGGGTGAGCGCGGTGAGCAGTGCGTCGTTGACCTCACAGCGGAAGGCGGCCGGGAGGCCGGTGAGCAACGAGTGTGTGACGTCCGCAGACACGTCCGTGTGGACCCGATCCACGGTGGAATTCACGTCACGCCGCGTGTCGAGGGGGCGGGTGCCGAGCGGCGAATCCTCGTACGCGGTCATCTCACGCCAGAACGGCAGCTCGGACCTGCGGCCCGGCCGCTGCGCCTCCTCGATCAGGCCGTGCGACCACCGGCGCAGGGAGGTGCCGATCGGTGCCAGGGTAGGCGATATCCCCGCCTCCACCTGCGCCCACGCTGCCGCGAGATCGCCGATCAGGATTCGCCACGAGACCCCGTCGATCACCAGGTGATGGGCGACGAGGAGGAGCCGCCCGCGGCGCGTGGTGTCTTCCGGTCCGGGATCGAGCCAGACGCACTGCACCATCACGCCCGCAGCAGGATTCAACCGGCGGACTGCGGCCTCGTGTTCGTCCCGCGTACGCTGCGCCGGGTCGGCGTGGTCGGGCAGCGGGACCCGCAGGATCGTGCCCGCCGGCAGCGGTGCGCCTGCCGGGCTCACGGTGAGGAACGCCGTCCCGTCCGAGCCGCGCACGAGGCGCGCCCGCAGTGCGTCGTGCCGATCGACGACGGCGCCGATCACACTGTCCAGCGTGTCGGGATATACAGCGCGTGGCAGTTCCACCGTCACCGCCTGTGCGTACCGGTCGATGACGCCCGCCCGGTCGAGGAGAAATCGGGCCGCCGGGGTGAGCGGCATGTCGCCGACCCCGCCGCCCGGCAGTTCCGCGAGGACCGGTCTGTCGAGGTCGCTCCCCGCGACGTGGCCGAGACGGGAGATCGTGCGCTGCTCGAAAACGTCGCGCGGAGTGAACGAAATTCCCGCACTCCTCGCCCGGGAGGCCAATTGGATCGCCATGATGCTGTCGCCGCCGAGCGCGAAGAACGACTCGTCCACACCGAAATCGGACGTGCCGAGAACGTCGGCGTACAGGCCGTGGAGTGTGCGTTCGCGCTCGCTTCTGGGGGCGGTCCGGGAACGTGACCGGCGGCTGTGCTCGGGGAGGGCAGTGCGGTCCAGCTTGCCCGACGGGGTCAACGGAATGTGGGAGAGCACGACGACGGCGGCCGGCACCAGATGCGGTGGCAGTTCGGCGGTGAGGAACGACAGCAGCTCCTGCTCGGCCAGGGTGTCGGCGCCCACCACATACGACACGAGCTGATCGCCGGCCGTCTGCGAGCGAATCACGGTGACGGCGAATCGAACCGCCGGATGCCGGCGGAGTGTCGCGTCGATCTCGCCGGGCTCGACGCGTAGACCCCGGAGGTTCACCTGTTCGTCGCTGCGTCCGAGGTACTCGAGTTCGTGGTCCCGGGTCCAGCGGACCGTGTCGCCGGTGCGGTACATGCGGGTGCCCGCTGGTCCGTACGGGTCGGCGACGAACCGTTCCGACGTCTGCCGAACCCTGCGGTGGTACCCGCGGGCCAGGGCGGTCCCCGCGACGTACAGCTCGCCGACCACACCGGCGGGGACCGGGCGGAGCCGGTGGTCGAGGACCACGGCCCTCGTTCCGTGGATCGGCCGGCCGATGGTGACCGGTCCGGACTCGGCGAGAGGCGCGCTGACGGTCGCCATGACGGTAGTCTCCGCCGGACCGTACGCGTCGATTATCCGGCATCGGGATGCCCACCGAGACAACAGTTCCGGCGGACACTTCTCACCCGCGACGACGAGTGTGCGCAGGCCTCCGACCTCCCCGGGGTCCATCGACGCCAGGACCGACGGGGTGATCACCGCGTGGGTGACGCGTTCGGTGGTCATCAGCCGTGCGAGAGGGGATCCACCGAACACTGCGGGTGAGGCGATGACGAGCGCAGCACCGGAGCCGAAGGCCATCAGCATCTCGAAGACGGAGGCGTCGAAGCTCGGTGATGCGACATGCAGAACCCTTGCCGCGCTGTCGAGGCCGAGTCGGGTGCGCTGCGCGGAGACCAGATTGGCGATCCCGCGGTGGGTGACCACGACTCCCTTGGGAACTCCGGTGGATCCGGATGTGTAGATGAGGTAGGCGGCGTCGTCGAATCGTATTGTCGGCGGGGGCACATCGTCGGCGGTCGAGCCGCCCGACTCGTCGAGCAGTAGCCACTCGGTGCTGTCCGGCAGCGTGTTCGTGTATTCGACGGACGTCAACCCAACTGCCGCGTGGGAGTCGTCGAGCATGTGCCGAACACGGGCGACCGGGGAGGTCGGATCCACCGGCAGGAATGCCGCCCCCGTCTTCGCGACGGCCCAGACCGCACAGACATAGTCGGAGGACCGCGGCAAAGCCACCGCGACGATGTCGCCGGACCCGACGCCGAATCGTGCCAGCGTCGCAGCGATCCGATCCGATCGCCCGTCGAGTTCGCGGTAGGTGATCTCGCGGCCGGCGCTGACGACGGCGGTCGCGTCCGGATGCTGTGCGGCGGAGGCGCGAAACACGTGGGCGAGCGTGACGGGCACGCTGTCGGGCGGTCCGGGGAAGGGGACCAGTGCCGCGGTTTCGTTCTCCGTGAGGACCGGGAGTTCACCGATCGGGTGGGCGGCATCGGCGTCGAGGAAGTGCCGGAAGTACCGCAGGAATCTCGTATGGTGCCCCTCGAGCTCGTCCTGCGAATACAGTCGCGGGTTCGCCTTGAAATCGAGGTGCACACGTCCGCGGGGACCGTACCGGTACAGATTCACCAGGAGGTCTTCGATCGGACCCGAAGACAACACATGCAATTGGCTGCGTAGCGAACCGAGTTCCAACTCCTCGGGGAACAGCATGATGTTGACGGCGGGGCCGAACAGTCGCGGCCCGGACAGTGCGCTTCCCAGGTCTGCGCGAATGTCCTCGTGCCGGTACCGCTGATGCCGCAGGGCGCCCGACATCACGAGGCGCGTGCGGGACACCAGATCGCCGACAGTCCCTGTCCCCGCGGACGTGATGCGCAGCGGCACCACGTTGGACACCATTCCGCCGGACCGGCGCAGCGCCGCCGTCGTGCGTGCCGACACCGGCAGGCTGAGCGTGACGTCGTCCTCGCCGGTCATTCGCGCCAGATAGCCCGCGACCGCACAGACGGTGAGCGTCGCAGGATTGACGCCGTGCGCTGCCGCGCTCTTCTCGAGTTGATCGACGACCTCGGTGGTCAACGTTGCGCCGACGTGCCGGGAACCGGCGGTCGGCGGCGCGGAGCCGCGCGCGAGGGTGCTCGCGTGGGTGACACCACGCATCGTTTCTGTCCAGTAGTCCCGGTCGGATTCCCGGCGGGCGGAGGTGCGGTAGTCGGTCTCGAGTTCGTGGATGCGCCGCAGACCGACCGGACTGCTCGCGGGTGGTGGCAGTCCGTGCACCGCGGCGGTGTAGAGCGCGGCGATCCGGTAGAGCATCGTGACGGACCCGAAACCGTCCATCGCGATGTGGTGGGCGCGCGAATACCAGAAGTAATGGTCGTGTCCGACGTGGAGAAGGAACGAGACGGTCAGACGGTCACGCTGGATGTCGATCGGATCGGCGGTCTCGGTGCGCATCCACGCGTGCGCCGACGCCTCCGGGTCCGGCGTGTCCCGGAAGTCGAGGTAGCCGACGGAGGCGTCCAGGCTCGGGTCCACCCATTGCAGCGGTTGCCCGTCGATCTCGGAGACCTTCAGGAAAAACGACTCGAACTCGGCGGCCGCGCGGACACACGCGTCTGTGAGGGCGCTCCGGTCCAGGTCGCCGTGGATGTCGACGTACTGGGCGACCGACACCGGAACCGCGGGATCGACGTGCTGCGCGAGCCACATCCCCGCTTGCGCGGGTGACAGGGGGAACGCGCGCGCCGACGAGTCTCCGGGACCAACCGAGGTCGGTGAACTCATGCTGACTTCTCTCACGCATACGTCCCCGCACGACGCTGCTTGCTGGGGTGCCTCCATTCAGGAGTCTGCCCCAGTTTTCTAGGAGATTGCTTAGAAACGTCTAGATAGTGCTACTGCCGGTTGCAGTCGTGCGGTCATGCCACCTCGTGCTCTCCGCCGGCAGCGACTTTCCGCAGGCCACGGTAGGCGCCTTCCGGCGTCTGCCGACCCGCGACCACCGCCTCGACCTCGGCGGCAATGGGCATCTCCACGTTGTAGTCGCGGGCCAGTTCCATCACGGTGGGGGCCGTCTTCACGCCCTCGGCCACCTGCCCCAACTTTGCGACCGCCTCGTCGACCGTCATGCCGCGGGCGATGTACTCGCCCACCCGCCGGTTACGCGAACTCGGGCTCATACAGGTGGCGATCAGGTCTCCGACCCCGGTGAGTCCCGCGAACGTCCGCGGGTTCGCGCCCATCGCCTCACCCAGCCGGGTCATCTCGGCCAACCCTCGCGCCAGGACCATCGCGCGCGTGTTGTCGCCGACATCCAGCCCGTCGGCCATTCCCGAGGCGATCGCCACGATGTTCTTCAGCACGCCACCGAGTTCGCAGCCCAGCACATCGGTGTTCCGGTACACCCGGAACACGGCGGACGCGAACAACGGCTGCAACGCGGTGGCCACCCGAACGTCCTGGGTGGCCACGACCGACGCGGCCGCCAGTCCGTCCACGATCTCCCGCGCAATATTCGGGCCCGCGAGAAGCCCGACCGGATGCCCGGGCAGGCACTCGGCGATCACCTCGGTGGGTCGCAGCCGTGTTCCCGGCTCCAGCCCCTTCGCCAGCGACAGCACCGGCACCCACGCCCGCACCTCGTTGGCGATCTGAGCGAGGGTGCTGCGGACCGCGTGCGACGGCACCCCAACCACGAGAACGTCGGCTTCATGGGCCGCTTCGACGATGTCGGCTGTGGAGCGCATGGAGTCGGGGAGCGGGCGGTCGCCGAGGTAGCGGGAGTTGCGGTGCTCGTTGTTGATCTCGTCGGCCGTATCCGAGTTCCGCGCCCACAGCAGGGTCGGTGTGTTGTGGGCGGCGAGACCTGCCACCGTCGTCCCCCACGAGCCGGCGCCGAGCACGACGACGCGTACCGGGCGGGCCATTACCGGTCACCCATCGAGTTGATGCTGTCCATGACCTCAAGCCTGGCACTTGCCGGGCGTTCACGAAGCTGATTCGGCAAGTCCCTGTGGCCGCTAGCATCCATTCATGCGTGGACGAATTGCAGGACTTGCGGCGTGTGTCGGTGTGCTCGTCTCCATGGCGGCCGGTGAAGCGCGCGCCGTGCCCCCGCCGCTCGGCGACGTGGCGGCAGTGCGAGCCGCCCTCCAATCGGCCGCCATGCCGATCAGCACCCGCACCGCGCAGTCGATCACGACCACCATCGAGCGCATCGCCGACGGTACACCGCGCTACAACTACTTCCCCCGATCGGTTCATCTCGTCGAGGGCACCGCCCAGCCGTTCCTGTACGACACCACCGCAGCCGACTGCCTCCCTGCCGGCTTCGGAGAGCAGAACGATTCGGTCGGTATCGCTCGCGCGATAGCAGGCCCCGCCGTCGACGAGAACCTTCCTGTCCCAGTCATTCCGCCGGGGAAGGTCAATGTCTTCTTCAGCGGGATGAACACGGCAATGTCGTCGCCACTGCAGGGCGACCTCGTCGAGGTCGCCTGGCTGAACCTCACCACCATGCAGTCGGGGCGAGCGCCGTTGTATCAGGAGCGGCCGGCCGACTACATCGTCACGCTGTCCAATACCCTCGAGACAGGCAGGGGCACAATCGTGTTCGTCGTCTTCGGGAGCATCCTCGACAACACCAGCCGGGCATTGCCGCCATGTGATTACGCCCCGGTGGTCGGCGTCGTCCAGGCGTGATCGCGCTGTCACGACGCACGCAGGCGTGCGATCAGTACCGCCTCGACCTCCGACTGTCGTGCCGCGGCCGGGAGCGGCGGGGCCGCCGATCGGTAGTGGTGCCCGGTCGGGGTGCCGAGGTCGATGAGGTGGGTGCCGCCGGGCCTGCTCACGGGACGTGCTGTCCAACCCGGTGCTTCCTTCGCGTAGTTGCAGGCCTCGCAGAGCCCGGACCCGTTTCGCGCGGTGGTCTTACCCAATTTACTGCGTGAGCGGATGTGATCGTGATGCCGGATCGGCGCATCGCACCACGGAGTCCGGCACGTCCGATCCCGGAGGTCGATCAGCTTTCGCAGGCTCTTCGGGAACGTGCGCGACCGGGACTCCATCGCCGTCAACGCCCCCGACTGGGGGCACGAATACACCCGCTGCAACGACGTCTCGGTGCCACTATCGACGGCCTCGGCCACCAGTTGCCGGGCAATCCCCGCCGGCACCGGCCCGAACCCCTGCAACTGCGCGGCCTCGTGCCCACCGGCCAGCAAGGTCTCGTCCGAGAGCACCAGATTCACCGCCACCGGCACCCCCGCCGCCACCGACGCTCCGGTGCCGCGGTCGAACAACAGGCCCACCATCAGCTGATTGCGGGTCCGGCCGCCACTGTTCCCGGTCGCGATCAGACTGTCGGCATCCCGCCCCAACGTGGCCTGGAGGCACACTGCTTGCTCCACCGGCATCAACACACTGAGGTAGGCCATCGAATCCGGCGCCGGCCGTGTCGTGACCCGACGCTCGGACACCGCCTTGCGATGCCGGGCTACAACCGCCGCGGCGTCGAGTTCGACCGCCAACGCTTTCGCCCGCGCGATCAGCCCGCGGTCGCCGACCCCGTCGAGAGTGGCCGGGTCCGAACACAACCGACGGTCCACGATGCCCCGATCCGTCGCCGACAGGCACGCCGTCTCCCGCACCAACAACGTGGCACGCCATTCGTTCAACCGGCCCGACCGCAACATCGCCAGGGTGTGCGGCATCTCGTGCACCAACGCCCGCGCGAACCCGAGATGCCGACCACCACGGTTCGGGGATTCCCTGCGCGCCAACGCAATCTGCGAGGCAATGCCGCGGTCCCACTCCGCCCGCGGCAACCCGGCAGCCTTGCGGTCCGCGCGGATAGACGTGGCGACGTCGTCGGTGATCACCGCCTGCGCCGCGCACCCGACCGACTTCAACGTCTCGATCGCGTCGAGCAGATCGATGCCCAATCCCGCATCGCCACTCGCCGCCTCGGCACATTGCAACCGCGCCGTGAACGCGCGCAATTCCTCGAGAAGTAATGCCCCCACAACCAACCTCCCCCAAGGTCATTCGAATACATGTTCGACTCTAGCAACCCGTTCCGGACCGGGCAATACCCAAGTTGCCGAATGGGTAACGTGTGCATGGTCGGGGTGGAGGGGGAGTGCGATGACCCAGCGGGTCGAGTCGAAATGGCGCAAGAGCATCTGGATGGACGTGACGGCGGTCGTGTCGGTGGTGGCGGTGGGGATCGTGGTCGCGGGCATGCTGAACGAGCCTGCCGAAGAATCGTCCGCCGACTCGCGCATCCCGGGCTGCGACGTCGTCGAGCCGCCCATGGAGCCGAGACGCTTCAGCGTCGCGTATTCCCCGTCACAGGACTACTACAACGCGAAGTACCAATGGTTTTCCGGTCCGAAGGCGACCGCGATGACGAACGCCGTCATCCAATCTCTGCCCGCCGATGTGGACGTGGTGTTCGCCAGTCCCGGCGAGTCGCTCGAGTTTCAGCCGATCGATGACATCGCACAATCGCAGTTGCCCGATGATGTCGACGCGGCACTGTTCAATGGGTCGACCAGTGCTCGGGGCTCGCTGGTCCGGGACGGACAGGTCGGCACGCTGACAGTCGATGTCCGCGCGTGGGATCGGCCGGTGCCGCCTTGCGTAGCCGGCGGATTGGACCGGCGCGAAATGCTACCGAACGGCACCGTGCTCGACTTGCAGGAAACGTGGGCCGAAAGCAACGGTGTGCGACACCTGAAGCGCGACGTAGTGGCGTACCTACCGGACGGAACCAGGGTCGTCGCCAGAGTCGACGACAGCGACTCGACGGAGCCGAACGCCCGAACCCGGCACGCCGGCCGCACCCCGCTGACCCTCGACGACCTCACTGCCATCGCGACGACGCCGGATTTGGCTGTCGCAGCCGGGGTTCCGCCGGGCACGTTGCCGCCGATGCGTGCGTGCAGTACCGAATCGAACGGGACGGGACCCGTGTTGACCCGGGGAGCCGTTGCCGACATCAATCGGGCACTCGATGAGCGGTGGTCCGGTGTGTCGAGCACCGGCGTCTCCCTGGACCGTCCGATCGGTTCGCTGCGTCCGGGGGATTTCGGCAGAGACAACGTGTGCGAGGTGCTCACGACAACATCCGGGGGCGGCTCCGGTCGGCTCGAGATCGCGCTCCTGAGCGGTAGGGATACTCCGTCGCCTCACGAGCAACTTTTGTCGGAACTCGACCGGGACAGGAAGTCCGAAACGCTGCAAGACGGTTCCGTCATCGTTCGCGCGGCCTACCCGTCGAACGGCGGTGCCTTCGTGTCGGTCACCCGGCCGTCCGGTGCGCAGGTCGTGGTCAGCGCGTCGGCGCCCGAAGGATCCGCGTCGCCGTTGACACTGGAGGAACTCGAGTTCATCGCCACCACACCGGGCGTCGTGCCGTGATCAGCAGCGACGCACCGGTCGTCGACGGTCAGACGACGAAGATCTGGTACGACGCTGCCGACCCGGGCAACGAGAGGACGATCGTGGTCGACCTCGCTACCACTTCCGTGCGGTGAGGAGGAGGTATTCCCAGTTCATCACGGTGCTGCCGGTGCCGTGGTCGAAACGACGTGCGAGATCGGCGAGTTCGTGATCCAGCGCGGCGACGCGGGCGGGGTCGTCAGCGATGTTCCGGTACACGGCGATGGTCGGGCCGTAGCGGGATTTGAAGTAGTCACGGAAGTCCTCGGGCGACCGGAATTGATCGATGCGCACGGTGTGCCGGGTTGCCACGATGTCGGTGACGCGATGGCCGAACAATGCCCGGACGTGTTCTTCACGACCCCACAGTGGCGGAGGCTGCGCGCCCGGAGGGGGCGGGGGTGCATACGGTTTCATCGTTGCGAACATCTGCCCGATGAAACCTTCGGGGGTCCAGCTGAGTAGGCCGATCGTTCCTCCCGGTCGGCAGACGCGGACGAGTTCGTCGGCGCTCGCCTGATGGTGCGGGGCGAACATGACGCCGACGCACGACAGCACGGTGTCGAACTCGTTGTCGGCGAACGGCATGGCCTCGGCGTCGGCTTCGCGCCACTCCACCTCGGCTCCGAGTTCGGCGGCACGGCGGCGTCCGGCGTCGAACAGTTCGGGGGTGAGGTCACCGGCGACGACGCTCGCCCCGGACAGTGCCGCGGGGATGGCGGCGTTGCCGGAGCCTGCCGCGACGTCGAGAACGCGGTCGCCGGGCCTGACCCGGCTGGCGCGGACCAGGGCGGGCCCGAGGCCGGCGATGATGTCGGTGGCCAGGGCGGGGTAGTCGCCGAGAGCCCACATGGCGCGGTGTTTGTTCTTCAGGTCGCGGTCGGCTTGCACTGCGTCGATCGTGTCATCCATCTCGGTACTCCGGTGGGTCGGCTGCATCGGTCGAGATCCAGCCTGGCCGGATGGTGGTGCCCCGAACAGGCACCCTCGGGGTAGGTTCCCGCCACCTCGGCTGTCAGTCCTGGTCGCGGAACTGCGCGGCGAGTTCGCTGCGCGAGCGGATGCCGAGCTTCGCGTAGACCCGGGTCAGGTGGTACTGCACGGTCTTGACGGACAGGAACAGTTCGCCCGCAGCCTCCTTGTTGCTGGCTCCGCCGGCGACGAGTTCGGTCACGGCCCGTTCCTGCGGAGTCAGTTCCTCGAGTGTGAACCGGCTGCGTTTGAGGTTGAGGCCGCCTGCCTTGAGTTCGCGGTCGCACCGCTGCACGTAGGAGGTGGCACCGAGCGCGAAATATCCCTCCCGGGCGGCCTGCATGACGGCGTCCGCTTCGCGCCGCTTGCCTGCCCGGCGCAAAGTCTGGCCGTACGCGAAGTTCACGCGTGCCCGATCGTAGGGGAGGGGAAGTGTGTCGAGGTGCGTCAACGCCGTCTCGAACACGTCCCGGGCGGCATCGATGTCGCCACGCGCGCCGGCGACGCGACCGCGGGCGTAACCGAGGCGAGCCATAGCCGACCGGTGCCCGCGCTCCACGGCGCGTTCCTCGTGCGGGATGAGGAACGCGTCCGCGTCGTCGACGCGACCGGCCATCACGAGAGCGTTCGCGTAGACGTCGGGCCACTGCCAGAAGCCGGGCTCGTCGATGCCCTCCCGCGGTTGCAGGCGGGTGAGAGGCTCGAGCGCCCTGATCACGGCGGCGTAGTCGGCCTGCACTTCGGCGCATTGGGCGCGGGCCAGGGAGGACGGAATGAACATCATCGGGTAGTCGTGCGAACTCGCCGCCGCGAGGCGGAGGTGTTCCTGCGCGGCGGGCCAGTTTCCGCGGAGCGCGTGTGTCTGCGCGCCGGTCCAGTGCACGAGGGGCCGGACGAGGTCGAGCGCGGCGTCCTCGAGTTGGTGTGCGGCACGGTCGACCGTGGCGATCGCGCCGCTCCAGTCACCGAGGGCGAATTGCGTTCGCGCCAGCCAGGCCTGCGCCCACAGCGAGATGCGGGTCGAGCCCATCCGGAAGGCCGTGGGGACGGCGCTCTCGAGTTCCTGACGCGCCGATTCGGGATCGTCCAGCGCCAGGTCGAGCCAGCCTCTGGCCATGTCGAAGCGCTGGGATTGGGCACCGAGGGCGATCTTCGCGGACAGCGTGTCGTAGGCGGCCCGTGCCTCCACGATCTGACCCGTGGCGGCGAGTCCGAGTCCCATGATTGCCGCGGATTCGACGGCCGACGGATCGCCAGGATCGACGAGAGCTACGGCCCGCCCGGCCCATTCGACGAGGTCCGGTCCGTGCCAGCGGACGAGTGAGTCCAGGACGCGGCGCTGGCAGATCAGCGCGGCGGTGGCCGGATCGGTATCCGGGTCGCATGCGGTCCACGACTGGGTGAGCAGCAGATCGGCTTCCGCGGGTCGTCCCCGGAGGATGGCGAGGTAGCCGAGTACGGCGTCGCGTAACGGACTTTCGGGGAAGCTCTCGATCTCCGGCGCGAACGCCAGTGCCTGGGGAAGGTTGCTGGCACCGACGAGGGCGTCGACGGCCCGGATGAGGCGTTGTTCGCGTTCGCCGCGGTCCGCGGTGAGGCGGCTCGACTTGATCAATGCGTCCGCGACAGCCGACCACGCCCCGACGGTTGCCCGCTGCGCAGAGTAGGTGTCCAGTTCGTCCGCGAGCACCGGATCGGCGAACGGCGCCGCGGCGGCGCGATGGTCCAGTCGCCTGCCCTCGTCCTCGACGATCCGTGCGGCATGATCGTGCAGGTCACGCAGCCGGATGGGCCCGAGGCTGCGGTAGACGGCGGCCCGGGTCAGCGGCGACGGGAAGGTCAGCACGGTCACGCCGCGATGCTCACCGACGGTGAGGAGGCCCGCCCGATGGATTTCGTCGAGCGCTTCCACCGGGTGCTCGATGCCCGCGAGCGCGGCGGCGTCGGCGAATCGAGGATTACCGGCGAGTACCGCCGCCGATTCGACGAGCGCCCGGGCAGGCGCCGAGCACCCCGACAGTTGTGACTGCACTTTCGCGGCGAACGTGCGGGGCACCGGGAGCACTGGCTGCCACTGGCTCCACGCGCTCGGGTCGACTTCCTGCAGAAGTTGCGTGAGGTGCCGTGGATTCCCCGCCGTGTGCTGAACGAGCTGGTGCGCCACCGGGGCCGGAAGGTCGAGATGCGCAAGGGTATTCGCAAGTCTTCGGGTGTCGGACGCATCGAGCGGACGGACCTGGATCCGATGCCGGCGATGCCGGTCGAGGAGGTCGAGGACTTCCGCGGGAACACCGTCGGGAGGTTCCGAGTTCGTGACGAGGACGATCATTGCCGGTCGGTCGAGCAGGTGCACGGCGGAGGTCAGCGCCTGCAGTGAGGCGAGGTCTGCCCAGTGCGCATCGTCGAGCACGAAGACGAACGGAACGTCACCAGCAGGCGGATCCACCGCAGCGACGAGTTCGCGGGCGACGTCGACGGGGTCCTCCGACGTCACGGCCGCCCCGAGGAGCTGTTCGGCGACGCCGAAGGGATGGCCGGACGCCCACGGGGCGCAGACCGCGGAGAACGCCGGCAGGTCGGGGTGTGCCGCGAGGAAGTGTTCCATCAGATTGGTCTTGCCGATGCCCGGCACGCCTTCGACGACCACGACGGCGGGCGCGTTCTCGCGCGCCTCACGCAGGATCGACTCTAGTTCGGCGAGTTCGCGGGAACGCCCGACGAGCTCGATGTTCCCTGGGGCACTCACACCACTCACCGTATCGCGACGCCTGATTTCGGCGTGTTCCTGGCGAAAACTGGGAACGCTTGTACCGTGAGGTTAGAAGCTGCTGGTCAGAACGACTACGAGTCGAAGGATTCGGTGCATTCATGACGACGGAGGTTAACTCCACGAAGCTGGAACGGGTGGCGATCCGCTTTGCCGGAGACTCCGGCGACGGCATGCAATTGACCGGCGACCGGTTCACGTCGGAGGCGGCGGCGTTCGGCAACGACCTCGCCACCCAGCCCAACTTCCCCGCCGAGATCCGGGCGCCTCAGGGCACCCTCCCGGGGGTGTCGTCGTTCCAGATCCAGATCGCGGACTACGACATCCTCACCGCCGGCGACCGCCCGGACGTTCTGGTCGCCATGAACCCGGCGGCGTTGAAGGCGAACCTGGACGATCTGCCGCGGGGCGGCATGATCATCGTGAACACGGACGAGTTCACCAAGCGGAATCTCGCGAAGGTCGGATACGCCACGAGCCCCCTCGACGACGACTCCCTCGAGGACTACGTGGTGCATCCGGTGGCGATGTCGACGTTGACGGTCAGCGCGGTCGAACCCGCCGGACTGAGCCGGAAGGACGGCGAGCGGGCGAAGAACATGTTCGCACTCGGACTGTTGTCGTGGATGTACAACCGTCCCACCCACAGCATCGAGCGGTTCCTGCAGACCAAGTTCGCAGCGAAGCCGCAGATCGCGGAGGGCAACCTCCTTGCGTTCAAGGCCGGATGGAATTACGGGGAGACGACGGAGAGTTTCGCGACCACCTACGAGGTGTCCGCGGCGACGCTCCCATCGGCCACGTACCGCCAGGTCACCGGGAACACGGCCCTGGCCTACGGGGTGGTGACGGCGGGACGGCTGGCGTCGCGGGACGTCTTCCTCGGCACCTATCCGATCACCCCGGCATCGGACATCCTGCACGAGCTGAGCAAGCACCGGAATCTCGGCGTCACCACGTTCCAGGCGGAGGACGAGATCGCCGGAATAGGCGCGGCGCTGGGCGCGTCGATCGGGGGCGCGCTCGGCGTGACGAGCACGTCCGGACCCGGACTGGCGTTGAAGAGCGAAGCCATCGGGCTGGCGGTGATGACGGAGGTCCCGCTGCTCGTCATCGACGTCCAGCGTGGTGGCCCGTCCACCGGTCTCCCCACGAAGACCGAACAGTCGGACCTGTTGCAGGCGATGTACGGACGCAACGGCGAGTCGCCGGTCGCGGTGATCGCACCGTGCTCACCCGCGGACTGCTTCGATGCCGCGGTCGACGCCGCCCGGATCGCGTTCACGTACCGCACACCGGTGCTGTTGCTGTCGGACGGCGCCATCGCGAACGGCAGCGAACCGTGGGCCATCCCGGACGTGTCCGAAATGGACCGGATCGACCCCGGCTGCGACACGGCACCACCGGTGGACGGCGAGTTCGCACCGTACGCCCGCGACCGGGAGACGCTCGCCCGTGCCATGGCGATACCGGGAACGCCCGGGCTCGAACACCGCATCGGCGGACTCGAGAAGGCCGACGGCAGCGGCGACATCTCCTACGATCCCGCCAACCACGACCTCATGGTGCGGTTGCGCCAGGCCAAGATCGACGGAATCGCCGTTCCCGACGCGGTCGTCGACGACCCCTCGGGTGAGGCCGACCTGCTGCTCGTCGGGTGGGGCAGCTCATACGGACCCATCGGTGAGGCCTGCCGTCGTGCTCGCCGTGAGGGCAAGAAGGTGGCCCACGTGCACGTGCGCAACCTCAACCCGCTGCCCGCCAATCTCGGTGCGGTGCTGCGCAGCTACGGGACCGTCGTCGCACCGGAGATGAATCTGGGCCAGCTCGCGATGATCCTCCGTGCGAGGTTCCTCGTGGACGTGCACTCGGTGACCAAGGTGCGGGGGCTCGCCTTCCTCGGCGACGAACTGCACGAGGTGATCGATTCCGCGCTGGCCGGAACGTTGCGTGAGCACGAGCTCGCGAAGACCGCCGACGCGCTCGCGTCGGCGACCTACCGATCGACCGGACCCCGGCAGGAGGAATCGGTGTGACACGGATGATCAGTCGTGTCGGTGCGGATCTGGGCCTGAGCGCCACCGCGCACGTGCCGAGGACCGACGAACCGCAGAAGGCCAAGGACTTCACGTCGGACCAGGAGGTCCGTTGGTGTCCGGGGTGCGGCGATTACGTCATCCTCGCCACGATCCGAAGTTTCCTGCCGGAGTTGGGACTCCGACGCGAGAATCTGATGTTCGTCTCCGGTATCGGATGCTCGAGCCGGTTCCCGTACTACCTGGACACGTACGGCCTGCACTCGATCCACGGTCGTGCGCCTGCCATCGCGACGGGTCTCGCGGTGACGCGCCCCGACCTGTCGGTGTGGGTGGTGACCGGCGACGGCGACGCACTGTCGATCGGGGGCAACCATCTCATCCACGCCCTGCGGAGAAACGTCAACATGACGATCCTGTTGTTCAACAACAGGATCTACGGGCTGACCAAGGGGCAGTACTCGCCGACGTCGGAGGTCGGCAAGGTCACCAAGTCGACGCCGCTGGGATCGGTGGACCACCCGTTCAACACGCTGTCCCTCGCGCTGGGAGCCGAGGCCACCTTCGCGGCCCGCGCCATGGACTCGGACCGCAAGGGGCTGACGGAGGTGCTGCGGCAGGCGGCGGCCCACCGCGGCACGTCGTTCGTGGAGATCTACCAGGACTGCCCGATCTTCAACGACGGCTCGTTCGACGTCCTACGCAAGGACGGTTCCGAGCAGCGCCTCATCCCGCTGACCCACGGCGAGCCGATCGTCTTCGGCGGAGCGGGCGAATACTGCGTCGTCCGATCGGGTTTCGGTCTGAAGGTGGTCGCGACCGCAGACGTCGACCTGGACGAGATCGTCGTGCACGACGCCCACACCGACGACCCCGACTACGCGTACGCACTGTCGAGGCTCTCAGACCAGGACCTCACCCACACCGTGACCGGTGTGTTCCGCAGCGTCACACGGGACACGTACGACGACATGGTGCGCCTGCAGAACGAGATCGCGCGGGAGAAGGACCCCGTCGACGACGGCTCGCTGCAGCGACTGCTGACCGGTCACGACACCTGGACGGTGGAGTAGGCGGCCGCAGGCGCGGCGCGGGTGACCCGTGCGCGCGGAACGAAGAACGTCACGATCCCGCCCAGGACGGCGATGCCCGCGAAGACGTAGAACGCCACCTGGCTGCTGATGCCGGCGCTGATCAGTGCGCCGCCGATCAGGGGGCCGAAGATGCCGCCCAGTCGGCCGAAACCGGCGCACCAGGCCACCCCGGCGCCGCGCGCGGACGTCGAGTAGTAGTTGGAGACGAAGCCGTAGATCAGGACCTGCGTGCCGATGGTGCCGACTCCGGCGACGGCGACGGACGCGAGGAGCACGGGCAGCGGGAAGCCGAGCGTCAGGAGGATCAGGGCCAGCGCGGCGAGACCGAACGTCGTGGCGACGACGCGTTGCGGTCCGATGCCGTCGGCGACCTTGGAGGCGATCAGACCGCCGAGGATCGCGCCGCCGTTGAGGACGAGCAGGAACGACAGCGAACCCTTCGCGTTGAAACCGGCGTCTTCCATGATCTTCGGAAGCCACGTGTTGAGGCCGTAGGTGAGCAGGAGGCCGGAGAAGCTCATCATTCCGAGAAGCGCAGTGCCCCAGGCGTAACGGTGGGTCGCGAGTGCGGCGAAGCCGACCTTCTCGACGGAGGCCCGTTCCGCGGCGATCTCGTCGGCGTCGGGCATCGGGATGCCCGTGCGTTCGGAGATGCGGCGTGCCTTGTCCTCGTGGCCGCGGGCGACGAGCCACTTCGGCGACTCGGGCAGTTTCACGAGAGCCAGCGGAAGCAGGATCACGATGGGCAGTGCGCCGATCCAGAAGAGGCCGCGCCAGCCGATCGTGTCGCGCAGAACGATCGCGAGGAGGGAGGCGAGCACCCCGCCGGCGGGGACGCCGCTGTAGACGATGGCGTTGTACAGGTTCCGCTTTCCGGGAGGTGCGAACTCCGCCACCATCGCACCGGCGGTGGCGACGAGGCCACCGACCCCGATGCCGGTGAAGAATCGCAGCAGGCCGAACATGGTGACGTTGGTGGCCAACGCGGCGAGCCCCATTCCGATGGAGAACCACGCGATGTTGACGAGCATCATCCGCCGCCGGCCCAGGTAGTCGCCCACAGCGCCGGCGGTGAGTGCGCCCACCATGACACCGATGAGCGCGTACGAGCCCAATGCACCGGCCTGCTGCGCGGAGATCTCGCCGAGCTGGCCGGGATCGTTCATCAACGTCGGGAGGATGGTGCCGTACACGACCAGGTCGTAGCCGTCGAAGATGATCGCGATCGTGGCGATCGCGACGACCCACGTGACGGCACTACGGTGTCTCGGACTCGCCCAGGTATCGGGGGTGGTGGATGGGTTCATGGTGATCTCCGCTCGGTGGGTGTGACGGGGAACCGTTTCGAGATCTGTGGGCTGCTAGCCGAGGTCGCCACCGGCGACGGGCAGTACCGTCCCGGTGATGTACGTGGCCTCGTCGGAGGCGAGGAAGACGATGGCCGCGGCCTGCTCGTCCAGCGTTCCGTACCGCTTCAGCAGGGACGAGTCGACGGTCTGGTCGACGATCTGCTGGTACCAGGCCTTTTCCTGATCGGTCTCCGCGCCGGGGCCGCGGGGAACGCGGCGAGCGGGCGCCTCGGTGCCGCCGGGTGCGGTGGCGACCACGCGGATTCCGTACTGTGCGGCTTCGAGAGCCAGGGAGGCGGTGAGGGCGTTGACGCCGCCCTTCGACGCCGCGTAGGGCACGCGGTTGACACCCCGCGTGGCCACCGAGGACACGTTGACGATGGTGCCCGACTGCTGCGCGATCAGGTGGGGGAGGACGGCGCGGCACGTCCACAGGGTCGGGAACAGCGACCGCTGCACCTCCGCCTGGATCTGCTCCGCCGTGTAGTGCTCGTACGGCTTGGCCCAGATGGTGCCGCCGACGTTGTTGATCAGCACGTCGAGCCGGCCGTGCTGCTGCCGCGCCTCGTCGATCGCCGCCTCGGCGTCGGCGAACTGTTCCAGATCGGCGGTGATGCTGTGCGCGTCGGTGCCGTTCTCGCGCAACCCCTTCGCGACGTCGTGGACGAGTTCGGCGCGGTCGATCAGGATCAGCGACGCACCCTCGGCCGCGAGTCGGGTCGCGACCGTCAGGCCGATGCCCTGCGCTGCGCCGGTGACCGCGACGACCTTGCCGTCGAAGCGATGCGGAGTGACGAGTCCACTCATGCGACGGCACTCCTCTCGATGGCGCGGCACATGGTGGCCTTCGCGTGCGCGCTGTGGCTGACGATCAGGTCGTGGGCGGCGGCCCGGTCGCCGTTCTCGAACGCGGTGACGATGTCGAGGTGGTCGTGCTGGATGTGTTCGTCCACCCAGTCCGCGGTGCGGAGCACCTTCGTCATGAGCTGCGTGACCTCCAGGCGGTTGTACGCCTCGAGCAGCACGTCGTTGGCGGTGCACCGGAACAGGAATTCGTGGAAGGCGGCGTTGGTGTCGGTGAAGGCGCCTGCGTCCGTGAGGTGGTCGTTCTCGATCGATTCGCAGGAGGTCTCGGCGAGGATCCGGTACTCGGACAGCTGTTCCTTCGTCATCCGGCCGATGGTCAGTTCCATCGCACCGAGTTCGAGCGCCATGCGGGCGTCGAACTGTGCGTCCGACTCGGACAGCGGCTGGTGTTCCTCACCGATCTCGTACTCGGGGGCCGCCTCGACGGCGTCGGCCGGCGGTGCGGACGCGTCGGCGCCACTCGGTGTCGCGGCGTTGTTGAACTTCTCGAAGTAGAAGTTCGCCGGCGTGACGCCCTCCGACTTCAGATGGTCGCGCACCGCCTCGACCATGGGAGGCGGACCGCACAGGTACACGTCCACATCGCCGTCGTTCAGGTGTGCGGGCTCGAACAGTCCGGTGACGTACCCCTTGTTCGGTGCACTGCTCTCCGGGTCGGACACGCAGTAGTCGAACGTGAACTGGGGCAGGGACTTCGTGTATTCCTCGAGCTTGTCCAGTTCCACCAGGTCCGCGTCGGACGAGACTCCGTAGACCAGGTGCACGGGGTGGTCGGCGGCGTCGGTGCGCATCTTGTCGAGGATCGACAGCAGCGGGGCCAGCCCGGTGCCGCCGGCCAGCAGCAGGGCGCGACGCTTCTGCTCACGCAGGAAGAAGCTTCCCATCGGGCCGGTGAACTCGAGCGTGTCGCCGACCTGTGCGCGGCTACGCAGGTACTCCGACATCAGGCCGCCGTCGGTGATCTTGACCAGGAACGACAGTTCCGTCGACGTGGGTCCGGTGCTGAACGAGTACGAGCGCGTCGCTTCGGTCCCGGGAACGGTGATGTTCACGTACTGGCCGGGGAGGAAAACCAGGTCGTCGCGGTTCGCGATCTCGATCGTGAACCCGATGGTCGTGTCGGAGAACTTACGGATCTCGGTGACCGTCGAGGTGAACGTGCCTGCGGCGGTCTTCGCGACGTCGGACGTCGTCGGGATCTGCAGCACCAGATCACTTTCCGGCATCATCTGGCACGGAAGGCAGTAGCCCTGCTCCGCCTCTTCGTCGGTGAGCGCTTCCTCGATGTAGTCGCCGCCGTCGTACGTGCCGGATTCGCAGAGCGACTTGCAGGTGCCGCACGCCCCGTCTCGACAGTCGAGGGGAATGTTGATGCGCGCGCGGTAGGACGCGTCGGCGACCGTCTCGTCGCCGTCACACTTGATGAAGCGGGTGATCCCGTCCTCGAAACTCAGTGCAACTTGGAAAGTCATGGAAAACAGCTCGATTCGCGAAGAATGGGGAAGAAATCAGATGTGGTAGATGTCGACCACGTGGTGGATGTAGTCGTTCTTGAGCACGACCTTCTTCTTCAGGATCAGAGGCTGCTCACCAGAGAAGTCGATGGTGTAGAACGAATTCCCGAAGTACGTGTCGACCGTGTTGTACCGGAAGTAGAGCGTGAACCAGTTGAACCGGACATCTACGACTTCGCCGCGACGGTCGGTGACCTCGACGTTCGAGATGTTGTGACCGGTGCGGGGTTCCGGAAGGCTCGTCGCGCTCGACCGGTCGGTCTTGATGCGGAACACCCGGTCCTCGATGCCACCACGATTGGCGTAGTAGATCAGTGAGATCTCGGTCATCGGGTCGGTGGTCAGGTCACCGTCGTCGGCCCACGCCGGCATCCAGAACTCGGAGTCGGGGTGATAGCACTCGATCCACTTCTCGAACTCGCGGTCGTCGAGGTAGCGGGCCTCACGGTAGAGGAACTGCTCGATGTCGTGCTGGGTGACAGTGCTTTCGGCTACTGCGGTCATGTTTCTCGTCTCCCTCAGCGGTTGTTCGCGGCAACGTCGGCGTCGAGCGCCTTGGTGAGCGCTTGCACCCAGTAGCCGTGCTGGATCGGGTAGAGGCCCTCGTCCTCGGTCTTCACACCACTGGAGATGGGATTGATGCCGATCTTCTTCGCACCCTCGTCGGGGCCCTGGAGTTGGTGGGTGACACCGCGGCTGAGGTCGTTGAACGGTGCGGCGCCGGCCTGGTACGTCTTCTGGCAGGAGCGGAACTCCTCGAGATCGTCCGGGGTGGCCATGCCGGTGGCGTTGAAGAAGTCCTCGTACTGGCGGATGCGGGCGGCGCGTGCCGTGCGGCTCTCACCCTTGGGGGCGATGCAGTAGATGGTGACCTCGGTCTTGTCGACGGAGATCGGACGGAAATGCCGGATCTGCGAACCGAACTGGTCCATCAGGTACACGTTCGGGTACAGGCACAGGTTGCGGGACACACCGATCATCCAATCGGCGCGGTCTTCGCCGTACTGGGCGACGAGTTCGTCACGGCGCTCGTTGAGGGGACGGTTGGCGGGGTCCGCCCACTTGGTCCACAGCAGCAGATGACCGTTGTCGAACGAGTAGTACCCGCCCTGCTGCTTCGACCACTTGCCGGCGTCCATCGCCTTCGTGGCGTTGGTGGACTCGCCGGACTCCCGACGTGACGTGGTCGCGGCGTAGTTCCAGTGGGTAGCGGACACGTGGTAGCCGTCGGCACCGTTCTCGGTCTGCAGCTTCCAGTTGCCGTCATAGGTGTAGGTGGACGCACCGCGCAGGACCTCGAGGCCGTCGGGCGACTGGTCGACGATCATGTCGATGATCTTCGTGGTGTCACCGAGGTGTTCCTCGAGCGGCGGGACGTCGGCGTTGAGGCTGCCGAACAGGAATCCGCGGTAGTTCTCGAACCGCGCGACCTTGGTGAGGTCGTGGGAGCCGTCCTTGTTGAACTGTTCCGGGTAGCCGGCCTCACGCGGGTCCTTGACCTTGAGAAGCTTGCCGGAGTTGTTGAACGTCCAGCCGTGGAATGGGCAGGTGAACGTGGTCCGGTTGTCCGTCTTGCGCCGGCAGAGCATGGCGCCGCGGTGGCTGCACGCGTTCACCAGGGCGTTGAGCTCACCCTCCTTGTTGCGGGAGATCACGATCGGCTGGCGGCCCATGTACGTGGTGAAGTAGTCGCCGACGTTCGGGATCTGGCTCTCGTGGGCCAGGTAGATCCAGTTGCCCTCGAAGATGTGCTTCATCTCGAGTTCGAACAGGTCCTCGTCCGTGAAAACGCTTCGTCGCACCTGGTAGCGACCGGTTTCCGCGTCCTCGACGAGCGCGTCGGCCAGCTTGGCGCGCACGCCGTCGGACGGCGCTGTGTACAGGGTTTCAGTCATGGGATCCTCCAAGATCTCCGGGGGGCTTGCGCCCTGCGAGGGCGCCCGGGTCCGGCAATGAATCCCACTCTTGCAGCCTGTGCGCTGCATCACACTAGGCATTTACCGAGTACTGACTAGGACGTGTTCGGCATGCGCACGCCGAGGCTCGGAGGGCCTCGGCGTGCGCACGCGGGCCGACTTCACACGGCTGGCGTGAACTTCTCCCGGAAGATGCGTCGCGGAGCCATACGCCGGCGCTTGAATGCCTTGACGCCGGCGTCGACCATCGCCGGCGGCCCGCACAGGTACCCGGAGTATCCGCGACAGGTGTCGAAGTCCTCCACGAACGCGTCCGTGACGTAACCGGACCGCCCGGACCACGACTGGTCGCTCAGACACGGCACGTACCGGAAGCCCGGGTGCGCCCGCTCCCACTCCTGGAACAGGTCGACATCGTAGAGGTCGGACTCCTCGCGCACGCCGTGATACAGGTGGATCGCGCGGTCCGGAGCCGACGTGAGTGCCTGGCGGACCATCGATTTCAGCGGGGCGAGCCCGGTTCCGCCGCCCAGCAGGATCATCGGACCCGCGTCCTCCGGATCGAGCCGGAAGTCCCCGAGCGGCCCCGCCATCTCGACGCGCTCGCCGACGGACAGCGTGCCGAAGACCCAACCGTCCGTCGCGACTCCGCCCGGCTGCCTGCGGATGTGGAACTCGAGCTGTTTCGACTCGCCCGGCGTGTTCGCCATCGAGTACTGGCGGCGGTGGTCGGTGCCGGGTACTCGCAGTTCGACGTACTGCCCCGCGGAGAATTCGAGCGGGCTGTCGAGCGTGACGAGAACCCGCCGCGTGTCACGGGCGACGTCCTCGATCGCGCTCACGGTGCCGACGACGTCTCGCAGTGCGTGGACGGTGCCCGCCGGTGCCGTGTCCAGGCGTTCCACCACCGTGTCACTGCACGGGGTCGCCTGGCAGGCCAGCGCAAACCCCTGCTCGCGTTCGGCCCGGGTCAGCGTGTGTTCGGGCGACAGGCCGTGGTCGACCTCCCCCGATACGACCCGCAGCTTGCACGTTCCGCACGTGCCCTGGTTGCAAGAGTTCGGCATCCACACGCTGCCCCGGAGGAAGGCGTCCAGAAGCGGCTGGTCGGGGCGGCATTCCACCCTGTCCGCGGAGACCGAGACGGTGAAGGTCACGGCTACACCTCCCACGTGGTCCGGAGGGCGGTCGGGCCGCGGAAACCCCAGCCCCAGAACTCCACGTCCGCGCCGGAGTCACGTTCGAGGTTCGGGATCGCCTCGAACAGTTCCTCCAGGCCGATGCGGCAGACGTGGTTCGCGAAGTAGATGCCCGCGCACGCGTGATTGCCGGAACCGAACGCCAGGTGGGGGAGCGGGGGACGCGTCATGTCGTAGTCGGAGGGGGCGTCGTAGACGGCGGCGTCGTGGTTGGCCGAACCGTAGGACAACAGGACCACGGATCCCTCGGGAAGGAACACGTCCCCGAGCGTGACGTCCTTGGTGCTGATGCGGGCGGTCGCCGACCAGATCGGGGAGGTCCAGCGCATTCCCTCGGAAATCGCCCGCGGAATCAGCGCGGGCTCGTCGATGACGGCCTCCAGTTGCTCGGGGCGGGTGAACAGGCCCACGAGCGTCGACGCCATGCCGTGGCCGGGTTCCTGCATCGCGCCCAGCAGGTACACGAAGAGCGTGGGGTAGATGTACTCGCGGTCGCGGACCTTCCCTTCGGGCATGCCGTCGTGCAGCCAGTGCGAGATGGCGCTGTCGTCGGGTTCGACGATCCACTTGTCGATGAGCGGATCGACGACGGCCCGGATCTCTGCCTTGGCCTCGTCGCCCTGCACGAATCCCTCCGGGTTCGTGAACTCGCCGTCCGCGTCCACCCCGGCATTGGTGAAGGAGTTCGACAGCCGGTGGAACCAGTCACGCAACGTGTCCGAGCTGACGTCGTTCAACCCCAGCAGGTCACCGAGTGCGCGCACGCTGACGGGTTCGCAGTACTGCGAGACCAGATCGGCCTTGCCGTCGTTCTCGAACTGCTCCACGTAGCGACGCGCGATGGGGCGGACGAGTCCGTCGACCCAGCGGTCCACCTCCGACGGTTGCAGTGCGGGGTCGACCATCGAGCGGAGGTCGCGGTGGATCTCGCCGTTGACGCCGATCACCGCAGGGTGACCGAACGTGCGGCCGCCGGCCTTGGTGATGATTCCCTCGAAGTCGGGGCTGTTGGCGATGGTGCGGCACAAGTCGGCGGTGGTCGCGACGAACGAGCCGAGGACCGGGACGTAGGCCAGCGGCGCCTCGGCACGCAGCCGCTCGTAGACGGGGTACGGGTTGCGCTCGAGTTCCGTCATCGTGATCTCGTCGATCCAAGAGAGGGTGGCGGTCATCTGAATCTCCTCATTCAAAGCAACTGCTCGGAAACAACTTTCGTTGTGTGAGCGGGGTGAGGAAGAAGGTAGGCCGTCGTACGAGGGTGGTCTAGCCACTCTGCGCGGTCTCTGGACCATCTGCGCGACTACTTGTGATTGCGGTCTCAGTTATCCTCGACTGGGCGTGACGACACGGTTTCAATGAGGTCGGAACGATTCTTCAGTGAGGCAGGTGCATGACGATGGCATCGACGATCACCGAAACCCAGGACTGGGATGCGGCGTCGAGGGCGGTGGCCGGTGCGTACTTTCCCCACACGTTGACCGACTTGTCGCCGAATGGAGCGATGAAGCTGTCGATGCGGACCGTCGACCTCGGCCCCGTCACTCTCGGGAGGTTGGGCTGGGGTGCCGACGTGTCGATCGAGTGCGACTATCCGGATGCGTACGAGATCAACATTCCGCTGTCCGGTTCGCTGGAGTCCTGTTCGCAGGGCGACACGGTGCTGTCGCGGCCCGGTCAGGCCACGGTCTTCCGGGCGGACGAGCCGACCTTGATCACCCGGTGGAGCGGCGACTGCTCGGTGCTCGGCGTCAAATTCGACAGCGCCTACCTCGAGCAGGAGGCTGACCGGATCCTCGGCTCCGACCTGCGGCCCGGGCTGCACCTACCGTCGCAGATCGATCTCACCGAGGCCCCGGGACACAGCTGGTTTCGTCTGGTGCGCTCATTGACCGCGCAACTGCGGGAGCCGGCCGACCTCCTGGCCAACCCGGTGGTCGGCCCACAGCTCGCCGGCGCGATCACCTCGGCGTTCGTCCTGGCCGTCACGCCCGACGAGGAGGTGCGCGGGGGCGCACCCCGACCGCGAATCGTCAAGCGAGTGCTCGACGGCCTCAACGACGACCCAGCCCGCGCCTGGACGGCAGCAGACATGGCCGAGTTGGCGGGTACCAGCGTCCGCCGGTTGCAGGAAGGGTTTCGCGAGTACGTCGGGCGCAGCCCGTCGGAATGCCTCCTCGACATCCGCCTGAGTCGCGCCGACGCCGACCTGAGGGCACTGGAACCCGGTGTCACGGTCTCCGAGGTCGCTGCCCGGTGGGGGTTCACCCATGCGGGCCGGTTCTCCGCCGCGTACCGCCGGCGGTACGGCAAATCCCCGTCAGAGCTGATTCGCTTCTGACGGGGATTGCGCGGCTGTGCGGTTACTTGTTGCCGAAGTACGAGACGTCGTCGTTGCCGATGAGGTCGGGGACCGTCCAGCCGTCGAGGTCGTATTCGGACAGGCACTGCTCGGCGAAGCCCTTCATGGAGGCGACGTCGCCACGGTTCTCGGCGGCGAACAGCAGTTCCGCCTTGACGTTTTCGTGGTTGCCGGAGTAGTTGCGCTCGTAGAGTTCGTGGCGGCCACCGAACTCGCTGCCGATCGAATCCCACAGGGCCTTCATGATCTTGACGCGTTCGACGGCGGTCATGCCGTCGGAGCCGCGGACGTACTTGTCCAGGTACGGCCGGACGTCGGGGCTCTTGAAGTCGCGGGCGCTCGAGGGCAGGTAGATCAGGCCGGACGCGACGTCCTGTTCGATGATCTCCTTGATGCGCGGGTAGCCCTGGATCATGAACATGCGGTACGTGAGGCCGTACTCGAGCTTCGGGATGACGGTGTCGCCGATCCACGGCTCGGGGTTGCGTGCCATCGATTCGGTGAGTGACCAGAACAGGTTTCGCCAGCCGATGACCTCACCGACGCGGGTCTGCACGCCGCGGAAACCGCCCGCGCCGGTGGCGTCGAGGGCCTTCATCAGCATGCCGGCGATGAAGTCGAGCTTCACGGCGAGACGGGTGCAGCCCTGGAAGGTGAAGCGGGGCAGGAATCCGGACTGCGGGAAGAAGCCGTTGATCTTGTCGACGTCGCCGTACATGAAGACGTTCTCCCACGGCACGAGCACCTTGTCGAAGATGAAGATGGTGTCGTTCTCGTCCATCCGGCTCGACAGCGGGTAGTCGAACGGGGTGCCCATCACGGCCGCGTTCTGGGTGAACGAGGACCGGCAGATCAGCTTCACGCCCGGTGCGTCCATCGGGACGGTGCAGATCAGGGCGAATTCCTTCTTCTTGATCGGCAGGCCGTAGTGGGCGATGAAGTTGTAGTTGGTGATGGCCGAGCCGGTGGCCACCACCTTGGCGCCGGAGACGATGAGGCCGGCGTCGGTTTCCTTCTCCACCTTCATGAACACGTCGCCGACCTCGTCGGGCGGGAGTTGCCGGTCGACCGGCGGGTTGATGATCGCGTGGTTCCAGTACAGGACCTTTTCCTGCGATTCCTTGTACCAGCGCTCGGCGTTGTCCTGGAACGGCGAGTACAGCTCCTTGTTGGCATGCAGGGTGCCGAGGAAGGAGGCCTTGTAGTCGGGCGACCGGCCCATCCAGCCGTACGTCATGCGCGCCCAGGTGGCGATGGCGTCGCGTTCCTTCAGCAGGTCGTCCGAGGACTTCGGCGCCTTGAAGAACGGCATCGTGACGCCGCCGTTGCCGGTGTCGGTGGGGGTGGTGACCTTGTCGACGTGTTCGCCCGTGTGCATCGAGTCGTAGAGGCGGGCGGTCATCCGGATGGGGTTGCGGAACGCCGGATGGGTGGTGACGTCCTCGACGCGCTCGCCGTGCAACCAGATCTCACGGTCGTCGCGCAGCGACTCGATGTACTCGTCACCGGTCATCGGCCGCGACGCGAAGTTGGCGGTGCGGTTGGCTTCGCAGTCTGCGGCCGGGTTGACCTTCGTCGGGTCGAGCGCGGTCTCGGGAGCGCTTTCGGTGGTGGTCATGGAATGTCCTTTCGGATCGGGCGGTCAGTTGACGGGCTGAAGATGGAACGGGGTGAAGGAGGTGGTGGAGTCGAACCAGCCGTTGTTCGGATCGTCCATCGATCCGTTCCATGCGGCCGACGCGGACGGTGAGCCGAGGTCGTGGAAAGTGCTCCGGTAGAACAGCAGCGGGTCCTTGCCGCTGGATTCGGCCGTGACGATCTCACCGATGAAGATGATGTGATCGCCACCGTCGTACTCGGCCCACGGCCGGCACGACAACGTGGCGGCGGCACCGCAGATGATGGGGGCGGTCGGCCCGTCGGCCCACACGGGTTCGGGGTTCTGCGGTCGCCCGGCGAAATGCATCGCGGTGTCCACCTGGTCGGCGGCGAGAATGTTGACGGCGAAGGGTGCCTTGCTCAAGTAGTTGCAGGCCTTGGACTTTCGGGTCAGGGTGATCTGGCACAGTCTCGGCTCGATCGAGACGGCGGTGAAGGCGGTGACCGTCGCTCCGTGCGGCAGGCCCTCGGAGTTGGCGCACGTGATGACCGTGACTCCGCTGGCAAACTGCCCGAAAATGTTCCGGAGTTCGCGTTGCTCCATGGTCGGAGCCTCCCTTCCTGTCCGGGGCGCTGATGAGGTACGGACGAAAGTACGACCGTGGGAACGGCGCGTCGATCCGCTGAGCGCGGAGGTGATCCGCTTTGCGCGGTGACTTGGATCACGCCGAAAATTGCAATCGAAGGTGTCCGTAGTCACACTGGTGCCATGCAGCCCGCGTCCAAGCTGATTCGCCCCGAAGATTGGGACGAAGCGTCGCACGTGGTGTCGGACGTGTACTTCCCGCACCGGCTGACCCCGCTGAACAGGTCGAACGCGGGCAATACCGTCGCGGAGGCGGTGGAACTCGGGCCTGTGAAGATCACCCACATCGGCTGGGGCGCGGACGTGTCGATCCAGTCGGACCACCCCGGCGCGTATGCGATCAACGTGCCGCTGTCGGGGCATCTGGAATCGGTGACCGGCAAGCACGAGGTGTCGTCCGTGCCCGGGGCGGGAACGATATGCCCGCCCGACACGACGACGCTCATCACCGACTGGAGCAAGGACTGCTCCATCATCGGCGTGCGCGTCGACCGCGACTACCTGCATCGTGAGATGGCGCGGATCCTGGCGCGGCCGGGACTGCGACTGCCCCCGCAGTTGGATCTGACCAGCGAGAACGGTGCCAGCTGGCTGGCTCTGGTGCGGTCGCTGCTCGACCAGATGCTGCGGTCGGACGGCATCTACACCAACCCCCTCGTCGCCGAGCAACTGTCGGGGGCGGTCACCACGGCACTGGTCCTGGCAGCGATCCCGGACGACGAGACGGCCGGTGCCGGTACCCGGCCGCGCATCGTCAAGCGCGTCATCGACGAGATCCACGCCGATCCCGCACGGGCGTGGACGGCGGCCGAGATGGCCGAGATCGCGGGTGTCGGGGTCCGCCGCCTGCAGGAGGGATTCCAGGAGTACGTCGGGGTGAGCCCCCGCGACTACCTGCTGGACGTCCGGCTCGAACGTGTCCACGACGACCTGCTGCGCGCGGACGGTTCACCGACGGTCGCCGAGGTCGCGATGCGCTGGGGTTTCACCCACACCGGTCGGTTCGCGGCGGCGTACCGCCGGAAGTACGGCGTGGCGCCCTCGGAAGCGCTCCGGGGCTGACGGTCCGGCGTCAGCTCACATAGGAGAAGATCGTCGCCATGCCAGCGGCAAGGTGATAGTCGTTGTGGCAGTGTGTGATCCACTGGCCAGGGTTGGTCGTGTCGACGTCGGCGGCGACGGTCTGCCCGGGGAGCACGATCACGGTGTCCTTCCGCGGTCCGGAGCCGTCCGACCGGGCGACGGCGAACGTGTGCCCGTGCAGGTGCATGGGGTGGAACATCATCGTGGGGTTCGTATAGACCAGCCGCACTCGCTGGTCCCGGTGGACGGTCAGCGGGGTGTGGGCGGGATAGGCCTTGCCGTTCACCGTCCACACGTACTGCTTCATGTCGCCGCCGAGCGACGCCTCCAGTGTGACACCCGGGTCGACGACGGGTAGCCGGACGGCGTCGGTGGCACGCAGGTCGGCCACGGTGAGTGGGGGAGCGCCCAGCTCACGGGGCGCCACGGCGGGATCGGGGGCTGCGCCGCCGCCGGTGCGCACCACCGCGAATGCCTGCGCGCCCTTCCCCTCGGCGACCGCGACCAGCGGGAACACCCCGTCCTGCAGGGTGACGACGGCGTCGTACCGCTCGCCCATGCCGATCAGCACCGAGTCGGTGTCGACCGGTTCGACGGGGAAACCGTCCGTGTCAGTGACGGTCAGCCGGTGGCCACCCAGCGCGACCCGGAACGCGGTGTCGTCGCCCGCGTTGATCAGCCGGATACGGGCGCGTTGCCCCGGCCGTGCCGTGAAGACGGCCGGATCGCCGGGGGGTTTCCCGTTCAGGAGGTACACCGGGTACCGGACGTCGCCGGAGTCACCGCCGAGCACGCGCGACGTCATCTCGGGCATGGACGTCATCCGCCCGCCGCGGAGTTCGTCGAAGACCTGCGACGGCGTGCGGTCGGTCAACCAGTCGGAGAGCACGACGACGAACTCGGCGTCGTAGTTCGCGGGAGCCCCGGGATCGTCGATGATCAGAGCCCCGTACAGCCCTCGGCCGCGCTGGAGATCGCCGTGCGTGTGGTACCAGTATGTGCCCGGGTCGGGCGGGATGAAGTCGTAGACGAACTCTGTGTCCGCCGGTATCGGAGCCTGCGTGACATCCGGGACCCCGTCCATGTCGTTGCGGATGGCCAGCCCGTGCCAGTGCACGGTGGTGGAATCCGGCAGCTGGTTGCGAAACCGCACCTGGACCCTGTCCCCGACGTTCGCCCGCAGGATCGGGCCCGGCAGTTGCGTGTTGTACAGCCACGCAGCAGTGCGTTTACCTGCGAGGTCGACATCGGACTGTGTCGCGGAGAGCTCGTAGGCGACCGGCCTCCCGCCGGGAAATCGCCGGGACTCGGCCTCGGCGAACGCGCGCACCTCCGGAGAGTCGGGTCCGATCGGGGCCTCGGTGTCGTCGGTTCGGGCGCAGGCCCCGGTGAGCCCGAGGAGTGCCGCTCCGGCTCCCCACTGCAGCACCCGCCGCCGGGACAACTGCACGTCGAGTGGACGGTTCCCAGGCATCCCCCCGCTCCTTCCGCGGGTAGACCGTTTCCCGTGACGCTACTCGGGCGGATTACGCCAGGGCGCCGATGCGCGCCCGGTCGCGGAGGGCGATGAGTTCGCGGGCGTGCGCCTCCAGCTTGCGGTCCTCGTCGGACTGCGGCACCCACTGCTGTACTGCCGTTGCGGCGCCGTCCTCGTCGACGGCGGCGACGACGGTGAGGCAGTGGGTGGTGAGGTTCATTTCCCGGGTGCGCGGGTCGCCGGATCGCACGTGCACCGAGATGTGCATGGTCTGCGCGCCGGTGTGCAGCAGGCGGGCATCGACCTCGACGACGTGCCCGATCTGGATCGGGCGGTAGAAACGCACCCCGCCGGCGTACACGGACACGCACGGCGTGCCGTTCCACGACGTGCCGCACAGGTAGGCGGCCTCGTCGATCCAGCGCATCACGGTTCCGCCGTGGGTCTTGCCGCCCCAGTTGACGTCGGTGGGCGCTGCGAGGAAGCGGGTGAGCGATTCCGGTGCGGTGCCCGCGTCGGTGTAGTTCTGCTTGCTCATCGCCTCTTCGATGTCGGCCCGCAGGCCGATGCGCATGACCGCCTCCTCGGACTCGGCGCGGTCGGTGGCGGTGACGGGCTGCCACGGCGGCACACTCGTCGGCTTACCGGAGTCGTCGACGGCGACGAAGATGATCAGGCAGTTGCTGGCCTCGGTGAACTGTCCGGTGCGCGGGTCGGCCGATGACACGGTGCACTGGATGTGCATGCTGGAGCGCCCGGTGTGGACGAGCCGGGCTTCGACCTCGACGAGGTGTCCCGACTCGATGGACCGGGTGAACTTGATGTTTCCCACGTAGGCGGTGACGCAGTAGCTTCCGCTCCAGCCGACCGCGCAGGCGTAGGCGGCCTTGTCGATCCATTCGAGGATCCGGCCACCCTGGACGGCCCCTCCGAGCGTCGCCACCTCGGTGGGTGCGGCCAGGAAGCGGAGGGTGATGCTGCGGGGAGGCGTGGTCATCGATGTGATCCTCGGGGATTCGACGTGGCCGGCACGAGGGCGCGAACCGGGGACGGCGAAACGTCGTTGTCCGCCGGTGGCGGGGAAATTATCCCACAGATGCACCGGGCCGACCCGTCCGCGATGTGAACGGGCCGAGGTTGACGAAAGCGTGTGACCACGCGCACACTCGACATCGACCGCACAGCGTTCTCAAAGTACGCACAGCGTACGAGAGTGATCGGATCAGGTGATGACCTCAACGTCGACGACGACCGCACCTCACGTGGACCAGGCAGGCCTCGACCACGTCGACCGGGAGTTCTACCTCCCCGCGCAGCGAGTGCTGCCGTGGAAGGCGAACCTCGCGGCACTTCCCGGCGAGCCGGGAACTCCGCTCCGCATCGCGGGGGTCGTGCGCTCACGCGCCGGCGAACCGCTGTCGGGGGCGGAACTCGAGATCTGGCACGCGGACGCCGGCGGCTGCTACTCCGGGTACTCCGTCGAGATTCTGCGCAACAACCTGCGCGGCATCGTCGTCACATGCGCCGGGGGCCGCTTCGACATCTCGACCGTGCAGCCGGCGCCGTGCGAATTCTCGAGCGCCCGAGGCGAAGCCGATGTCGGGCATGTCAACGTCGTCGTGCATGCGCGTGGCTTCCGGCCGCTCGAGACGCGCCTGGTGCCGACACCGGGCGCATCGCGAGAAGTGGACGCGTCCGCCGTCGAGTCGCTCGTCGACGTCGGGCTCGGCGGAGAGGTCTCCTGCGACTTCGTGCTCGACCCGATCTGACCGACGTGATGCCGTCAGCCGGCGAAGCCCATGTCCGTGCTCAGGGCGGCCGCGGCGGCGAGGACGCACGGAACGGCCTGTTCGCGGAACTGTGCCGGAGTGTTCCGCGCGGACGACGTGGAGCACGCGACCACGCCGACCACTGTGCCGCCGGCGTCGCGGACGGGGGCGGCCAGCGAGATCAGACCCTTCTCCAGCTCCTCGGACGTCAGGGCGAACCCCTGCTCGCGGACCTTGGCGAGTTCCCGTTCGAGTTCGGCTGCAGTGCCGATGGTTTCGGGCCCGAGTTTCTCGAATGTGGACTCGGCGACCACCCGCTCGACCACGTCGGCGGGAGCCCAGGCCAGGAGCGCGCGACCCATGGACGTGGCGTACGCGGGGACGCGGGTGCCGACGGAGACGTTGATGCTCATGATCCGGCGGACGGGAACGCGCGCCGCGTAGACCACGTCGGCGCCGTCGAGCACGCCGAGCGACGCGGACTCCTGGGTCTTCTCGGCCACCTCGAGCAGCCGGGGCATCGCGGCCTCGATCAGTGCGTGCGACTCCGAGTAGTGCTGTCCGATGCTGAGCACGCGGGGGGTGAGCGACCACCGGCCTCCCGAGCCGGCGACGTACCCCAGCTTCTGCAGGGTGAGCAGGATCCGGCGGACCGCGGGACGCGACAGTCCCGCTTCTGTGGCGAGTTCGGCGAGCGTCGGGTTCGGACGCTGCGCGTCGAATGCGAGGAGCACTGCGAACCCGCGCTCGATGCTCTGGATGTAATCGCGATCGCTCTCGGTCATTGCGGCCTCCACCAGCGATTCGTGTGCGTATTCGGACTTGGGGTTGACATTTCAATGTGACTGCGCGCACAGTAGTGGTGTACGCACAGCGTGATGTTAGTACGCATAGCGTACAGGATGCAAGACCCCTCGGCGCGTGAACACCCACCGCGTCGCCCAAAACTCGATATCAGCCCAATCCGATCCCCTCCCAGCCCAAGGAGAAACAGATGACCACCACCGAGAGCCCCACCGCCGCCGGATCCGGCTCCGCCGCCACCGACAAGTTCAAGGCCGAGCGCGTCACCGCCGACACCTCGCCGGAGCGGCTCGCGGCCATCGCCAAGGACGCGCTCGGCGCACTCAACGACGTGATCCTGAAGCACGGCGTCACCTACCCCGAGTACCGCGTGTTCAAGCAGTGGCTGATCGACGTCGGCGAGGGCGGCGAATGGCCGCTGTTCCTCGACGTGTTCATCGAGCACTCCGTCGAAGAAGTCCTCGCTCGCAGCCGCAAGGGCACCAAGGGCAGCATCGAGGGCCCGTACTACATCGAGAACGCCCCCGAGCTGCCGTCGAAGTGCACCCTGCCGATGCGGGAAGAGGACGAGAAGATCACCCCGCTCGTCTTCTCCGGCCAGGTCACCGATCTCGACGGCAACGGTCTCGCCGGCGCGAAGGTCGAACTGTGGCACGCCGACAACGACGGCTACTACTCGCAGTTCGCCCCGCACCTGCCCGAGTGGAACCTGCGCGGCACCATCATCGCCGACGAGAACGGCCGCTACGAGATCACCACGATCCAGCCGGCGCCCTACCAGATCCCGACCGACGGCCCGACCGGTCAGTTCATCGAGGCGCAGAACGGTCACCCGTGGCGTCCCGCGCACCTGCACCTCATCGTGTCGGCGCCGGGCAAGGAGTCGGTGACCACGCAGCTGTACTTCAAGGGCGGCGACTGGATCGACAGCGACGTCGCGTCGGCGACCAAGCCGGAACTCATCCTCGACCCGAAGACCGGTGACGACGGCAAGAACTACGTCACCTACAACTTCGTGCTCGACCCCGCGTGACCCGTTCCACCCGTAGAGAAAGTGATCCGATGACCGACCTGTCGATCGTCTCCGTCGAAACGACGATCCTCGATGTGCCGTTGGTGCGTCCCCACAAGTTCGCCACCACGTCGATGACGGCGCAGCCGCTACTGCTCGTCGCCGTCACGACCGCGGGCGGCGTGACCGGCTACGGCGAGGGCGTCGTCCCCGGCGGCCCGTGGTGGGGCGGCGAATCGGTGGAGACGATGCAGGCGATCGTCGAGAAGTACATCGGCCCGGTGCTGCTGGGCCGGGGTGTCGACGAGATCACCGGCATCATGCCGGACATCGAACGAGTCGTCGCCAATGCACGTTTCGCGAAGGCCGCCGTCGACGTCGCGTTGCACGACGCCTGGGCCCGCAGCCTGGGCGTGCCCGTGCACACGCTGCTCGGCGGCGCCTTCCGGAAGAGCGTCGACGTCACGTGGGCCCTCGGCGCCGCACCCGCCGAGGAGATCATCGAGGAGGCCCTCGGTCTCGTCGAGTCGAAGCGGCACTTCAGTTTCAAGCTGAAGATGGGTGCGCTCGATCCCGCCGTCGACACTGCCCGGGTGGTCCAGATCGCGCAGGCTCTGCGGGGCAAGGCCGGCGTCCGCATCGACGTCAACGCCCGCTGGGACAGGCTCACCGCGCTGAAGTACGTGCCCCGCCTCGTCGAAGGCGGCGTCGAACTGATCGAGCAGCCCACACCCGGTGAGCAACTCGAGGTCCTCGCCGAGCTCAACCGCCTCGTCCCCGTCCCGGTGATGGCGGACGAGAGCGTGCAGACTCCGCACGACGCCCTCGAGGTCGCACGCCGCGGCGCCGCGGACGTCATCGCCCTCAAGACCACCAAGTGCGGCGGCCTGAAGAAGAGCCGCGAGGTGGTCGCGATCGCCAAGGCAGCCGGAATCGCCTGCCACGGAGCCACGTCCATCGAAGGCCCGATCGGAACCGCGGCGTCCATCCACTTCGCGTGCGCGGAACCCGGCATCGACTTCGGCACCGAACTGTTCGGACCGCTGCTGTTCAGCGAGGAGTTGCTGCAGGAACCGATCCGCTACGCCGACGGCCAGGTGTTCCTGCCCGAAGGTCCCGGACTCGGAATCGAGCTCAACATGGACGCAGTCAAGACCTGGACCAGGAACTAAAGGAGCACACCACCCGATGGCACTCTTTCACGTCCGCATGGACGTCGCCATTCCCCGTGACCTCGACCCGACGGTCCGGGACGAGACCATCGCCAAGGAGAAGGCGTATTCGCAGGAGCTCCAACGCTCCGGCAAGTGGCCCGAGATCTGGCGGATCGTCGGCCAGTACAGCAACATCAGCATCTTCGACGTCGAGTCGGCCGACGAACTGCACGAGATCCTGTGGAACCTTCCACTGTTCCCGTACATGACGATCGAGATCATGCCGCTCACCAAGCACGGTTCCGACGTCAAGTAGGCGGCTTCGCCGCCCGTGCGCGGTGAGCGAGTCTCTGGACTCGTCAACCGCTCACGGGCGCGGAGCGCCTGCGAGCAGCTGGTCCACCGCGCGCACGCTGAGGACGTGGTCGAGCGCCATGGTGGCGCTGCCGACGACTCCCGACAGTTCCCCGTGCGTCCAGGGGAGGATCTGAAGCTGTTGGGTGGCAACGGCGATCGCGTTGCCGTAGAGGGTTTCGCGTAGCCCGGCGACGAACGTGTCGTAGGCCTGCGCCATGTCGCCGCCGACGATCACGACCTCCGGGTTGAGGAGGTTGATCGCGCCCGACAGCACTTCGCCGATCTGCCGTCCGCTCTCACGGATCATCCGCCGGGCCTCGGCGTCCCCGGCCAGGGCGAGGGTGATGACGTCGCGAATGTGGGTGACTTCGCGTCCCTGCTCCTGCAGATTGCGGACCAGCGCCCACCCGCCGGCCACGGCCTCGATACAACCCACATCACCGCAGCGGCACACCACACCTTGTGCCGCTGCGGTTTTCGTGTGCCCGATTTCGCCCGCCGCGCCGAGGGCGCCCCGCTGGAGCACACCACCGGACACGAGTCCGGCGCCCAGCCCGGTCGACGCCTTGATGAGCAGCATGTCGGCGAAGTCGCGGCGTTCTCCGCGCCGCTCCGCCAGCACCATGACGTTGGCGTCGTTGTCGACGAAGACGGGCGCGTCGGTGACGTCGGCGAGGAACGGCTGGAGGGGGACGCCGTCCCAGCCCGACATCATGGGGGAGTTCAGGCTGCACCCGCGTTCGGTGTCGACGGTCCCGGGGAGGCTGATCCCGATCCCGACCGTCCGTCCCGCGGTCTCGCCCAGACTCTCGCGCAGCGCGATGAGACGTTGCGCGATGACGGGCATCAGCTCGGCCGGGCTGGTGCCGATCTCCTGCTCCACGTCCTCGGCGACGATGACGTCGCCGGCGAGGTCGCAGATGGCCAGCTGGGTGCGGCTCCGGCCGATGGCCGCCGACAGCACGACACCGGCCTGTACGTGAAACGAGAGCTTCACCGGCGGGCGACCCCCGGTCGAGACGCCCTCCTCGCGCTCGACGACGAGCCCCGACGCCTGCAGCGAGGAGACCCGCGCCGCGACCGCGGTGCGGGAGAGGCCGGTGAGGGTGCCGATCTCGGTGCGCGTCGTTGCTTGCCCTGCGCGAATGAGGGCGAAGACGTCGCCACCCGTCGCCGGGGAGGTCGTCGAGCGAGGCGTCCGCATGCAGGCCATTCAACCAACCGGACACGCGTCTGACAACGTAAGCCCCTGATCTTTGTTCGCAGAAATACTTAAGTCTGTATTGATCGAAAGCCAAAGGTCGCCTACTGTCGTCTGTGACGGCCCACACATCCGGCTTTCAGAGGGAGATGACATGTCACCAGCGACCACCGTGGAACCGTGCGATTTCGTCGTGTTCGGCGGGACCGGCGACCTGGCGGTTCGTAAGCTGCTTCCTGCGCTCTACCTGCGCGACAGGGACGGCCAGCTGCCCGCAGAAACCCGCGTGATCGGTGCCTCGCGAGCCGGTCTCGACACCGACGGCTACCGCGACAAGGTGCGAGGAGAACTCGCGCGGTTCGTCTCCGGCGATCAGCTGGATTCGGACACCTGTGAGCGATTTCTCAATCGCCTCGAATACGTCTCCGTCGACGCCGCGGACCCCGCGAACTGGGCGGGCCTCAGCGAGTGCCTCGCCGCGCGGGAAGGTTCGATCCGGGTCTTCTACCTGGCCTGCGCTCCCAGTCTGTTCGGGCCGATCTGTGACAACCTCGCCCTGAACGGTCTCGCCGACGCACAGTCCCGCGTCGTGCTGGAGAAGCCGATCGGACACGACCTCGCCTCGGCCCGCGCCGTCAACGACGCGGTCGGCGCCGTGTTCGAGGAATCGCAGATCTTCCGCATCGACCACTACCTCGGCAAAGAGAGCGTCCAGAACCTTCTGGTCACGCGATTCGCCAACACGTTCCTCGAACCGCTGTGGAACTCCTCGTCGATCGACCACGTGCAGATCAACGTCGCCGAGTCGCTCGGAGTCGGCAGTCGCGGCGGCTACTACGAGTCGGCGGGTGCCCTGCGCGACATGCTGCAGAACCACCTCCTGCAGATGCTCTGCCTCGTCGCGATGGAACCGCCCACCTACGTCGACCGCGAGACCGTGCGAGACGAGAAGCTCAAGGTCCTCCAGGCCCTCAAGCCGATGAGCCCGAAGGACGTCGAAAGCTGCACCGTCGCAGGCCAGTACGGCCCCGGCCTGGCCGACGGGATCGCCGTCCCCGGATACCAGGAGGACGTCGAGAACCCGGAGAGCACCACCGAGACGTTTATCGCCGTCAAGGCCGAGATCCAGAACTGGCGTTGGGCCGGCGTTCCGTTCTACCTGCGCACCGGCAAGCGCATGGACCGGCGCTGCTCGGAGATCGTGGTGCAGTTCAAGCCCGTCCCGCACCCCATGTTCCCCGGCAGCGAGGGCCACAGCGAACCCAACCGCCTGGTGATCCAGTTGCAGCCCCACGAGGGCATGCGGCTGCACATGACGGCGAAGGAACCTGGCCCCGGCGGTATCCGACTCAAGCCGGTGTCGTTGGACCTCAACTACATCGAAACGTTCAAGCGTCCGTCACCCGACGCCTACGAGCGGCTGCTGATGGACGTGGTCCGGGGTAACCCGACCCTGTTCATGCGCCGCGACGAGGTCGAGGCCGCCTGGGAGTGGGTCGAGCAGATCCTCGTCGGCTGGGAGATGTCCGAGCGCGCCCCGCGCCGCTACCCGGCCGGCACCAACGGACCCACCGACGCGACCACCCTGATCGAGCGCGACGGCCGCGCCTGGCACGAAGGAGTCACCGCATGACCGACGCACCCACACCGACGGCCGACGTGCACCCCGTCCTCGCCGCCGTCACCGAACGCATCATCGAGCGCAGCAAACCCGAGCGCACGGTCTACCTCGACCGTATCCGGGCGGCGGGGGACCGCGGCCCGGCGCGCGGCAAGCTGGCCTGCGCGAACCTCGCACACGGCTTCGCCGCGTCCGGCCCGGCCGACAAGAAGGCGCTGCGCAGCTTCGTCAAGCCCAATATCGCGATCGTCTCGTCGTACAACGACATGCTGTCGGCGCACCAGCCGTTCGAGCACTTTCCGCGGCAGCTGAAGGCCGCGGTCATGGAGGCCGGTGGCATCGCCCAGTTCGCCGGCGGTGTCCCCGCGATGTGCGACGGCATCACTCAGGGCCGCGACGGCATGCAGCTGTCGCTGTTCAGCCGCGACGTCATCGCGATGGCGACGGCGATCGGACTGTCCCACGACATGTTCGACGGCGCCCTCATGCTCGGAGTGTGCGACAAGATCGTGCCGGGGATGCTCATCGGCGCTCTGGGTTTCGGTCACCTGCCGACGATCTTCGTCCCGGCCGGTCCGATGACGTCCGGTCTGCCCAACAACGAGAAGTCGCGCGTGCGGCAGTTGTACGCGGAGGGTAAGGCCGAACGCGAGGAGCTGCTCGACGCGGAGGCGGCGAGTTACCACGGCGCGGGCACGTGCACGTTCTTCGGCACGGCCAATTCCAACCAGCTCCTCATGGAGGTGATGGGCCTGCACTTGCCCGGGTCGAGCTTCGTGAACCCCGGTACCCCGCTGCGTGACGCACTGACGTCGGAGGCGGGAAGGCGCGTCACCGGTCTCACCGCACTCGGCGACGACTACACGCCGGTCGGCGAGGTCGTCGACGAGAAGGCCGTGGTCAACGGTTGCGTGGCGCTGCTCGCCACCGGCGGTTCGACCAATCACACGATGCACCTCGTGGCGATCGCCCGCGCCGCCGGAATCACGCTCACGTGGGACGACCTGTCCGAGTTGTCCGCGGTGGTGCCGCTGCTCGCCCGGATCTACCCCAACGGCTCGGCCGATGTGAACCACTTCCACGCGGCCGGTGGACTCGGCTACGTCGTGTCCTCGATGCTGGACGCGGGACTGCTGCACGAGGACGTGAAGACCGTCGTCGGCCCCGGGCTCCGCCGCTACACCGAGGAACCGAAGCTGTCGGGCGAGGGCGTCGAATGGCAGCCGGGTACGCGAATCAGCCTCGACACCAGCGTGTTGCGCGGACCGGAAGATCCGTTCGACGTCAACGGCGGGCTCAAGATGCTGACCGGAAACCTCGGTTCCTGCGTGATGAAGACGTCGGCCGTCCACCCGGACCACCGCGTGGTGACCGCTCCGGCCAGGGTCTTCGACGATCAGCTCGACTTCCTCGCCGCGTTCGAGGCGGGCACGTTGACCGGCGATTTCGTGGCCGTACTCCGGTACCAGGGCCCACGCGCCAACGGGATGCCCGAATTGCACAAGCTCACCCCGGTTCTCGGCGTTCTGCAGGACCAGGGCCGGAAGGTCGCGCTGGTCACGGACGGCCGGATGTCCGGTGCCTCCGGGAAGGTTCCGGCGGCCATCCACCTGACCCCCGAGGCGGCCGTGGACGGACCGCTCGCGCGTGTGCGTGACGGTGACGTCCTGACCGTCGACGCCGTCACCGGCTCCGTGAACGTGCACCTCGACGACGAGGAACTGGCCGCCCGCCCGGCGACCGGTCGTGCACTGGGCGCCGACGAATGGGTCGGTACGGGGCGCGAACTCTTCGCCGGCCTGCGCGCCGCTGTCGGACCGGCGACCCAGGGCGCCAGCGTTTTCCACCCCCAACCCGTCTAAGGAGTATTTCAGTGACGAACAGCCCCTCCCTCCTCGACCGCGTCCCGGTCATCCCCGTCGTCGTCGTGGACGACCTCGGCGACGCAGTGCCGGTGGCTCGCGCGCTGGTGGCCGGCGGCATCCCGATGATCGAACTGACCCTGCGCACGCCGTGTGCTCTCGACGCCATCAAGGCGATCGCGAGCGAGGTGCCGGAGATCTGCGTCGGCGCGGGCACCATCGTGGAACCGGTGCAGGCTGCGCAGGCGGCCGACGCGGGAGCACAGTTCCTGGTGTCGCCGGGTAGCACCGAAACTCTGCTGAAGGCCATGACGGAGACCGGACTGCCGCACCTCCCGGGCGCGGCGACGGTCTCCGAGGTGCTCTTCCTGCTCGAGCACGGCTATCGCGAACTCAAGTTCTTCCCCGCCGAGGCGTCGGGTGGCGCGAAGTTCCTCGGCTCGATCCACTCACCCGTTCCGGCGGCACGGTTCTGCCCCACCGGCGGCATCTCGACGTCGAACGTCGGCGACTACCTGTCGCTGCCCAACGTCGGCTGCGTCGGCGGATCCTGGCTCACGCCCGCCGACGCCGTGAAGAAGAAGGACTGGGACCGGATCAGCGGCCTCGCGCGTGAGGCGGCGGCACTCGCCCGGTAGCAGGAGAAGCGGCGCGGTACGGTGAATTCGTGCGCGACAGTGACAACGGTGACTCCCAGAGGCCGGGTTCTCAGTCCTCGCTGAAGTCCGCCAACCAGCACCGCGTGGTCCGCGCGCTCCAGACGTCGGGTGAGCTCACCCAGGCGGAGATCGCGCGTCGCACCGGGTTGGCTCCCGCCACCGTGTCCAACATGGTCAAGGAATTGACCGCGGCCGGGATGGTCGCCGTGCCGGGCGGCGACCACCCCGGCCAGCGGGGCCGCGCGGTGCGACTGACCCGCAAGCTGGGGCTCGCGGTCGGGATCGACTTCGGGCACCGGCATCTCACCGTGGCCGTCGCCGACATGGCACACGAGGTGCTCGCCGAGGAGCGCGTCGAACTCGGTGCCGGGCACCGCGCCGAGGATGGCGTGGTGCAGGCGGGCGCTCTTCTCGACGCGGCCCTCGATCGACTCGGCTGCGACCGTACGTCCGTCCTCGCGGTCGGAATGGGTCTGCCCGCGCCGCTCGAGACCGACACCGGCGAGGTCGGCGGCCCGTCGATCCTGCCCGGGTGGGTCGGTGTCGACGCGGCCGCCATCGCGTCGGAGTATCTCGGCACCGCGGTGCACGTCGACAACGACGCGAACCTCGGCGTGCTCGCCGAACACATGTGGGGAGCGGGCCGGGGAACCACCGATCTCGCCTACATCAAACTGTCCGACGGTGTGGGAGCCGGGCTCGTCCTCGACGGCCGGCTGTACCGCGGAAGAGGCGGCACCGCAGGCGAAATCGGCCACCTGACACTCGACGAGTTCGGTCAGGTATGCCGCTGCGGCAACCGCGGCTGCCTCGAGACCCTCGTCGCCTCGCACGTCGTGATCGGACTGCTCGCACCGAGTCGCGGCCCCGATCTCACCATCGCCGACATCGTCGCGATGGCCGAGGGCGGCGACGCCGCCTGCATCCGGGTGCTCGCCGACACGGGGCGGCACGTCGGGGTCGCGGTGGCGAGCCTGTGCAACCTCGTCAATCCCGAACGACTCGTCATCGGCGGCGAACTCGCGCTGGCCGGCGAACTGTTGCTCGGGCCGATGCGCGAGGTCGTCGGCCGCTACGCGGTGCCCAGCGCGGTCCGTTCCCTGGACATCCGCGTCGCCGAACTCGGCCCCCGGGCGCAGGTGCTCGGCGCCGTCGCGCTGGGTCTGCGATCCGCGCTTCCGGCCTGACTGTTCGCCGCTGAAGTCTCCCGCCAGCTTGTGGGGTGAACTCTGCGCACGTCACGGTAGCCTCGTTCATTTATGAACATATCTCCGGTGAAGGTCGCCTATTTGTGTTCATATCTTGACGGTTCCCTGTTTCGTTGCTTACTGTGTTCCGCACCACAACGAATGCGCTCTCGCGCAGGCCTCGGCTCGATCCGAGACTCGATCACCCCCTTGCTCACGAGGAGTCCCATGACTGAAAACGTCCTGTTGCCCGGTGCGGAATCGCCCGGCGACACAGCAGAGGGCACTTCGGTTCCCGTCCGTATCGCGGTCGTCGCCGCACTCGGCGGGTTGCTCTTCGGCTACGACAGCGCAGTCATCAACGGCGCGGTGTCGGCGATCGAGGGCAAGTTCCAGGTCGATTCCGCTCTCCTCGGATTCGCGATCGCCTCGGCACTGCTGGGCGCCGCGGCGGGAGCGATGCTGGCCGGGCGGATCGCCGACCGGTACGGACGCCTCGTCACCATGCGGGCCGCTGCGGTGATGTTCCTGCTGAGCGCCATCGGCACCGGATTCGCGGCCAACGTCGAGATGCTGGTGACGTTCCGGATCGTCGGCGGCATCGGTGTGGGTCTGGCCTCGGTCATCGCACCCGCCTACATCGCCGAGATCTCGCCCGCCCGGGTGCGCGGACGTCTCGGGTCGCTGCAGCAACTCGCGATCGTCACGGGCATCTTCGTCTCGCTCCTGGTCGACTACGCCCTCGCGGCCCTCGCCGGCGGGTCGCAGGAAGAACTCTGGTTCGGGCTCGAGGCTTGGCGCTGGATGTTCCTCGCGATGTGCGTGCCCGCACTGGCCTACGGACTGCTGTCGCTGACGATTCCCGAATCTCCCCGCTACCTGATCGCCCAGGGCCGCCTCGGTGAGGCCCGCGGCATCCTCGCGGTCCTGCTCGGCGAGAAGGGCCTGGACCTCAAGATCGAGAGCATCCGCTCGACGCTGGCCCGCGAGACGCAACCGTCGATCCGTGATCTGAAGGGCTCCGCGTTCGGCCTGATGCCGATCGTCTGGATCGGTATCGGACTCTCCGTCTTTCAGCAGTTCGTCGGTATCAACGTGATCTTCTACTACTCCAGCGTCCTGTGGCAGGCAGTCGGCTTCGACGAGGGCAGCTCACTGCAGATCACGGTCATCACGTCGGTGGTCAACATCGCCACCACCCTCATCGCCGTCGCCTACATCGACCGGGTGGGCCGGCGGCCGCTGCTGATCATCGGCTCCGCCGGTATGGCCGTGACGCTCGCGACCATGGCGTTCATCTTCGGCACCGCGTCCACCACCGTGGTGGACGGCGTCACGACGCCGCAGCTGACCGGACTGCAGGGTCCTATCGCCCTCGTCGCCGCCAACCTCTTCGTGGTGGCCTTCGGAATGTCGTGGGGCCCCGTGGTGTGGGTCTTGCTCGGCGAGGCGTTCCCCAACCGCATCCGGGCCGCCGCCCTGTCGCTCGCCGCGGGCGCCCAGTGGGCGGCGAACTGGCTGATCACCGTGACGTTCCCGTCCATGAAGGACTTCTCGCTGGGAATCTCGTACGGCTTCTACGCCGTGTGCGCGGTGCTGTCCCTCGTCTTCGTGTTGCGCTGGGTCAAGGAGACGAAGGGCGTGGAACTCGAAGCCATGCATTCGGATTCGGTCGCGTAGGACTTACCGCGCTGCGAAGAAGGCACCCGCGAGTAGCTCACTCGTGGGTGTCTTCTTCGTCCTTCATCTGCTCGACTGCCGTCGCGGATTCGCTCACGATCGCGCGCATGGCCGCCTCCGCCGCGTCGGCGTCGCCCATCTGAATGGACGACGCCACGACGCCGTGGAGGCGGATTGCTTCCGTCTCGGCGACGTGCGGCATCAGTGAGTGCCGGGTGCGGCCCTCGAGCACTTCCACGACGATCTGCGACATCGCGCGCAACAGGGGATTCCCCGACGCGGTCAGCAGCGTGCGGTGAAAATCGGAGTCGTGGGCCAGGTAGGCGTCCGTGTCCGCGGCGCGGGACGTCGACGACATTCCGATGACGGCGGCCGTCAGCGCCCCGCACTGTTCGGGTGTCGCGCGTGTCGCCGCGAGACGCGCGGCGAGCGGTTCGATGCCCGACCGTAGCTCGCTCAGGCTCGACAGCTGTTCGAACCGCTGCGGGCCGGCCAGCTTCCACCGAATCACGCTCGGATCCAGTGAATTCCAGTGCTCCTCGCCCAGGACGGTGATCCCGACGCGACGTCGCACGGCCAGCAGTCCGAGGGATTCGAGAACCCGGACCACCTCGCGGACGACGGTTCGGGAGACGGAGTACTGGGTGACCACGTCGTCGGCGGAGATCCGGGTGCCGGGTGCCACGACGCCGGCCACGATGTCGCTACCCAGCCGATCGAGCACCGTTTCGTGCAATTGCCGGTACTCGCCGCCGTCTGCGTTGGTCATCCGCCGATGTTCCCACGGTTGCCTCCATTGAACACACGTTGGCACGACATCCAACCTCTAAGTAGTACTTAATAAGTCCGGGGCTTGAAATCATATGGTTTATGGGGCACAGTGACGTGAGTCACGAATAAGGGTAATTCCATCACCGATCTCCCTGGAGCAACAGAATGAGTACCGCGTCACTACTCGCAGCGGCCGACAGTGCCGGTCACGACGCGCGGCTGATCACGGCTGCCGTCGTCGGCGTCGCCGTCATCATCGCGCTGATCACCTGGCTCAAACTCCACCCGTTCCTCGCGCTGTCGATCGGCGCCGTCGGCGTCGGTATCGCCGCAGGTCTGGGCGGGCAAGACTCGGTGAAGGCGTTCGTCGAGGGCTTCGGGGCCACGATGGGCAGCGTCGGAATCCTGATCGGATTCGGTGCCATGTTCGGCAAGTTGCTCGCCGATTCCGGTGGTGCCGACCGCGTCGTCGACACCCTCGTCGGACGGGCAGGCCCGCGGACGCTGCCGTGGATGATGGCGCTGGTCGGCGCCGTGATCGGCCTGCCGATGTTCTTCGAGATCGGCCTCGTGCTGCTGATGCCCGTCATCATCCTGGTCGCGCGGCGTTCGGGGTTGTCGTTGATGCGGATCGCGATTCCCACGCTGGCAGGTCTGTCGGCCATGCACGGTCTCGTTCCGCCGCACCCCGGGCCCCTGGTCGCGGTGGCGGCCCTGAACGCCAATCTCGGACTCACCCTCGCCCTCGGCGTCCTCGTCGCGATTCCCACCGTCGTCATCGCCGGGCCGCTGTTCAGCAAGCTGGCGGCACGCTGGGTGGACGTCCCCGTCCCCGAGCTCTACGTGACCGTCGAGGACCGGGAAGGCGCCGAAGCCGCCGCCGAGCGTCGCCGGCCCAGCTTCGCCGCAACACTGTCCGCCATCCTGTTGCCTGTCGTCCTGATGCTGGGCAAGGCGGTCGCCGACGTCATCGCCGCCGACTCGGAGTCGCCCGCGAAGGCGCTGCTCGACTTCCTCGGAACGCCGGTCGTGGCCCTCGGGCTCGCGGTGCTCGCCGGGATGGCGCTTCTCGGCCGCGGTGGCGGCATGGACCGCAAGGCCATCGCCGTCTCGCTGGAGAGTTCACTGCCCCCGATCGCCGGAATCCTCCTCATCGTCGGCGCCGGCGGCGGATTCAAGCAGGTCCTGATCGACACCGGCATCGCCGACGTGATCGCCGACGCGATCAAGGACAGCGCCCTTCCCGTGCTGTTCCTCGCCTGGCTCGTGGCCGTGCTCATCCGCGTCGCCACCGGATCAGCCACCGTCGCGACCGTCACCGCTTCCGGCATCCTCGCACCCGTCGCCGCCGAACTGACCTCCACGCACGTCTCGCTGATGGTGCTGGCGATCGGCTCCGGCTCGCTGTTCCTGTCGCACGTCAACGACGCGGGATTCTGGTTGGTGAAGGAATACCTCGGCGTCACGGTGGTACAGAACCTGAAGACGTGGACGGTGATGGAATGCATCATCTCCGTCACCGGTCTCGCCGGGGTCCTCGCACTGAGCGTATTCATCTAAAGGGGGCTGAGAAATGTCGAGTGAGGTTGGTGAGATGCACGTGAGTACGCGCGAACCTGCAGGACGCACGCCGCAGACGGTAGATCCGGTCCTGGTGCTGATGGGGGTGTCTGGGTCCGGGAAGTCGACGGTCGCGGGAATCATCGCCGGCGCCATGGGCTGGGACCTCCAGGAGGGAGACGCCCTGCACCCACCCGCGAATGTCGCGAAGATGGCGTCGGGGCAGCCGTTGACCGACGAGGACCGCTGGCCGTGGCTCGATGTCGTCGCGGGGTGGATTCGAGAACACACCGAGAACGGTCTTCCCGGGGTCATCACCTGCTCGGCGCTGAAGCGCAGCTACCGCGACGTGTTGCGGGGCGACAACGTCGTCTTCGTGCATCTCGCCGGGTCGCGGGCGCAGATCGGGGAACGGCTGACCGCCCGGCTCGACCACTTCATGCCCCCGTCGTTGCTGGACACGCAGATCTCGACGCTCGAACCGATCGAGCCGGACGAGGACGCGATCGTGGTGGACGTGGGCGGATCGCCCACCCAGGTTGCGACCGAGATCATCGCTCGGCTGGAGGAGCGACTGGCTCGGTGAACCTCCCGCAATCGGACGGAAATCGGTCGAAGTCGCTCGGCAACGGGCGACTTCGACTTACCGTGGCGGGAGGTCTCGGAGAGCGGACGTGAGAAGTTTCGCGTGCGTTTCTCTCCGGATCGCCCTAGGGTGTCCACTTGGCTGGACAAGCGTCCGATACAACGGAGGGCAGTATGCGAACGCGTGAATCGATCGTGTGGCACTGGGATGTCAGTCGCCGGGCGCGCATGACGTTCTGGTTTGCCAGGGCTTTCGTCAAACCGCTGTTCACGATATGGCCGACGACGGACCGCGGCATCGAATTGCTGGCGACCCTCGACGAGCTGATCGACCGGCTTCCCAAGCCGAAGGGCCTCGACATCGAGGCGATCTCGCTCGGCGGGGTGCCGTGCGAGAAGATCACCCATCCGCGACCCACGGTCACGTCGATGGACGGCGCCACCATCCTCTACTTCCACGGCGGCGGATTCGTGTTCTGCGGGCTCGCCACCCACCGGGCACTGTGCGGACTGCTCGCCGCACGTTCGGGTGCGCCCGTCGTCTCGGTCGAATACCGGCAGCTTCCCAAGGGTGCGATCGGGGCGTCGCTGGTGGACGCCATGACCGCGTACACCGAGGTGCTGAAGGTCTGCGACGACCCCAGCAGGGTGATCGTCGCGGGGGACTCGGCGGGTGGATATCTCGCGATGAAGGTCGCGGAAGTTGCCGCGTTGCGGGGCCTCACCCGCCCGGCGGCCGTCATCGGGTACTCCCCGCTGCTCAACCTCGACCTCGAGGATCACGACCCCGATTTCATGAAACGTGACGCCTACCTGCCGATGTCGCAGGTGGCCAAGCTGAAGGATCGCTGGCTGGCCGGGCCCGATCAGATTCCGGGCGCCCAGTCCCCGGTGAACGCGGACCCGGCACTGTTCCCGCCTGTTTTCCTCACCGCCGCCGAATACGAGATCATGCGGCCCGACGTGGAGATCATCACGGACCGGTTCGATCGGGAGGGGCGGCAGATCGAGACCCACATCTGGAGTGGGCAGATCCACGCGTTCCCTGTGATCGGCAAGGTGCTGCGGGAGAGTCGCACGATCATCGGACTCACCGTCGACTTCGCGTCCCGCGCGCTCACGGAGTCGAAGCGGCACTCGGCCTGAACGATGTGAACGGCAGAACGGGTGGGCCTGTGCCCACCCGTTCTGCCGTTCGGGTCTCACGCGGGGTTGAGCACCCTGCGCAGCAGCGGTGACACCGTGATCAGCAGTCCCAGCAGTGCGACTCCCGTGACGAGCACGAGGCCGGAGTGGAACTGGTGGAACCCGGCGCCACTGATCCCGGCGGCCGTGTGCGAGCCGGCGGTGACGAGTGCGGTGGTGAGTGCCAGCACGAGCGCGGCACCGACCTGCGCGGACGTCTGCACGAGGCCTGACGCCAACCCCTGCTCGGAGTCGTCGACGCCCGACGTGGCCTGGGCCATGATCGACGTGAAGCCCAGTGCGAAACCGACGCCCAGCAGCAGCACGCTCGGCAGGATCGCGACCGCGTAGTGGGGCTGGTCGCTCCCTGCGAAGAGGAACCACAGGTAGCCGAGGCTCAACGAGGTCAGTGCCGCGATGATCATGCGTGCCGTGCCGAACGCGTCGATCAGGCGTCCGACGAACGGCGACCCGAAGGCCACGATGATGCCGGCGGGCAGGAGACCCAGCGCCATCTCCAGCGGCGACCATCCGAGCACCGACTGCAGGAAGATGGTCATCATGAACTGGAAGCTCAGGTAGGAGCCGAACAGCGCGATGATGCTGAGGTTCGCCCGCACGATCGAGCCGACCCGGAGGATGCTCAGACGCACCAGCGGGTGCGCCACCCGGTTCTCCACGACGAAGAACGACGCCAGCAGGGCTGCGGCCAGAGCGAACGAGCCCAGCGTGAGCGGATCGGCCCAGCCGCGGGCCGGTGCCGACACGACGGTGTAGACGGCGAGCAGCATTCCCGACACCAGCGTGGCGGCGCCCACGATGTCGTGTCCGCCGTTGTCGGCGGCGCGGTCGCGGGGGATCAGGACGGCGCCCGCGACCAGGGCGAGGACCGCGAACGGCACCGGCATCAGGAAGGTCCAGCGCCACCCGGCGCTGGTCAGCAGTCCGCCCAGGATCAGGCCGGACGAGTAGCCGCTGGCTCCGAAGACGGAGAAGATCGACAGCGCCCGGTTGCGGGCGGGCCCCTCCTTGAACGTGGTGGTGAGGATGGACATCGCGGTCGGTGCGGTGAACGCCGCGGCGAGACCCTTCACGAAGCGGCTCGCGATGAGCAGCGTGCCGTTGTCGACGAGTCCGCCGACCAGGGACGCGATTGCGAACACGGTGAGTGCGATCAGGAAGACGCGGCGGCGGCCGAGGAGGTCGGCAGTGCGTCCGCCCAGCAGCAGCAGACCACCGAATCCGAGTACGTATCCGTTGATGATCCATTGGAGTGAGGTGGTGGACAGCCCCAACTCGGTTCCGATGGAGGGCAACGCAACACCCACCATCGAGACGTCGAGACCGTCGAGGAACATGACGAGGCACAGCACGGCCAGGACGCCCCAGAGGCGGGGTGTCCAGGCCTGGTCGGTCGACGGGGTGGCGGTGGCGCCCGACGAGATGGCGAGGTCCGGGGTGGCGTCGCTGATAGTCACAGGGAGAATGTAGATGCATGTGCAATCAGTGCGCAAGCACTAATTTCGTTTGCATTTAATTCGCTTGCACCTTTTGCGGACGCGCGCTAAGGTGCGGAGCATGAGCTCTGAAGCAGACCTGCGCGGCACGTGGCGGCTGCTCGCGAGCAGATACAACTCCATCGCCTGCGAGTTGGATCGTGAGATGCAACACGCCCACGGTCTGAGCATGAGCGATTTCGAGACGCTCGACCGACTCATGGACGCCACCTGCGAGCGGCCCCGGATGCAGGACCTCGCGGCCGAGATGTACCTCAGCCCCAGCGCCCTGTCCCGGAGCGTGGCCCGGCTGGAAAAGGCGGGCCTGGTCGCGAGGGCGCTGTGCGAGGCGGACCGGCGAGGTGTGTTCGTCGACGTCACCGACGCCGGCCGTGAGGTGCACGCCGACGCCAAGAAGATTCAGGTGGGCGTGCTCACCGAAAGGCTCTCGGACGCAACCTGACCCGTCAGGTCAGTGAGGTGGGTGTCGCATAGTCGTCATACGGGAACTCGCCGTCGACGACGGCAGTCACCACGGTGTTTTCGAGCGTGATCGCCCCGCCGTGATTGTCCAGGAATGCCGTGTCCGCGGCGTCGCGACCCGTCGCGATCCGCAGGAGTGCCGAACGCGGCGCCAGTCGGGTCGCGTCGACCACACGCCATTCGTCATCGACGAACGCCTCGACGACAGCATGGAAGTCCATCGGATCGCACCCCGGCGCGTACACGGCCACCAGCCGCGCCGGAATGGTGACGGCCCGCAGAAGCGCTACCGTGAGGTGGGCGAAGTCACGGCACACGCCCGCCCCGGACAGCATCGTGTCGACGGCGCTGTCGGTGGATCTGCTCGAACCCGCCTGGTACAGCAGTCGCGATCCCACCCAGGTGGTGATGTCCTGCAGCAGTTCCGAGTGCGGCTTGGACAGATTGAATTCGCCGCCGGTGAAGCCGAAGAACTTGTCCGCCTCCGCATATCGGCTCGGGCGCAGATACTTCGACAGGTCGTAGTCGGTGACCGGAGGCGAATCGGCCTTACCCAGAACGGAAGCCGAGTACTCGACGTGCAGCGAGCCGGGTGCGCTGTCCAGGAGGTGGACGCGAGTACCGTGCTCCGCCACCATCTCTCGTGCCTCGACACGGTTACCGTCGAGGGCGAACGTCAACGATTCCGACAACTCCGAACCGGGCGTCCGGGCCACCGCGATCTTGAATTCGAGACTGGTGGCGTCGGTGACCTCGATGTCGAGAGTGGCGCTGACGTGACGTTTCATCAGCCCATCCTGGCATCCATCGTCCGGGGGTGCAGAACACCCCCGACGAAGTCAGGCCTGTACGCGCGGCCGCAACCACTCGACGAGGTCGTCGAGTACCTCCTCGTTCTCCGGTTCGTTGAACACCTCGTGGAACAGGTTTTCGTAGATTTCCACCGTGAGATCCTCCGAACCGACGTACTCCGCGATCAGTTCCGTGCCGTGCACACTCGCGAGTCCGTCGTCCTGGCCGTGCTGGAGAAGCAGGGGAATCGTCAGCGACGGCAGACGTTCCGGCAACCGTTCGGCGGCGAGGATCATTCCGCGCGCAATCCCGGCAGGCACCTTCCCGTGGTGGACGAGGGGATCGTCCTCGTAAGCCGACACGACCGCAGGATCGCGGGAGACCAGTTTCGCGTCGAGCGACTCGACGGGCACTCCGGGAAGGAAGCGACCCACCAGCTTGCCGATCTCGACCACGATGCGCGGCGTGCCGCTCGTCACGTCGACCGCAGGCCCGGACAGCATGAGTGCCTTCAGGTCCTGCTGGTGGTCGAGTGCGTAGGTCAGCGCGATGGAACCGCCCATGCTGTGCCCGATGAGGAACCGGTCGGTGCCGGGCCAGTCCGTCGACGCGATGCCGAACAACTGGTGCAGGTCGTCGGTGAACTCGCTCCAGTCCTTGAGATGGACCCGTTTGCCGCCCGACCGCCCGTGCCCACGGTGGTCGGGCGCGTAGATCGCGAGGTCGAGTTCCCCGAGCCGTTCGATCACATGGTCGTAGCGCCGGGCATGCTCCCCGAAGCCGTGGCACAGAACCAGCACGCCGCGCGGGCGCCGCTCGGGGAGCCACACGTCGTAGACGATGGGAATTCCGCCGACGCCGGCGAAGGATGATTCTCGATGCTGCATGATGCCCCTTCGTGGTCCGAATTCGACGACTCAGATCATTGCACGGTGTGGTACCCCGGCACGGGACAAATTAGGGTATCGGTCCCTTCGACAACAGGTCGATCACGGCGCGCGACGTGCGCCGCCGCAGCCACCCGCGCGGTCCGCCCTCGCCCAGCGCGGCGCGGGCGGCGTTCAGGCCCGACACCCCGTGTACGCCGCCACCCGGGTGCGCGGAGGCGCTTCCCAGGTACAGGCCCTGAACCGGCGTCTCCGAACGGGACGTGCCCGGCCCCGGGCGGAAGATCAGCTGCTGATGGAGTTGCGCCGTCCCGCCGTTGACGGCACCGCCCACGAGATTCGCGTCGGCCGCCTCGAGATCCGACGGGCGCTGGACGACCCGTCCGACGACCCGCTCCGAGAAACCCGGTGCGTGCGCCTCGAGGACCTCGTCGACTCGCGCGGCCAGCAGATCGGCGGACGCGTCGTCGGTGATGTCGCGCGGTAGATGCGTGTACGCCCAGGCGCTTTCGGTGCCCTCCGCCGACCTGGTGGGATCCGCGGTCGTCATCTGCCCGAACAGCAGGAACGGGCTGGACGGGACGGTGCCGGTGGTCAGGTCGGCCATCCAGTGGACGAGTCCGTTGTCGTCGGCGCCCAGGTGGACGGTGCCCGCACCGCGCAGGCTGGGCGAACGCCACGGAATCTTCTGCGACAAGGCGTAATTGACCTTCAGGACCGGCGTGTCCCACTCGAAGTGCGCGAGGTCGGCCCGCACGCGGGCGGGGACGGCGTGGTCGGGAAGCAGCGACCCGTACAGCGCGGGCGCAGAGACGTCGGCGATCACCGCCCGACGTGCCGTGTAACGGCCACCCGACGCCGTCCGCACCCCCACGGCGCGACCCGACCGGACGTCGATGCCGGTCACGGCGTCGCCGTAATAGAAGCGCGCACCCGCGTGCTCGGCCCGGCGCACCATCGCGGCCGACAACTCGCCCGCGCCGCCCACCGGAACGGGGTAACCGCCGTCCTGGGCGAGCATCGTCAGGATGTAACCCATGACACCGCTGCCCGGTGCGTCCGGAGGGGTGTCGGCGTGCATCGCGTTACCCAGCAACAGAAGTCGTGCCGCCTCGCTGCGGAACAGTTCATGGGCCATCCGCCGTGCGGGCAGGAGGAGGAATCGGGCCAGCCGCAACGACTCGGCGGTCCCCAGCTGTCGCAGCAGTCGGCTCGGGCCACGCACGGGCGGGAACGGGCTGAACAGGGTGCTCAGCAGCGGTTCCTTGATGTCGTGCCACTGCTCGACGAGCGCCGTCCACGCGGCGCCGTCACCAGGTTGACGGCGTTCGAGGTCGGCGGCCGTATCCGCGGGGTCGGGATGGATCACCGGCGCGTCCTCGTCGGCGGCCGAGCGGGCGTGCCCGAGCGCGCTGGGCGCGTGACTCCACCGAAGACCGTGCGACTCGAGATCGAGACCGCGGAGCGCCGGCGACACGGTGGACAGGGGATAGAACGCGCTGAACAGGTCCGACGTGAAGCCCGGGACGAGTTCCGCCGACCTCACCGCACCGCCGGGCGTCGGCTGCGCCTCCACGACCGCGACGTCCCAGCCCGCATCCGCCAGGGTCGCGGCAGCGACGAGTCCGTTGGGACCGGATCCGATGACCACTGCGTCGACGTTGTTCACCCGACCAGGCTGTCAGAAAAGGCGGCGCTCCGCTCAGAGGGACGAGGGCGTGAACGACACCGGCAGGTGCTTGAGCCCGTTGATGAAGTTGGAGCGCAGGCGCTGCGCCGGTGCCGTCTGTTCCATATCGGGCATACGACGCAGAATCTCGCTCAGCATCACCTTCATCTCCGCGCGAGCAAGGTTGGCGCCGAGGCAGAAATGGTGACCACCGCCGCCGAACGCAATGTGCTGGGAATAGTGGCCGGTGGGCCGGTCGATGTCGAACGTGTAGGGGTCGTCGAACACGGCCTCGTCGCGGTTTCCCGACATGTGCCAGATGACCACGCGGTCTCCCTCGGAGATCTCGACGTCGTGCAGCACGGTGTCCGTGGTCGCGGTCCGGCGGAACTGCATGACGGGTGTGGCCCAGCGCAACCCCTCCTCGATCAGAGCGTCGAGCTTGGACGGATCCTCGAGAACCTTCCTGCGCTCCTCGGGATTCTCCATCAGTGCCAGCTGGGTGTGTGAGATGGCGTTGCGGGTGGTCTCGTTACCCGCGACCGCGAGGAGCATGAAGAACATGTTGAAATCCAGTTCGCCCAGCTTCTCGCCGTGTACATCGGCCTGGATGAGAGCTGTCGCGATGTCGTCGCGCGGGTGCTTCTTGCGGTCCTCGAACATCTCCAGGCTGTACGCGAACATCTGGGCCGCCGCCGCCCGTTCCTGCCCTTCCTCGAGATGGAATTCCGGGTCGGACGAGCCGATCATCTGATTAGTTAGATCGAAGATCAGCTTGCGATCTTCCTGGGGCACCCCCAGGAAATCGGCGATCGCCTGAAGTGGGAGTTCGGAGGCGACATCGACGACGAAGTCGCACTCGCCGCGCTCGATCACCGCGTCGACGATGGTCGTGGCCCGACGCGCGAGAATCTCGTGCAGCTGGCCGATGCGGCGGGGCGTGAAACCCTTGCTCACGATCTTCCGCAGCACCGTGTGGTCCGGTGGGTCCATGTTCAGCATCATCAGCTGCTGACCCGCCAGGTCGTCCGAGCTCAGGTCGTCGATGTAGGTGGCACCCCGCCACGACGAGTACGTCTCGGCGTCCCGGTTCACCGTCACGATGTCGGCATGCCGGGTGACGCACCAGAACGGGTCGCCGCGCTCGTCGAGGTGCCGGTAGACCGGGGCCTCCCGCCGCAATACGGCGAACATCTCGTGGGGCACGCCCTTCGCGAAGGTGTCCGGGTTGTAGAGATCGACGTCGGCGAGCTGCACTGTCCCTCCTGAGGCCTCACGTACGAGAATACGTTCTAGTCCTGGAGGATGTGGAACAACGAAAAACGGCTCCGGAGAATTGAATCTCCGGAGCCGTTTCCAGTGGTAGCGGGGACAGGATTTGAACCTGCGACCTCTGGGTTATGAGCCCAGCGAGCTACCGAGCTGCTCCACCCCGCGTTGCATTGACAACACTACACCCTTCCCGGAGTGCTCTTGACCAACCCCGGGGAGGGCTAGGTCACATCAGCCGGAACTGGACCATTTCGATGGCGTTCTCGATCGCCTCGGACACCTCCCGCAGGCGTTCGTCCGCGCCGGCCGCAGCGAGGATCTGCAGGCGGTCGGCGTCCCCCATCGGAATGTAGGTGGCGATCTCGTAGAGCCTCGTGCCGAGCGACCCGCGGAAACCGCCGATGACGGGAACGTCGGGCGGGACGTTGCCGGTCTCCGTCGCGAGACGGCGGAGGAGGCCGTACAGGAATTCGAGTCTCTCGATGAGGGACGGGAATTCGTAATCCGCTGTCTGGGTGCCGGTGTTCTCGTCCGGCCACACATCCACCTCGGCGATCGGATACGGGTTGTCGGGCAACCACTTCGACACCTTGATCCGTTCCTCCGTGCGGCAGAACAGCTCGTACCGCCCGTCGCCGATCGACGCGTGCGACTCGATCCGCGCGATGGTACCGACGTCGTGGCGGACATCGCCGCCGCCCACCTCGTTGCCGCGGGCAATGAGAACGACCCCGAAACGGGGACCGTCCGGTGCGTCCAGGCAGTCGCGGACCAGTTCCTGGTAGCGGGGTTCGAACACGTGGAGGGGGAGCTGCTGACCGGGCAGCATCGTCGAGCCCAGCGGGAACATGGGAAGCAGAGTCATCAGGGGATTCTCAATCGGGGTACGGGCGTCGCCGGCAGCGGGTCGACGCGATCGATCTCGTCCGTGAGGTGTTCCGACCACGTCAGGAGGCCGGCGATGTCGAGGCCGTGCGGCGCCTCCACCTCGTAATGCCGGATCCGGTCGTGGCCTTGGCGCAGCAGTGACCGCGCACCGGTCTTGTTGCCCCGCATCAGATGGGTGAGACCCACCGCGAGCTGGGCGAGCCCCTGCCACAGTTCCCGCTCGTCCTCGGGGGCGATCTTCCACGTGCCCTCGAGGATCTCGTGGGCATGGAACGGCATGCCGTGGTCGAGTAGCCGCTGAGCCTCGGTGATCGCCTCGTCGGGTGGTAATCGGAGGTCGTCGGGGATACGCGGCACCCCCTCGGCGTCGTGCGGCAGGGGTCGGCCGAGCTCATCGCGGGGGCGCGCGTTGAGGGGTTTCCCAGTCCCGTCCCTGTCCCGATCGGTCATGGGACAAGGGTAACGCTCAGCCGCGGGTCGGCGAAGGGTTGGCGAGGGCCGCCGACACGCGTTTCGACAGCTCGTCGCGAACCAACCGGACTGTCGCGGACCGCAGGTGAACGCGGTCGTCCTGGTGATAGAGGTACCGGCCGTCCGCTTCGACGTCGATCCAGGTCAGTTCACCCAGAACGGGCTCGTCGAGCCCGTTGCGAGCACCCCGGATGCAGATATACCCGATTCCGGTCCGTGGCCGGCCCACGATCCTTCGCAGAAGAGTGCCGTCGGAGGCTCGGGCGTTCTGCAGGACGGAAGTACCGCTGCTTCGGTTCTCGAGGTCGTCGGGGTGCGCGGTCAGCGACGGGGTCCGTCCGGGCGCGCAGCCGGGCAGGTCTTTCAGGAGTTGGGTGGTCAGCCAATCGACGCCCGCGGTGCCGGCGTCGATCCGGATGTCGCCGCGGCCCGGTGCGCCGCGCAACTGTTCGGCGACGACAGCGACCCTGCCACGGATGCTGCCCCTCCGGCGAAGCCCCGACTCGAGTTCGGGGGAGGGGGCGAGCACCGTGACGGACAAGTGCGGATCCCGGAGCGCCTGGATCGCGGCGACCAGTTTCGGTTCGTCGAGCGCGGTCCGCCACTGCTCCAACTCGCGTTGCTGGAGGGCGTACTGGTCTTCCGTCGCGGCCGCGGACCGGTATTGCAGCGGGTACGGCATCCGGTCGAGATCGGTTGCCTCCCAAAGGCACATGAACTGGGCTGACGTCAGCCGCCAGTTCATGCGCCGATCACCGGGGGTGCGACGGGGTCGAGTGTGCCGATCAGTTCGTTGCCGTTGTCGACGGTGATGAGGTAGCTCGGCGTCTGATGCTCCGTGTCGCCATCGCCGTTGCCGCCTGCTCGACCGGGTGCACCCATCATCCCGGGTGCCATACCCATTCCGGGACGACTCATGCTCGGTTTCACCGGGGTCGCCGCTGCAGCAGCGGCAGCCGCCCCTGCGCCGGCCGCGGCGCCACCGGACGGGATCGGGCCACCCGGAACCACACCGCTCGAGTTGGACTCGGACTCGCGCTTGTCATTCTTCCGGCGCGCGCTCGACGCCGAACCCCCCACGCCCGATCCGCCGGCACCGGACCCCGAACCTCCGACGAGTCCGCCGCCATAACCCGCGGCGCCCGCGCCCGTGCCCGACTGCGAACCCGCGCCGGCCGCATTCTGCGCATTCGCAGCGGCAGTCTGTGCGGCCGAGCCGGATCCAGCCCCGGCGCCCATACTGGCAGCGGCTTCGGCATTCGCTGCGGACGTAGCCGCGGCATCATCCCCTGCGGAATCCATGTCCGCCGGGTTCTCCCCGTTCGCCGACGAATCGCCCTCGCCCGACGCAGAGGAGGTATTGCTGTCGGTTGTGCCCCAGGAACCGGGACTGCCCGAGTTCGGCACAGTGAAGTTCGGATCGACGGAATCGATCCTGCCGTTGGGTGAGTGTGGCGCAGGAAGGACCGGCACATTCGTGCCCACGTCTTGGTAATTCGGGACGTAGATGTTCTGCAGCTTCCGAATGGCCTCTTCCCTCGCCGCATCCCGCGCTGCTTCCTGAGCCTCTGCGGCAGTAGGTGTGAGGGGAAGAAGGCTGAGGGGTTGCTCCGACATCGGTGCGGGGATGCTGTTTTTCACGTCCTGCGCAGCACTGCTGAGAATGTCGAGCTTCACGCCAATTGCTTGAACGCCCGAGGTCAACTGGTCACTCGCACCCGCTAGGGTATCCGTCGCCGCGAGTGCCGCGTCGGCGGCCGCGCCCTCCCACTTTTCGGCAATCGTGTTCTTGAGCAGGGCAAACCCGAACCCGATGGGTAGTGAGCCGACGATGGCATGGCAAGCCTGAGCGAGATCCCCGATGATGCTCGGATCCATATCCCGGGTCTTCGCATAAATCTCCGAGTGTTGCCAGCCCTCGAAACTCTCCATCGTGGTGATGTAAGGCGGATCGATCGCATCCGATCCAAGCTGCTCCGCCGACCTCTGCAGCTTGCTGCGGTGCTGATCGCCGGCCCCATTGGGCAGCACGGCATCGAAGAAGGGGGCGAGGGGGTCCTGCGGTGCCATCGGTCAATCCCCCTTCGGGATAAACGGCTCAATGATCCGGGCGGTGTCCTCGAGTCCTGCGCACCATTCCGTCTGTGGGGAGGGCCCTGGGGTGTCTTTGAGAATTAGACGCGAGACGATTAGGACTCCGTCGGGGGTCTCCACGGAAACTGCGCATTCGTCACTTTTTTGGGGTTCCCACTCGAGTAGCGCTCGCCGCCCGTGGATCTCGGTAGTGGTCGCGTAGGACTTTGTCTTTTCTCGTTCTTCATCGAAGGTGATGTTTCCCGAGAGGACGTTCAAGCCGTAGCGCCTTTGCGGTGTGTCGTAGCTACAGCCCAGGAAGGTGTAGGAGTCGGGCGTGAAGTCGGCGTTCTGTTCGCTCTTCGGGTCATAACCCGCCTCGATAAGCGCGGCATCGGGAACGTCGAGGCAAGGGTCAAATGAAACTTGAGGTCGGTCGGATTTGTCGATGTGTCTCGGTACTCGCGTGGTCGTCGACGCGGAACCTGTATGTTCGGTTTGCCCGGTCTCAGCCTGACTGCTGCAGCCGGCCAATGCGATAGCTGCCAGCGCGACCGTGATCCGAATAGCCGACGGGGCCATCAGCTGACCTCTCCTTGAACCGAACTAAGGGCAGTCCGGATTGCGCTATCGGTGTCCGCAAACGCATCACCACCGGCCGCGAAGGTGTCGCGCACTACCATTACGGTGTCGCGGAATTGTCGGAGCCTCTCGACTACCGAGCCCGATCCAGTGCCGCCGTTGAGCTTGTCTTGGTACTTGCCTTGCAGTTCGACTGCAGAGTCGAACCCACCGAAGCCCGAGACTTTGCTCAGTTGGTTTGCCTTCTTGAGCGCGTCATCGAGCTGCTCGATCATCGTGTTGCAGATGCCCACGCATCGTTGGATTGCGTCATCTTCCAGACGCAGTGTTTTGCTCATCCCCATCCCCCCAGTACTCGACAGGACCCCCACGGCCGCGTGCGGAGATGCTACCGCACGGGTGTGTCACTCGGTCTAGTGTGCAGCGACCCGATGTTCAGGCCGCGTGGAGGTATTCGATCAGGATGCGTTCCACTGGTGAGCTGATTTGAACCTCACGGAACGGCAACGGTTTCGGTAGTGGTGGTGCGGTTGATCGGTACCGGTGTCCGGTGGGGGTGTGGATCTCGATCTTGTGCAGTCCGCCGGGCAGTTGGTGGGGCTTGGCGTTCCACCCTGCGCCTTGTTTGGCGTAGTTGCAGGCCGCGCACAGGCCAGCGCCGTTGTGTGCGGTGGTGGGGCCCTCGTATTCGCGGGGTTGGATGTGGTCGTGATGCCGGATCGGCGCATCGCACCACGGTGTCCGGCACGTTCGATCGCGCAGATCGATCATCCTCGCCAACCCGGCGGGGAAGCAGCGGGCCTGGGACTCGGTTGCGGTCAGGGCTCCGGAGTGCAGGTTCGCGTACAGGCGGCGCAGGGTCACCCGCGCCTCGTCCCCGGTTTCCGGATCGATCGTGGCCTGGACCGCCTCATGTATCCAGTGCCCCGCGAGTGCCGCGGGGACGGGACCGTACCCCTGCACGTAGGCGGGCTCGGACCCTCGGTCGAGGAGCGCGCGGTCGGATATCACGAGGTTGACGGTGATCGGAGGTGTCGTCGCGGTGTGGGGCGTGCCGGTCACTCGGGAGACGAGGAGGTCGGCCATGATTTGCGACCGCGTTCGCTCGTCACCGGCGGCGAGGATGGAATCGGCGTCACGGGCGAGAGTCGCGTGCACCGCGACCCCCTGTGCCACCGGCAGCAGAGCGCTGACGTACGCCATGGTGTCCGGTGCGGGCCGGGAGGTGACCCTCCTGTCCGATACCGCCTTGCGGGCCCGTCGCACCATGGCCTCGGCGTCGACTTCTGCAGCGGCCGCGCGAACTTTCGCGCACACCGCCTGGTCGCCGAGCCCGTCCAATGTTGCCGGGTCGGCGCACAGCAGGTAATCGAGTGCGGTGCGGTCTTCTCGGGTGAGGCACGCGGTTTCGCGGACGAGGATCGTTGCCCGCCACTCGCTGAGGACCCCTCGTTCGAGCAGCGCCAAGGTGCGGGGCATCTCGTGGACAAGAGCGGTGGCCATGCCGAGATGACGGCCACCTCGAAACGGTGAGTCCCGTCGTGCCAACGCCACCTGGTTGGCGATACCGCGCCCTCGATGTGCGAATGGCACTTGGCGGTCTGCTCGTGCGGTGCGGATGGAGGCGTCGAGGTCTGCGGTCACCCGGGCTTGCACGCCCGCACAGGCGGCTTTCACCTCTTCGAGTGTGCGAAGTACGTCGATGCGCGTCGCATCGTCGATATCCCGGTCGAGTTTCGGTAACTCGACCAGAAATGCGGTTACCGCTGCTGCATCCACCCCGACCCCCTGGCTGCCGTTCGATTCCCCCGAATCGAACGTATGTTCTAGTTTAGCCGACCCCGCGGGACCTTGGCAATACCTAGCCAGCACCCACCATGCGCATGGCGAGGTCGGCGTAGAGGTCCGCGACGGCCTCGGGCTCGGTGTAGGCGCCGGCCGGGAACCAGCGGCAGATGTCGACGCACAGAGACATGAGGGCGAGGGTGACGCCTTCGCCGTCGGGGACCGTGAATTCGCCGGATGCTGCCCCTGCGTCGACGACGGCGCGGACGATGTGGGTGATGTCACGGCGCAGTTTGACCACGTCGCGATAGTGCTCGGGCGTGAGGGCGTTGAGCTCGTACTGCACGACACGAGCCTGTGCGTGGTGCGTGGCCTGCCAGCTCGCGAACGCGCCGATCAGCGCCTGCAGCCTCGTCGAGGGTGCCTCGTCGGGGAGGTCTGCGCTCACGACAACGTCGAGTGCCGCGGTGTGGCCTTCGTAACTGATCGCGAAGAGCAGCTCTTCTTTGGATCGGTAGTGCGGGTACATCGCGGCGGGGCTCATGTCGAGGCGGGCGGCGATCTCGCGGGTAGTGGTGCCCCCGTAACCGCTGGTCGCGAATGCGTCGACGGCTGCGGCTCGGATGCGGGCGGCAGCCTTGGAAGGGCTGATCACCTGGTTCGGTGATTCGCTCATGTCTTTCTCCATCCTCGGCTGCGCGGCTGTTGACAATACCGCGCCGCGCCATCAGTATAAGCAAGCGCTTAGAAAATAAGCACACGCTTACATGCTGGAAAGCGTGGACACAGTCATCTGGATTTCGACAAAGGAGCGGTCATGCGACGCACCCTGTACGGCCCCGATCACGAGGCATTCCGCGAATCGGCCCGGGAGTTCGTGAACCGCAACCTCCTGCCGGTGGCCGACAAGCTCATCGAGCAGCGCTTCATCGACCGCGAGATCTGGCTCGAAGCGGGCCGCAACGGATTCCTCGGCCTCGAGGTCCCCGAGGCATACGGCGGAAGCGAGGCCGGCGACTACCGGTTCAACGCGGTTCTCGCCGAGGAGCTTTCGCGGGCGAGTGCCGCCGTGTCGTCGAGTTTCGGCATTCACGCCGACGTCGTCGCGCCGTACCTCGTGCAGCTCACGACCGAGGAGCAGAAGCAGCGCTGGCTGCCCAAGTTCTGCACCGGTGAACTGCTCACCGCGATCGGCATGACAGAGCCTTCCGGCGGTTCCGACCTCGCCTCGCTCAAGACCACCGCGGTCAAGGACGGCGACGACTGGATCATCAACGGTTCCAAGACGTTCATCACCAACGGCTACAACGCCGACCTCGTGATCGTCGCGGCGCGCACCAGTCCCGAGAAGAAGTCCAAGGGCATCACCCTGTTCGCCGTCGAGACGGGCATGGAGGGCTTCGAGCGCGGCCGCAAGCTCGACAAGGTCGGCCAGCACGAGTCGGACACCGCCGAGCTGTTCTTCGAGAACGTGCGTGTGCCGTCGACGAACATCATCGGTGAGATCGACCGCGGATTCATCCACATGATGGAGATGCTGCCGCAGGAGCGTGTCGGTGCAGCCGTCTCGAACATCGCGCACGCCGCGCCGATCCTCGAGGAGACGATCCAGTACGCCAAGGACCGCAAGGCATTCGGCCAGTCCATCGGCTCGCTGCAGTGGAACAAGTTCCTCCTCGCCGACCTCGTCACCCGTGTGGAGGTCACCCAGGCCTACGTCGACAACTGCGTCGCCGCACACGCCGACGGTGAGCTCACCGCAGTGGACGCAGCCAAGGCCAAGTGGTGGACTGCTCAGGTGCAGAACGAGGTCCTCGACCACTGCGTGCAGCTGCACGGTGGCTACGGATTCATGACCGAGTACCGTGCCGCCCGTGCATGGATGGATGCCCGTGTCACCAAGATCTGGGCCGGTTCCAACGAGATCATGAAGGAACTGATCGGCCGCGACCTCGGCCTCTGAACCCGTACCCCTTAGCCCGACGACAAAGGAGTCGCTTCGTATGTCCGTTCTCGACAAGTTCAGCTTGACCGATCGGGTGGTCGTCGTGACCGGGGCGTCGTCGGGCCTCGGGGTGGCGTTCGCGCAGGCCGCGGCGGAGGCCGGCGCCGACGTGGTGCTGGCGGCGCGCCGAACCGACCGTCTCGAGAAGACCGCCGAACTGGTGCGGGCCGCCGGACGTCAGGCGCTGTGCGTTGCGACGGATATCGCCGACCCGGCTCAGGCGCAGAACATGATCGACGCGGCCATGGAGAAGTTCGGCCGCGTGGACGTGCTCGTCAACAACGCCGGCGTCGGTACGGCAGTCCCCGCGACGCGGGAGACGCCGGAGCAGTTCCGGCAGGTCGTCGACATCAACCTGAACGGTTCCTACTGGGCGGCGCAGGCGGCGGGCAAGGTCATGAAGCCGGGCAGCGCGATCGTGAACATCGCGAGCGTGCTCGGTCTCACCACCGCGGGACTTCCGCAGGCCGCGTACGCCGCGAGCAAGGCTGGGGTCATCGGTCTCACCCGCGACCTGGCGCAGCAGTGGGGTGCCCGCAAGGGCATCCGGGTGAATGCGATCGCTCCCGGATTCTTCGAGACGGAGATGACGGACCAGTACCAGGACGGGTACCTCGAATCGATGAAATCGCGGCTCGTTCTCGGTCGCCTCGGTGACCCGGAGGAGCTGGCCGCGACCGTCGTCTGGCTCGCTTCGGACGCTGCCGCGTACGTCACCGGTCAGACGATCGCGGTGGACGGCGGCATCACCATCACCTGAGCGTCGGGTTGGGCGGGGCTGCTGTGCTGGCGTATAAGTAGGAAATGACCACGCGCACCGTCCATGAAGAGTGGGACGACCAGCCCGCCCCGTCGATGGCGGCCACCGATCTGTTGCGGGAGCCTCCGGCGACCCCGCGTGGTGCACGCACGCGCGCGGCGTTGGTGGCGGCCGCGCGGACGGTGTTCGAGCGGTCCGGGTACCTCGATGCCAGGCTCACCGATATCACGAAGGAAGCCAACTGCTCGACGGGGTCGTTCTACACATACTTCGACAACAAGGAGCAGGTGTTCGCCGCCGTACTGGAGGTGGCGCAGGAAGAAATGATGCACCCGGGCATGAAACGGGTGCAGGACACCGACGACCCATACGCCGTCCTGGAGGCGAGTAACCGCGCCTACCTGGAGGCCTACCGGCGTAACGCCAAGTTGATGGGGCTGCTGGAGCAGGTCGCGCACATCGACCCAGCGTTCGCGGACCTGCGGCGTCAGCGGGCCGACGCGTTCATCGCGCGCAACGCGCGGGGCATCGCGGAACTGCAGGCGCGGGGCATCGCAGATAAGGAACTCGACCCGATGCTGGCGTCGCGGGCGTTGTCGGGGATGGTCAGCCGGCTGGCGTACAACGTGTTCGTGGCCAGCGTGAACGGGACCGACGGCACTCCCGTCGACTTCGACGACGTCGTGTTCACCACGACGCGCATCTGGGCAAACGGGCTGAGGTTCCCCGAGCGGAGCTGAGCTCTCTCCGACGGCGTGCGCGCGTGGGGTACCCAGGTCGACGAAACTGAATCCGACACCGGGTTCAGGTGTTTTCTGTGGAAGACTGGGGCCACGTCCGTGTCCCCTCGAGGGAGGAATCTCGTGCAGGTTGCGCAGAAGGTCGCCATCGTCACCGGTGGCGGAGGTGGAATCGGCGGTGCGCTCGCGGAGCGGCTTGCCGCCGAGCGGGCCCGGGTAGTCGTCACCGATCTCGATGCCGCATCGGCCCAGGCGGTGTCGGACCGGATCAACGCGACGCGTCCGGGGGCCTCGATCGCCCGCGGTGCCGATGCGTCCGAGGACGCGCAGATCGGCTCGGTCATCGACGCCGCGGAGGAGGCGTTCGGCCCCGTCGACCTCTACTTCGCCAACGCGGGTGTCGCGGCCGGGGAGGGCCTCGAACCCGACGATGCGGTGTGGGACCTTGCCCTCGACGTGAACGTCCGAGCGCACATCCGGGCCGCACGCCGCCTGGTCCCCGGCTGGATCGAGCGCGGTGAGGGTTACTTCGTCAGCACGGCCTCGGCCGCCGGGCTGCTTACCCAGATCGGTTCCGCCCCCTACTCGGTGACCAAACATGCCGCCGTCGGATTCGCTGAATGGCTGTCCGTCACGTACGGCGACAAGGGCGTCCGCGTCAGTTGCCTGTGCCCGATGGGCGTCAACACCAAGCTGCTCACCGACGACGCCGCCCTGTCGGCCACCGCCGCACGCGCCGTCATCACCGCGGGTTCGGTGCTCGAACCGTCCGAGGTGGCCGAATGCGTGCTCGCCGCAATGGAAGCCGAACAGTTCCTGATCCTTCCGCACCCCGAAGTGCTGGAGATGTATCGGCACAAGGGCACCGACTACGACCGATGGATCCGGGGAATGCGCCGCTACCAGGCCTCGCTCCTCGCCCAGCCGTCCTGACCCGACCGCACGAGGAGTCCGCATGTCGCTGTTCGACTTATCCGATCGCGCCCGGCAATACCAGACCGATCTGCTGGAGTTCATGGATTCGCATGTGTATCCGGCGGAGGCGGTGTACGAGGAGCAGATGCGGGAGTCGGGGGATCCGCATTTCCAGCCGCCGGTG
>NZ_JASHKX010000070.1:0-7876 GCF_030058635.1 Rhodococcus sp. IEGM 1305
ATTCCTGCTCGCCGGCATCGTCGAGTGGCTCAAACTATTAGGAGACATGTCCTAGGGCCTCACCTCGTCGCATTCCTCGAACGATCCCCCGGAAGGGTCCAAATGCCCTGGTGACGAGATCGCCGGTGCGCGATCGTGGAGTGAGCACGGAGGTGAAGAGAATGGTCAAGCGTTGGCTGGTCATGGAGACCGAGAACGACGACCTGCGAATGCCGTTCGCTACTCGTCTCGCCGGGGCCGGACGGCATCTACCCACGACACATCTCACGACCACGGACCTGATGTCGACCACCCGGCACTCGACTCACATCGACCTCGAGCGGCTCACCGGGATCCGCGAGCGCCGGGTGTCGGTGGGGGACGAGGACTCCTACACACTGGCGATCTCGGCGGCACTGGATTGCCTGGAACGGTCGAACCGGGACGCCGGGTCGATCGATGTGGTGGTCAGTTGCAGCATCACCAAGTTTCACGGCGGTCTCACCCAATGGCTGGAACCGACGATGAGTAGTGCGGTCGCCCAGGCGATCGGCGCGCCGGGGGCGATGACCTTCGATCTCTCGAACGCGTGCGCCGGCATGTTGACCGGTGTGACGGTGATGAACAACTGGATCCGTCAGGGAATCGTCGAACGGGCACTTGTCGTCAGTGGTGAGTACATTTCGCAGCTCGGACAGAATGCTGCCCAGCACATCCGGAACATCATGAGCAAGGAGCTTGCGTGCCTCACGCTCGGGGACGCCGGGGCCGCGCTGCTCCTCGAACGTGCCCCTGCCGGATCGGCCGGGATCGGTTTGGCCGGATTCACCACCGTCGCCGACTACAGTCGGCTCTGTCTCGCGTACCCGAAGGGCGGCGACCCCGGCGCCCGGATGTTTACCAACTCGCGGGGGATCCAGCGGGCAGCGATCGCGGACACCCCGCTGTTGTTGCACGAGGTGCTCGACGCCGCCGGGATCTCCCTCCACGACATCGATCACGTGATCACACACCAAACCTCGGCGCGGGCGATCCGCAAAGGGATGGCCGAGGTGACCGCCACGCTGGGCGATTCTCCACGGCACGACGCGGTCATCACCGTCGACCGCTACGGAAATACGGCCTCGACGACCCACACCGTCGCGCTCGTCGAGGAACTCGAAGCAGGCCGCATCCAAGCGGGTGAGACCGTGGCGTTGATCGCCCTCGCATCGGGTTTGGAGATCGGCGTCGTTCTGTTGACCCTGGACGAGGAATTGGTGGCACGCTATGGGCACAGTCATTGATCGGCTCGACGTCACACGAGGCGGCTGGCGTACCCGCCACAGTGCATTGCATCTCGCGGTGTCGGCCGCCCAGACCTGCCTCGAACGGGCCGGTCGGAATGCCGATGACCTGGACCTGCTCGTCAACGTCGGGTTGTACCGCGACCGGAATCTGGGAGAGCCCGCCCTCGCGGCGCTCATCCAGGAAGATATCGGTGCCCACCCGGAGGACCCCCACGACGACACGCACGGGACCTTTTCCTTCGATGTCGCAAACGGATCCTGTGGGGCTCTCAACGGTCTGCAGATCGTCGACGGATTCCTGCGGTCGCACACGATCGACTGGGCGCTGGTGGTTGCCAGTGATGCCGATCCCGGACGTGGGATGAGCGAGCACTTTCCGTTTGCGCCGACGGGTGGAGCCATCCTCTGCCGCTGGACCGACGACGAATTCGGCCTGGGGCCCGTCCATTGGGTGAATTGCTCCGATGCCGGTGAAAGCTTCTGTGCCACCGTCGGACTCGAGGATTCCCGGAACGTACTGCGGTTCCGGGAGTCGGATTCGATGGACGAGCGATTCGCGACCGCCGGAGCGCAGGCGGCGCGGGAATGCCTGGAGGCATCCTCCCTCGACCTCGCCGATGTCGATTTGATCGTGGCCGCTCCCGCCCGGCGGAAGTTCCGCGCGACGCTCGCCGAGCACCTGGGCGTCCCCGTGCCGCGGATCGTGGTCGCGGATGACGAACGGATGCATACCGCGTCCCTCGTGGCAGCCCTGGACCGCCGGACGGGTGGCATCCCGGCCGGGAATCGAGTCCTGATCATCGCCGTGGGTGCGGGGGTCACCGCCGGCGCCGCGCTGTACAGGGAACACCCCTGACACCGGAAGCGGTCAGGTCCTTCCCACCGCACTGGAACCGAAGGGCTCCCGGGGCCGGGACACCACTTCGACACGGCGGGGTACCGCTTCAGCGTGGTCGTGCAGCTTCGGTACTGGCGGCCTCACTCAGCTCGTTCTCGGAGTCGATCGGGATTCCGAGATCTGCCGGGATCTGTTCGACACCATGGACCCCGCCGTGCTCGACGCCATCGACGTCATCATCGAGCGTGCCACCCGCGCGGGCCTCACCACCTCCCTGTGCGGGCAGGCGGTGTCGACCAATCCCGCTCTCGCGGAACATCTCGTACGTAACGGCATCACGTCGGTGTCCGGGTCTGCAGTACCGATTCGTCCTGCCGGGACCGACAGTGACCGCGAGGGAACAGATGGCCTGTCTCGACCTCGTCACCGAGGTCGCGTCAGGGGCCGACTACGTGGCCAGCAGGTGGCGGACGTCGTAGGCGAGCTCGGTGCGCGAGTGATCGTGGATACTTCCGGTCCGGCCCTGAGACAGCTTCGGGGGCGGGGTCTTTCTCGTCAAACCCAGCATTCGCGAACTTCGGGACTGGACGGGGCGGGAGTTGTTTGTGATCGACGACCAGGTGGCTGCGGCTCGGGAGGTCATCGACCGGGGGGTCTGTGAGGTCGTGGTCCTCTCCCTCGGTGCCGAAGGCGCCCTGCTGGTCACGCGGGACCGCGACGAGTATTTCCCGTCGGTCGAAGTCCCCGTGGTCAGCGGTGTCGGAGCGGGCGACAGCATGGTCGCCGGTGTGGTGGGTGGCCTGGCGTGCGGTCGGTCGTTGAGCGACTCGGTACGGCGTCGCGGCGGGGGCGGCGATGCTGCAGGCACCCGGCACCGCCCTGTGCTGGCGAGCCGACGTCGAGCGGTTCTACGCCCTGCTCACCGACGGATCCGCTGCCGGCACCACCGTCGGATAGTCACGCGTGTGCCACACGACCATCGGCAGTCACAGTGTCGGTGCCACCGGGACCGGGACGGTGCACGGTGACGGTTCGCTCATCGGGTTCCTCCTCGGCGGTCCCCATCCGCCGACGTTCGCAAATCTGATCTCGCTGCGTCGAGCAGGATCCTGCGTTCCGCGGCCGCGATGTTGTGGCGGGTCGTGGCGGCGACGTCCGGTGCCCACCCCCGGTCTCGGATCACCTCGAGCATCAAGGTGTTCTGCGCCAGCACCTCCGCCGTCATCCTGTCGATGCCGTGCGCCCGCGCTGCGTCGACGAGCCGCGTCAACAGCATCGTTCCGATTCCGTGCGATTGGTACTCGTGATCGACCACCAGCGCGAATTCGACCAACGGAGAGTCGTTTTCCGACTGGTCGGCCGGGCTCACGTAGTTCGCGACTCCGACCAGGATGCCGCCGATGAAGGCACCCAGTGCGCAACGCCCGGGGTCTTGCCGGCACAGTGACTCGGCCAGATCCTCGAGATGCTTCGGACGGGCTCCGAAGAACCTCAGGTAGGCGTCGTGCTGGTCCATCCGCTCGTGCAGATCCTGCACGTCGGTTCTGTCGGTGGGGCGAAGGGAGCGCACGACGACGCCCGTGGTGACCGCGTGTGGCCTCCGAGCCTTCATTCACCGTCACCTCCGTCGTCGGCCGTCGGAATTCATTCAAGCCTCCATGACCCCCTTCGGACAGTGACTCCCTACCGAACGATGAGGAGCGGGCAGCGCACCGAGTGCATCAGGGCGCGGCTCGTGGATCCCAACAGCATGCTGGTGAATCCGCCGCGTCCGCGACTACCGACGACGAGAAGTCGTGCGTTGTCGGCTTGTTCGCGAAGATTGCGTACCGGTCGGTCCATGACGACCATCGTCCGAACCTTGACGTCGGGGAAATCCTCGGCCCGGCCGGCGAGACTCTCCGACAGGAGGGCCGTTTCCTGGGTGACGATCTTCTTCCACCCGGAAACGCTACCGCCCGCGTAGTGCACGGGGAGGTCGACGTCGGACCAGGCGTGAACGGCCGTGAGTTCGCACTGCCGCAGATCGGCCTCCTCGAAGGCCACCGAGATGGCGGGCTCGCTGTGTGCCGACCCGTCCACGCCCACGACGACGGGGCCCTCGAGTCGGGTGACGTCGGAATCGGGTAGGCCGCGGATGACCGCGACCGGGCACGGTGCGTGGGTGGCGACCGCGGCGCTGACCGATCCCACGAAGCCGCGCTCGACGATTCCCTGCCGGTTCGAGCCGACGACGACCATCGCTGCGGATTTCGACCTTTCGAGGAGTTCCCCGGCCGGCGTTCCGGTGCAGAGCGTGGTGTGAATGTCGAGGGAATGCCTGGGAACCGTTCGGGCGGCGATCTCCGCTGCGGCAGCCAGCCGGTTCTTCCCGTTGCGTTCCTCGTCGTCGAAGAAGCTCTCCGGCATGCCGATCGGGACACCGTAGGCGCCGGGGACGAACGTGGTCGCGATCAGCGACAGCGGGGAGTTCCGCAACGCCGCCTCCTGTGCGGCCCACGCAACCGCCTGGAGCGATGACGGTGACCCATCGGTTCCGACAACGATCGGGCGGCGCGCGGTCATGGTCTTCTCCTCGAGGAAGCGCGCGGCAGAAGTTGCCGCTACCTCTCATCGTGACGGTGCGCCCGTCGGCCGCGTAGGGGAGAAGGTCCCCACCTTCGTGGGCGGGGCGAGCCGATCCCGGCTCACGGCAGCGGAGCCGACCACCGGAGAGTGGTTCCGCCACCGAGGGTTGTGTCGATGGTGAAGTGCCCGTTCACTTCCCGCGCCCGGGCAGCCAGGTTTTCCAACCCACTGGTGACGACGTTCTCCACGAAACCTTTGCCGTCGTCCGCGACCTCGATGGCGAGATCGTCGTAGACGGAGATGCTGACCGTGACCGTGTCGGCTCCTGCATGCCGTACCGCGTTGCTCAACGCCTCACGCAGGACAGCCTCGGCATGTTCGCCGAGCGCGGCGTCGATGACGGACAGTGGCCCGGACATGTGCACGGTCGTGCGTAGCCCGGAATCCGCGGTGGTCTCGGCGACGATCTCGTGCAACCGCCGCCGCAACTGGGTCATACCACCCGAACCGCCGTGAAGGTCGAAGATGGCGGTACGGATATCACGCACGATGTCGTGAAGGTCGTCGATCGACTGTTCGAGCCGCTGCTTGACAACAGGAGCCTTCGCCCTCTGCAAGGTGCTCTGCAGTGACAGGCCAACCGCGAAGAGTCGCTGGATGACGTGGTCGTGGAGGTCGCGCGCGATGCGATCGCGATCGGACAGGACGTCGAGCTCACGCATTCGGCGTTGACTGTTGGCGAGTTGCAGCGCGACGGCCGCCTGGTCCGCGAACCCCGACATCAACGCCAGCTGGTCATCGGTGAACGGCGACGCGTCGACGTGACGGAGCGTCACCAGCACTCCTGCCACCGATTGCGCGGCGCGCAGCGGCAGCGCCAGCGCCGGACCGAACCGGGTTCCCGTCTCGAACCCGGGGTCGAACGCCAGCGCGGTGACGCGAAGCGGTGTCCGCTCGCGGAAAGCCTCACCGGACGTGGATCTGTCGACCGGGATCGTCCGGCCGATGATGCGATCCGACACCGTCCCCGCCGATGCCGTCACCACGAGTTCGGTGACCTCGTCCGACGGGATGTCGGGATCGTCCGGCACCGCGAGGAAAGCACTGTCGGCGCCGGTGAGGGCAAGCGCGTCGTCGGCGATCACCCGCAGCACTTCCGCCGTCTCGCTGCCCGCGAGTAGTTCGGTCGCTATCTCACGTGTCGCCTCGAGCCAGGCTTGCCTCGTCCGGGACTCCTCGTACAGGCGGGCGTTCTCGATGGCGATCCCGGCGGCGGCCGCGAGTGCGCGGAGAAGAACCTCGTCGTCCTCGGTGAACTGTGCACCGTTCGCCTTCTCGGTGAGATACAGATTCCCGAACACCTCGTCTCGGATCTGAATGGGCACTCCCAGAAAGGTTTTCATCGGCGGATGGTGGTCGGGGAATCCTACCGAGGCAGAGTGATGTGACAGGTCCTCCAACCGGACCGGCTTCGGATTGGTGATGAGGAACCCGAGGACCCCGTGACCCCGGGGCAGGTCGCCGATACGTTCGCGTGTCTCCTCGTCGATGCCCTCGAAGACGAACTCACTCAAGCCCTCACCCGGGGCGAGCACCCCCAGCGCGCCGTAGCGGGCATCCACGAGATTGATCGCGGCATGGACGATGGTGCGAAGCGTGTCGTCGAGGTCGAGTCCTGACGTGACCGCGAGCATCGCCTCGAGCAGCCCGTCGACGTGATCTCGGGCATCGACGATCTGCGCGATGCGTTCCTGCACCTCGGTCAGGAGCTCACGGAGCCGCAGCTCGGACAGGCTACCGAGTAGCGGACCCCGGTCGCGCTCATCCGGTTGACGGGTCACGAGACGCATTCTCCCACGTAGTGGCGTTGCCGCATGACGGAACCGCTACTGGACTCAGGGCTTCGCCCGTCAGGTGCCGGACGGTCTCGACGGCATCTTCGTGGCAAGTACCGCTGCCTGAGTCCTGCGCTCCACCCCCAGTTTGGTCAGCAGCCTGGACACGTAATTCTTGACGGTTTTCTCGGCAAGGAACATCCGCGCAGCAATCTGACGGTTCGTCAGCCCCTCACCGAGCAGGGCGAGGAGTGTCCGTTCCTGATTGGTCAGATGCCCAAAGATTCCTTCCTTCTCACTGGCGTTCGCGCGGACCTTCACCATCAGAGCAGCGGCGGCGCGACTGTCGAGGAGCGACTTGCCGGCCCCGACGTCGTGGACCGCCTGGGTCAGTTCCATACCCCGGATGTCCTTCACGACGTATCCACTGGCCCCGGCGAGAATCGCGTCGAGCATCGCCTGGTCGTCCGTGAACGAAGTGAGGATGAGGCAATGCAATTCCGGCATCAGTGAGTGCAGTTCGCGGCACAGTTCGATTCCATTGCCGTCGGGGAGTCTTACGTCGAGGACTGCAACGTCCGGTTTCAGTGCGGGCACTCGTGCCATCGCCTGAGAGTAGGAGGCGGCTTCACCGACGACGGTCAGGTCGGGGTCGGCGGTGAGGAGGTCCGCGATTCCGCGCCGGACGACCTCGTGATCGTCCACGAGAAAGACGTTGATCATGCGGCAACCTCCAGTCTTGCTGTGTGATCGCTCCGGAAAATCAGACTACGCCGAGATCAGCAGGCATCCGAAGCGTCCCACTCGAGGGCCTCCGGCGGTTATCGAGCAGCTGGACGAACCTGGCTCGCCCCATGCCGGCGTGGCCGGTGGGGCATCAACATCGCCGCCGCCAGACCGACGGTGGCGATGAGTGTCGCGGCAGCGCCGACTCCGACGAGGGGGGTTGCGAGCCAGGCGCCGAGCAGGACGACCAGGCCTGCGGCCGCTGCCCCTGACACCACTGAGAGCGCGAAGCCGGCGGGATGCACGTACAGAAACTCCTCAGGTTCGTCGTCTCGGCGGTGACGATCGTCGCGCGGCGATGCGGTGGCGTGGCCTTCGAACATGATGTTCCTCGTTCCCTCGCCGACGGGCGGTTCCGATGTCGTGCGCCGGCTCTTCTGCAACGGTGCGATAACGGCGCGCTCGATTCCAGGGCCGAAAGTCACTCTTCTCGGGTTTTCGCGGGAGAACTGCGCGGCAATTGTGGCTCTCGGCCACTCTTCCGAGGCCGGTCCGGCCCCTGTCATCCCTGCAAATGACCTTGGGCCCTAGGGTGTGTCTCCCAATGATTTGTGGTGTTGTGCTGCAGAATCTTCGGTGTG
>NZ_JASHKX010000023.1:0-100534 GCF_030058635.1 Rhodococcus sp. IEGM 1305
ACGGTGAGGTCGTCCCGCTCCCCGAGCCAGGCGTCGAGGACACGCTGCTGTAGCGGGGTGACGTCCTGGTACTCGTCCACGACGAAGCACCGGTATCGGTCGCGGAACTCCTCGGCGACAGCCGAATGCTCCTCGAGCGCTGCCGCCGTGTGGAGCAGGAGATCGTCGAAGTCGAGGAGCATCCCGTCCTGGCCGCGGGCCTTGAGCTGCTCGTAGCCGTGATAGACCTCGGCGACCTTCGCGGCGTCGACCGGCGCCTCCCGGCGTAACTTGGCCACCGCACGCGGGTAGTCCTCCGGCGCGATCAGCGAGGCCTTGGCCCACTCGATCTCGCTCGCCAGGTCGCGGACGCTCTCCGTGCTGGTGGACAACCCGACCCGTCCGGCGGCGGACGACACGACCGCGAACTTGCGGTCCAGCAGCCGCCACTCCGTGTCGCCGATCACCTGCGGCCAGAAGTACCTGAGCTGCCGGAGTGCGGCGGCGTGGAACGTGCGCGCCTGGACCTGCGCTCCCCCGTCGCCGATCCCCAGGCTGCGCAGCCGGCCGCGCATCTCACCTGCCGCGCGAGCGGTGAACGTGACCGCCAGCACCTGTCCCGCGGCGACGTGCCCACTGGCCACGAGGTGCGCGATACGCCGGGTGATGGTCCGGGTCTTCCCTGTTCCGGCCCCCGCCAGCACACACACCGGGCCCCGGGGAGCGAGTACCGCTGCGGACTGTTCGGGATCGAGACCGGTACTCGTCACCTCTGCTGCGCCGGCTGCTGACATGGCGTCCATCATGACAGGGGCAACCGACACGGCGCGAAGCGGACGAACACCGCAGTGGGAACACACGACGGAGTCGTGGTGTTATATCCGCCGTGACTGCTACCGACACCCCGGCCCTGACCATCTACTCCACCACCTGGTGCGGCTACTGCCGGCGCCTGAAGACGCAGCTGGACGAATCCGGCATCGGCTACATGGAGATCGACATCGAGGACGACCCGGCGTCGGCGGAGTTCGTCGGCAGCGTCAACGGCGGCAACCACGTCGTCCCCACCGTCAAGTTCGCCGACGGCAGCACCGCGACCAACCCGTCGTTGGCGCAGGTCAAGAAGCTCCTCGGCGTCTAGGACTCCGTCGCTGCTCCCGCCCAGGACTCGATGATTCCGCGAGCGATGGAAATCGAGCCCGGGAGCAGCAGCGGGGCGTCGGTGTCCGACGCCCAGTCGCCGAGTTCGAGTGCCGTGCGCACCTCGTCCCGAGTGAACCACCGGGCCTCGGCGATCTCGCCGTCCGCGAACGTCAGCGGGGCGTCGGGATCGCCGACGGCCGCGAACCCGATCATCACCGAACGGGGAAACGGCCACGGCTGGCTGCCCAGGTAACGCACGTCACGGACGTCGACACCCACTTCTTCCTTGATCTCCCGGACCACGCACGTCTCCAGCGACTCACCGGCCTCGACGAATCCGGCCAGGATCGAGAACCGCCGCGCCGGCCACGTGGGCTGCCGGGCTAGCAGGACGCGGTCTCCGCCGTCGTGCACGAGGCAGATGACCGCCGGATCGGTGCGGGGAAATTCTTCGTGCCCGGTGCTCGTCGAGATCCGCGACCACCCCGACGTCGTCGGCTCGGACGGCGCGCCGTCGAGCGCGCTGAAGCCCGCGCTGTCGTGCCAGTTGAGCATCGCGAGGGCCCCGGTGAGTACGCCGGCGTCCGCGTCGTCCAGCGTCCCGCCCAGCATCCGGAGATCCGCCAGTTCGCCGGTCAGCGCCTGCACCCGCACCGCCCACACGTGCCGGTCCTTGCGGATGCCGAGGAAGACCGCCCCGCGTTGCGGTTCGGGGCCGAGTTCGGTGGCCTCCGCGAAGACGAGGCCGTCGTCCCCTACCCGCACCTGTCCGCGGTGATTGACGCGCAGCAGCAGTGCATCCCGCCAGCCCGCTCGCAGCGCGTCCGTGTCCGAACGCAATTCCTCGGCCCGCCCGACGGCGGAGCGGGACAGGAGCGGGGTGTCGTTCAGCCGGAATTCAGTCACGCCGTCGACACTACTGCCGGTCAGTTGGCGACCCGACGGATGTACAGCAGTCGGTCGTTCTCCTCGATCGAATCGACCTCCGGTGAGCCGACCCGGATCAGCCGCCCGTCCCGCACCACGCCGAGCACGATGTCCGCGAGGTGACGCGGGGAGCCGCCGATCTCGTCCCGCTCCACGGGGCGCTCCGCGATCGCGAAACCGGCCTCCGGAGTCAGGAGGTCCTCCATCATCTCGACGACGCTCGGCGTCTTCGTGGCGATGCCGAGGAGCCGGCCCGCGGTCTCGGAGGACACGACGACCGAATCGGCGCCGGACTGCCGGAGCAGATGCGTGTTCTCGGATTCGCGGATCGCCGCGACGATCTTCGCCTTCGGTGCGATCTCGCGCGCCGTCAGCGTCACCAGCACCGCGGTGTCGTCACGGTTGGCCGCGACGATGATCGCCGACGCGTTCTGCGCGCCCGCCAACCGCAGCACGTCCGATTTGGTGGCGGACCCGTGGACCGTGACGAGCCCCTTGCTGGCCGCCGAGTCGAGCACCGCGTGATCGGTGTCGACCACCACGATCTCCGACGGCGGAACGTCGTCGCCGAGCATCGCGTCGATCGCGGTGCGTCCCTTGGTTCCGTAGCCGATCACCACGGTGTGATTGCGCACGTGCTGCCTCCAACGCTGGATTTTGAACGCCTGCCGGGAGCTCTGCGTGAGCGCGGAGAGAGTCGTACCGACGAGGACGATGAGGAAGAAGATTCGAAGAGGCGTGATCAGGAGAACGTTGACGAGCCTCGCGGACGGGGTGAACGGCGTGATGTCGCCGTAGCCCGTCGTGGACAACGACACCGTCGCGTAGTAGATGCAGTCGAGCAGCGACAATTCGTTGTCCTGCGCGTCGCGGTAGCCCGCCCGGTCGATGTAGACGATGAGAACCGCCAACATCAACGCCGCCAGGGCGATACCCACGCGGCGGTAGATCGCCCGCGCCGGACTGGTCTGCAGCTCCGGAATCCGGAGCACCCCCACCAACGCGAAGTCAGGCCGGTCGGTCAGGGTGTCCGACCTGGTCAATCTCTCACGCAGCCTACCGGCCATATGTTCGTCCCCACGTTGCACTGAACTCCGACATCGGCTGGCAGCCTAACCCCGATTGCCCCGTCGGTGACACGTCGGAGCCTCGTTGTCGCGAACCGAGTGGTTCGGGCAAGCTGACGTCATGCAACGAGAGAGCCACACACCACGACCGAGCCAGAAGCCCGCACTCCGCCTTGCCGCGCTGCTGCTCGGCGCCGGCACGATGCACTTCGTCGCCCCCAAGTTCTTCGACTCCACGATCCCCACCCAACTTCCGGGCGAGGCCCGCACCTACACGTACGTGTCGGGGGTCACCGAGCTCGCCATCGGCACCGCGCTCGCCGTGCCGCGAACCCGCAGGCTCGGTGGCGTCCTCGCTGCTCTCCTGTTCGTCGCCGTCTTCCCCGCCAACGTCAACATGGCAGTGGACTGGCTGAAGAGCTCCAAGACGACGAATGCGCAGAAAGCCGGTGTGCTGCTGCGTCTTCCGCTGCAGATCCCGTTGGTCACCGAGTCGCTGAAGGCTCGACGTCAGGCCTGATCTCCTCGTCGGGAGAACCGGCGGAACGGAGCAGACGGGCAAGCGCGTCGGCGTCGGGCAGGTGGTCCGGCGCGATCGTCCGCCCTGTCCGCACGTAGTGGAACGCGGCGCGAACCCGCTCGATCGGAACGTCCATCAGTTCGGCCCACGCCAGCCGGTACGCGGCCAGCTGCATCACGACGGCCTTCTCGTTGGCCGCGCTCGGCTCGGCGCCGGTCTTCCAGTCGATCACCGTCCACCCGCCGTCGGGGTCGGTGAACACCGCGTCGATCCGGCCGCGCAGCACCGTGCCCGCCACCGAAGTCTCGAACGGCACCTCGACCTCGGTCGGGTTGCGGTCCGCCCAGGACGAGCGCAGAAACGCATCCTGCAGGGTCGCGAGGTCGGTGTCGGGGCCCGCATCCGTGTCGGCGGCACCGGGCAGCTCGTCGAGGTCGAGCAGCCGGGTGGCCCCGAAGCGGCGCTCCACCCAGGCGTGAAACGCGGTACCGCGCCGCGCGAGCGGATTCGGCGGGAACGGCAGCGGACGCCGCAGCCGGGCGGCCAGGGCGTCCGGGTCGGCTTCCAACTCGACGAGCTGGCTCACCGACAACTGACCGGGCAACACCACCTCGGTGCGCGCGTTCGCCCGCGCCTCCCGCTCCGCGAGAAGCGCGTCGACGTCGGCTGCCCAGTTCTCGGGATCGTCGTCCTCGCCTGCCGGTGCCGGCTCGCCGGCACTCGTCAGCGCCGCGACGACCAGCGCCGCGCCCCGCTCGACCGACTCCCGGCGGAGCCCGAGCGGATCCCGCGGCCACACAGCCGACTTGGGGGTACTCGTCAGCGGGTTCTGCTCGTCGGGTTCGGGTGCGGGCGCCCAGATGTCGACGATCCCGATTCCCTCGTGCTCCTCGTCGGTCACCGTGTCGCGCAGTTCGGTGAGGAACTCCGACGGACCCTTGGGCTCGGTTCCGGATTCTGCCCAGTGGTGACCCGACGCGAACAGCACCCGTTCGGTGCGGGTGAGTGCGACGTAGAACAGCCGGCGGTCCTCGTCGAGTTTGCGCGACGCCAGCGCCGCCTTGTGCGCCTTCACGGCCTCCTCGAGGTCTTTCCGGTCGTACAGGTTCTCGAGCTCGAGAACGGGCACGCCGTCGGCCGACTCCCCCGGCCGCGCACGGTCTCCGCGCAACGACGGCGGCAGTTCACCGACGGCACCGAGCCAGGACCCGGACGCCGTCCGCGACGGAAAGACGCCCGCCGTGAGGTGCGGTACCGCCACCACTTCCCACTCCAGCCCCTTCGCGGAGTGCACCGTCAGCACCTGGACGCGGTGCGGGTCCACCTCGACTTCGCCCGGCGCCAAACCTTTTTCGACCGATTCGGCGGCCGACAGGAACGCGAGCAGTCCGGTGACGGTGGCCGACGTGCGGCTCGCGTACCCGGCGACGACGTCGGCGAAGGCGTCGAGATGTTCACGGCCGGCACTGCCCCGCGCCGACCGACGCGTCCGGGCCTGCGCCTCGATGCCGATACCCAGAGCCCGTTCCACCTCGGCCACCAGCTCGGTGAGTGGCTGCCCGATCCGCTCACGCAGAGACGCCAACTCCGCCGCGACGGCGGTGATCCGGGCGAAGCCGACCTGCGAATAGCGTTCGGCGGGGCCGGGATCCGCGAGGGCGTCCGCCAGCCCGGCCTGCTCCGCGTGTTCACCGGGCAACGCCTGGCCGACGGCGTCGGCCAGAGCGGACGAATCGGTGACGGCGCCGGTGGTGCCGTAGCCGGTTCCGATGGCCAGTTCGGATGCTCGCCGCGACAGCGCCGTCAGGTCGGCGGCCCCGATCTGCCATCTCGCCCCGGTCAGCATCCGCACGGCGGCACTGCCCGCCATCGGGTCGGCGACCACCCGGAGCATCGCGATCACGTCGGCCACCTCGGGGGTGTGGAGCAGTCCGCCGAGCCCGACCACTTCGACCGGCAGCCCCCGGGAACGCAGGACCTCCGCGATCGGTGCGGCGTCCGCGTTGCGGCGGATCAGCACCGCGGCGGTCGGCGGATCCTCGCCCCGGCTCGTGGCGTCCGCGTACTGTTCGGCGATGCGGTCGGCCACCCATTCGCGCTCCTGCACGACGTCACCGGTGAGGGCCAGCCGCACATCACCCGGGACGGCCTGTGGTCGTGCCCGCAGCGTGCTGACCGACACGCCCCGCTCGCGCAGGGACGCCGAAGCCATGTTGGCCAGCGCCAGGGCCTCCGGCGGGTTACGCCAGCTCGTGAGCAGTTCCAGGGTCGGCGCCGGATCTCCGTTCGCCAGCGGGAAATCCGTCGCGAAGCGGGGCAGGTTGGCCGCCGAGGCACCACGCCAGCCGTAGATGGACTGCATGGGGTCGCCCACCGCGGTGAGCGCGAGTTCGCCGTCGAGGCCTCCGCCGAACAGGGACGACAGCAGCACCCGCTGCGAGTGTCCCGTGTCCTGGTACTCGTCGAGCAGCACCACCCGGAAGCGGGTGCGCTCGGCGAGTCCCACCTCGGGATGGTCCGCGGCGACCCGTGCCGCCAGCGACATCTGGCTGCCGAAGTCGAGCGCACCTTCCCGGCGCAGAGTGTCCGCGAGACGGTGCACCAGTGGAAGGAGTTCCACCCGCCGGTGCTGGGTGTCGAGGATGTCGAGCAGTTCCTTTCCGGGGCCGCCGCGCTGCCGCGGTCCGGCGGGCAGGGTGTGGACGAGCTTGTCGAGCTCGGTGTGGGCCTCCCGCAGATCGTCCGGTTCGACGAGATGCTCGGCCAGTTGCCCGGACAGCGCGAGCACGGCTTCGGTGACGGACGCCGGATTCCGGTCGGTGTCGAGGTCGCCGTCCCACGAGCTGACCACCCGGTGCGCCAGCTGCCACAGTTCCGTCTCCGACAGGAGCGTCGCCGAGGGTTCGATGGGCAGCAGGAGCCCGTGCTCGGACAGCAGTCGCCCGGCGTAGGAGTGGTAGGTGCTGACTTCCGGTTCGCCCGCGAGGATCCGCGACCGCAGGTCGCCGCCCGGGTCGACCCTGCGGAGCAGGTCCGAACCCGCCAGCCGGGCAAGGCGTTTCCTGATCCGGGCGGTCAGCTGCTGCGCCGCCTTCCGGGTGAACGTCAGCCCCAGCACCGCCTCGGGGTCAACGACACCGTTGGCCACCAGCCACACGACGCGGGCCGCCATCGTCTCGGTTTTGCCCGCGCCTGCCCCCGCGACGACGAGAGTCGGGCCTAGGGGGGCCGCGATGACGGCAGCCTGCTCCGGTGTCGGTGGATGCTGCCCCAGGCCGACGGCGAGTTCCACCGGGTCGATACGGATCGTCATTCCGACGTCACCTGCCGTCCCTCGTCGTGCGCGGGGCAACTCGTGCGCACCGGGCAGTGCCGGCAACCGTCGTTGACGCGGGCGAGGAACTCCGGCCCCTTGGTGGCCGCCGCTGCCGCGTGGATGACCGCGAGCCACACCTCGAGGTCCTCGTCCTCCAGCGGTGCCTGCACCCGCTGGGTCGCGCCTTCCTTTTTGTGCGGTTTGGCGACGAAGACCAGCCGCGCCCCACCGGGTTTCGACGCCGGCTCCCCGTCGATCGCGCCGACCGCCGCCGCCACCTGGTACGCCGCCAGCTGGGCGTGCTGCTGGGCGTCGTCCTTGGTGACGGGTGAGCGGGCGGTCTTCACGTCGACGATGACGGGCCTGCCCTCGGCATCACGCTCGAGCCGATCGATCCGCCCCCGCAGCCGGATCGTCGGGGAACCCTCTTCCCGCGGTTCCAGGACGCCGTCGACTGCCACCTCGACACCGACCTCGGTGAGTTCGGACCGGGTGTTACCGAGCCAGGCGGTGAACGTGGCGAGCATGTCCCGGGTGCGGTCGAGTTCGCGCCGCGAGTACCACTGTGACCCCAGATCGATCGACTCCCAGGCATTCTCGAGCGCGCGTGCCACCTGATCGGGCGGTATCCGCCCGGCGAGCGCCTGCACCAGCGTGTGCACGAGCGTTCCGGCGATGGCGTGAGTGTTGTCGCCGTCCGTCCCGCCGTGGCGTTCGAGCAGCCACCGCAGCGGGCACGTGTTGAGCAGGTCGATGGTGGACGGCGACAGCGACACCGGGCCGTCCTCCTCGTTCCACAACGCCACGCCGGTGCTCGGCGCGGCGGTGCCGTACCACTGGTCCGGGTGTGCACCGCGCACTCCGGCGTCGGCGAGCCGGGCGAGTTGGCGCGCCGCGCGTTCCTGCCGGGCGGGGTCGGATTCCGCGACGTCCGGATCGCAGACCACGCTGCGCAATTCGGCGACCAGGGCGGGGAGAGCGAGGACCCGGGTCGCGGGATCCTCCGCCTGCACGACCGCCTCCTCGACGTCCGAATCCTGGTCTCCGGCGAGCAGTTCGTCGACGAAACGGGAGTGGACGAGGTCGGCGTCGCCGCTGGCCGAGTCGACCGCGGTGACGAGCAGACTCCGCCGCGCCCGGCTGCACGCCACCAGGAACAGCCTGCGTTCCTCGGCCAGGAGCGGTGCGGTGCGCGACATCCGGTCGGCGGCCGTCTCGCTGCCGTCGGACACTCCGGCGGTCAGATCGATCAGCGCCTCGGTGCCGAGCAGACTTCCGCGGGCCCGCAGACTGGGCCACAGCCCTTCCTGCACACCGGCGACCGCGACGACGTCCCATTCGCGGCCGGCAGCCGAGTGGGCGCTGAGCACCGAGACGGCGTCGACCGGGACTGCGGAGACGTTCCGTGTGGTGGGAATGGCCTGCCCGGTGAGGTAGTCGACGAACCCGGCGAGCTGTGCGCGCGGGAGGCGGTCGACGTAACTCGCCGCGGCGTCGAACAGGGCGACCACGGCGTCGAGGTCGCGGTCGGCCTGGGCACCGATCGGACCCCCGCGGGCGGAGGCCGCCGACCAGCGGCGTTCGAGTCCGGTGGCCTGCCATGCCGCCCACAGCACGTCCTCGATGCCGCGCCCGCGGTCCAGGGGAACCTTCGCCTTGCGCAGCACGGACAGCACCCGGTTCAGGGATGCCGCTTCGACGTCGGTCAGCTTGGCCGTGACCCTGCGGGTGCTGTCGGTCTCGCCCACCAGCACGAGACGGAGGAGCTCCGCCGAGTCGCGGTCGCCGCCGGACGCCAGCTCGGCGCGCCGCAGACCACGGCGAAGACGCCGGAGCGCCACGGGTTCTGCGCCGCCGACCGGGCCGGCGAGCAGGGCGAGCGCGTCCTCGCCCGTGAATTCCTGACCCGACAGGGCCCGCAGCACCAGCATCAGTCCCGACACCCCGTGCTGACGGGCCAGCGGCAGCTCGGACGCCGCGGTGGTGACGGGCACACCCGCACCCAGCAGGGCGCGGCGCAGCGGCGCCAGGGCCCGTGGAACCGAGCGCACGATCACCGCCATCTCCGACCACGGCACCCCGTCGAGGAGGTGGGCGCGACGCAGGGTGTCGGCGATGAGCGCGGCCTCTTTCGCCGCCGTGCTCAGCACCCGGACCGACGTCCGGCCACCGTCCTGCGCGGGGCTCCAGATCCGATGCGGCAGGTGTCCTGGTAGCCGGGACGTGATCCGGGCCGCCGTGGTCGCGACCTCCGCCGAACTGCGAAAGTTGACCGGCAGCAACACCTGCCGGGGATCGCCCTTGTCGGCCAGCTCGGCGAGGAATGTCGGGTCGGCTCCGCGAAAGCCGTAGATCGACTGGTCCGGGTCGCCGGCGACGACCGTGGTGCGGGTACCGGTGCCGAGGAGCCGGACGAGTTCCGCGGCCTGCGGATCGAGGTGCTGGGCGTCGTCGACGAGCAGGTGCCGCACCCGGGCCCGCTCGGTGCGCAGCAGGTCGGGGTCGGTGGCGAACGCGGTGAGGGCCGCGCCGATGAGTTCGGCGGCGTCGAGTGCGGGCGCCGTGGCCTCGGGGGCCTCGACACCGACGGCTCCGCGCAGCAGCATGCCGTGCTCGTACCGGGCGGCGAACATCCCCGCCGCCACCCACTCGGGACGGGAGTGCCGCTGGCCCAGCTTGATCAGGTCTTCCGGGCCGAGACCGCGCTCGCTCGAGCGCAGCATGAGGTCGCGTAGTTCGACGGCGAAGCCGCCCAGCGCCAGTGCGGGACGCAGACGTTCGGGCCACATCTCGCCGCCGTCCGCGATGTCGCCGTGCAGCATCTCGCGCAGCACCGCGTCCTGTTCGGCGCCGGTGATGAGCCGCGGGGGTGGATTTCCGTGGGCGGCGGCCTGCAGTCTCAGCACCGCGAAGGCGTAGGAGTGGACGGTGCGGACGAGCGGTTCGCGCGTGGCGCGGGGGCCGTGATGTTCGTCGTGGCCGATGAGGGCGGCGGTGACCGCTTCGCGCACCCGCCCCGCCGCTCGCTTCGACTGCGTCAGGACGAGCACCGACTCCGGGTCCTCGCCGCCGGCGATCCGGTCCACCGCGACGTCGACGAGAAGCGACGTCTTGCCCGTTCCCGGGCCGCCGAGCACCTGCCAGGGATTCCAGCCCAGGCCGAGGGGCGTTGCGGTGAGGACCCGCTGCGTGGCGTCGTCCCACACCCGGGCCTCGCGGACCGGGTTCTGGCGGTGCACGAGCCGGGCACGGGGAACCGACGTCCTGGTGCGCACCGCCGATTCCGTCATGGATGGCATTCCACCAGAGCGGTCCGACATCCCGTGCGGCGACCCGATCCGGCATCATGGGTCACGTGTCAGCACTGAATACGTACCTGTTCGGCGCCGAGGACGGCACGGAGATCCTCGCCCTGCACGGACTCACCGGTCACGGCAGACGGTGGGAGGCGCTGGCCACCGACCACCTGCCGGACGCCCGCTGGATCTCCCCCGACCTGCTCGGCCACGGCCGCTCCACGTGGTCGCCGCCGTGGAATCTCGAGGCCCACGTCAGGAGTCTCGTCGACACGCTCGACGCACACGCCCGGGGACCCGTGCTGGTCGTGGGTCACTCGTTCGGGTGTGCCCTGGCACTGCACCTGTCGCGGGCCGTCCCCGACCGCGTCCGGGGACTCGTGCTGCTCGATCCCGCGATCGGGCTCGATGCCGAGCTGATGCAATCGGTGGCGGATCTCACCATCTCCTCCCCCGACTACACCGACGTCGCGGAGGCCCGGTCCGAGAAGGTGCACGGCTCGTGGGGCGAAGTGGCCCGCGACGTCCTCGAGAACGAGATCGCCGAACACCTGGTGCCGCTGGCGAACGGCCGGGTCAACTGGCGGCTGTCCACCCCCGCCGTCGTCACGGCCTGGGGCGAGCTCGCACGCGAGGCCGTCCTGCCGCCCGCGCACCTGCCGACCGTCCTCGTGCAGGCGTCGAAGGTGCAGCCGCCGTACGTCACACCCGAGTTCCGCAAGGCTCTCACCGACCATCTGGGCGACAACCTCACCGCCGTCGACCTCGACTGCGATCACATGGTGCCGCAGGCCCGGCCCGACGAGGTCGCCGAGCTCGTCCGCACACTCCTCTGATGGTCGCGACGACGGAGGAACAGGTCGAGGCGGTCCGCGCGCTGGTCGCGTCGATTCCACCCGGCCGGGTGGCCACGTACGGCGACATCGCCTCGGCGGCAGGGCTGTCCAGTGCGCGGACGGTCGGCTGGATCATGCGCACCGACTCCGCCGACCTCCCCTGGCACCGGGTGCTGGGCGCGTCGGGACGACCGGCGCCGCACCTCGCGCACCGGCAGATCGCGAAGCTCGAACTCGAGGGTGTTCCCATCCGGGACGGCCGCGTGGATCTCGCGGCGGCCCGGCACCGGTTCGATCGGTCCGGCTGACGTCCCGCCCGCCTCAGCAGGTGCTCGGCGCGGGATCACCGCGGAACCGGGCGTCCATCCAGTCCAGCCCCTGCGGCAGTCCCAGCGCCGCCGCCGACAGGTGGTCGGGGGTCGGAGTGAGCAGCGTCTGCACCGGTGTGCCCGCGTCGCAGTACCGCCGCAGGGTGGTGTCGATCGAATCGACCGGGATCAGTGCGTCCGTCGGGCTGTGCCATTCGAAGATCGGCGTGGTGGGCACGCCCGCATACAGCTCCAGACTGTTCTCCTCCATCACCTTCCACGCTTCCGGATCGTCCATGAAGTTCTTGTTGTCGGTCATCTGTGACGCGCTGCGCCCGAGTCCGAACAGCATGATCTCGTTGGTGCATCCGTTGCCGATCATCTGCTTCATCCAGCGGCCCTGATCGTTGAGCTGGCCGCTGACGTCGATGCGGTCCGGGTATTCGCGTTCCAGGCCCAGTGCGGCGGCCATCGCGAGACCGAACGCGGGGTGCGGGTTGGTGCCGAGTGCCTCCGCCATCTTCACCAGGTTCATCGGGGTTCCGCCCTCGGCGGCGCCGACGATGTTCAGTTCGGGGGCGTAGCTCGGCGCCAGCGCCGCCGCCCAGGCCGTGGCCATGCCGCCGCCGGAGTATCCGCCCAGTCCGACCTTGCTGTTCTGCACCTGCAGTTCCGGGACCCGTTGCACGGCGCGGATGCCATCGAGGGTGATCTGGCCACCGAGCTTCGCTGCGCCGTACGCCATCCTCGGTCCGAGATGGTCGGGCAGCGCCACTGCCCACCCGCGCGCGAGTGCGATGTTGAGTCCCGCAGCCTCGCGGATCTGGTGCAGGGGGTCGGTGGTGTAGAGCTCGGTGACGATCTTGCACTTGTTGCCCAGCGAATTGATGATGTGCTGGTACGACACCAGCGGTCCGTCCGGGACGTGGTTCGGGGGCAGCACGTACGTGGTGTTCGCCGCGATCGGCTTGCCCTCGGAGTCGGTGGTCCGGAACAGCAGCTCCCACATCGCGCTGCCGGGGAAGTAGTACGACGGCGGCAGCTGCCGGATCTTCAGGACCTCGCCCGGTGCATGGTCGGCGACGTCCGCGGGCTGGAGGTAGAAGGGGTCGGGGTCGGCGACGGGGAAGATCGCGTCGGCAGCGGGTGCGGACAGCAAGGGGGGCAACGGCAACGGTGGTTGCGCCGAGGAGGTGCCTGCGCCCACGAGGGCGGCAGTCAGCGCGAGGACCGAGCCGAGTACAGCGGCGCCGAAGGATCTGCGGAACAACGAGCCCATGACATACCCCAATTCAGCGAGCGGTCGACGGCATCACTATGCCAGAGCGTCGATAAAGATCAGCCCCTTTCCCGGTACCGAACTGGTCTCTGACCGATACTTCGATTCACAGGTACTTTCACGCCGGACACCCGCGCGTCACACGACGAGCGTCGGCGCCGCGGACATCGACGCGTCGCCGGACACGACCAGGGTGGCAAGGATATTCACGGCTGCGGTCAGCTCGGACACCGGCCGCGTGAAGGGCAACCGCTGGTGGTCGTCGAACAGATGGCCGGTACCGAACCGGGGCCCGGGAGCCAGGAGCAAGCCCCTCGACCGGGCCGCGGCGACGAGTTCCGTCGAACTCGTTCCGGCCGGGAGCGCGCACCACAGGGACAGCCCCCCGGCGGGCAGCACGTAGTTCCACCCGGGCAACCGATCGTCGACAGCCGCCGCGAGCGCGTCCCGCTGCACCCGGAGGTCCCGGCGCCGCTGCGCGACCAGACGGTCGTGCCGGGCGAACAAGCGGACGGCCGCAAGCTGATCCAGCACCGAGACCGACAATTGCCTGCGTGCCATGATCTTGGCCATCTGTGCGGTGCGGGCGGCCTCGGCACGCACCCAGCCGATGCGGATACCTCCCCACACGGTTTTGCTGAGGCTGCCGATCGCCACAGCCGCCGATTCCGGGACCGGGACGCCGAACGGCTCGTGGTCGTCCGAACCGTCCAGCACGAGTTCCGCCGCCACCTCGTCCACGACGGTCACCACGCCGTGGCGCGCCAGGGTCGCGGCCAGTCGCCGCCTGCCCTCGGGGGTCGCCCTGGCTCCCGAGGGATTGGAGAAGTCCGGCATCAGGTACGCCACCGTCGGGGCGCTCTGCCGCGCGGCCCGGTCGACCTCGGCGACGAACGCGTCCGGGTCGGTCGCATCGATCGCCACCGGAACGGGTCGGCCGCCGGCCGCCTGCACGGACTCGACCGCCCCGGGATAGGTCGGGTGTTCGACCAGGACGCGGTCGCCCGCCTCGACCAGAGCCTCGAAGACCACTTCGGTGGCATCACCTGCGCCACCCGTGACGAGGATCTGATCCGGGGTGGTCGGGCGACCCCTGCGGGTGTAGTGGCCTGCTATCGCCGCCCGGAGCGTCGTCAGTCCGCCGGGGTGGTATCCGTGCTGGGACATGAAGCGGGGCAACTCGTCGACGGCGTCCAGGTAGGCCTCCCTGAGTTCGGGGGCCGCCGCCGGCGCGGCATTGACGAGGTCGATGACACCGTCCACCGGCGCGCCCACCATGCTTCCCCACGCCGGCGGTCCCGACGGCATCGCCACGAAGGTTCCCGATCCGTGTCGCGCCGACGCCCAACCGGACTCGCGGAGTTCGCGATACGCGGCACTGACCGTCACCCGGCTGAGCCGGAGCTCCTCCGCGAGGGCCCGTTCGGCGGGCAGCCGGACTCCCACGGCCATCGACCCGTCCGCCACTCTCTCGCGGAGGGCGTCGGCGAGCCCGCGGTACAGCGGTTGCCCGCCGGTGGGCGCCGCACCGAGCAGCACCGCCAACTCGGTCGCCGAGACGCTTCGGACTGGTTCGACACTCATATAGGCCACTTTCCCACAGAGGACTGGAATTCGCGGTCCACTTTGCCCCGACAATCGATACATGCTGGTAATTGGAATCCTCTTGGCCCTCAGCCTGGCGTCGGTGGCCTGGCTCTGCGTCAGCACGGCGCGCGGCGGACGGTCCGGGCTCGCCGGACCTCCGCGCAGCCACCTGCACAGCGACTGAGGATGTGCGGCAGCATGAGGGAATGAACTCTGCCGCACCCGTTCACGCGATCGTCCTCGCCGGTGGACGAGCCACTCGGATGGGCGGCGTCGACAAGCCGGCCGTGGTGGTCGGCGGACGCCGGATGCTCGACACCGCCCTCGACGCCGTCGACGACTGTGAGCGCATCGTCGTCGTGGGACCTCGGCGCGCCGACCTCGATTCGACGGTGCTCCAGACGCAGGAGACGCCACCGGGCGCCGGGCCGGTCGCGGGGGTGGCCGCCGGACTCGCCGTGCTCGACGCCGAACCGGACGACCGGGTGATTCTGCTCGCGTCGGACCTGCCGTTCGCGGAGCCCACGATGGTGGAGGCCCTCGCCGCCGCCGTGCAGGACGCCGACACCGTGTTCGCGGTCGACGAGTCGGGCCGCCTGCAGTTCCTGTTGTCCGCGTGGCGTGTCGGTGCGTTGACCGACCGCGTGCGCGCGCTCGGGTCGGCGGTCAATCAGCCGATGAAGGCGCTCGTTCCGGACGCGTTCGCGACGGTTCTGTTCCGCGGCGTCACCGATTGCGACACATCGGAGGACGTCGAGCGGGCCCGGAGCAGGGCCGCGGCGGCGCCCGTCACGATCGCCGAGGCCCGGGAGGCGATCCTGACTGCTGTCCCCCCGCTCCAGCCGCGGTCCGCGGCGCTCGGCACGGCGCTCGGCGCCACCCTCGCCGAGCCGCTGCTCGCCGCCGAAGCTCTCCCGCGCATCGCCGTCTCCGCCATGGACGGATACGCCGTCGCAGGCGACGGTCCGTGGGTGCTGCGCGACGACATCCGGTACGCGGGGAGCTCCGAGGAACTCGAGCTGGCGGAGGGCGAGGCGGCCCGGATCGCGACGGGTGCGCACCTCCCCAGTGGCGCCACCGCCGTCGTGCGGGACGAATTCGCCGTGGCGACAGACACCTCCGTGGGGCCGCGACTGTCCCGCCGGGAGGACGCCCCCGTGCGCGACGACGCGCGGCGGCGTGGCGAGGACTGGCACGAGGGGTACCGGCTCGCGGCGGAGGGCACGACCGTCACGCCCGCCCTCGTCTCCGCCGCCGCGAGCGCGGAGGTGACCACCGCGGGGGTCCGCGGACCAGTCCGCGCGCACGTGGTGGTGACGGGGGACGAGATCCGGCGGGACGGTCCGCTGCGACACGGGCAGACGCGGGATGCGCTGGGACCCGTTCTCCCCCAGTTCCTCTCGTGGTGCGGCATCCGGACGGTCGCGGACGCCCACCTGCGCGACACGTCCGACAGCTTCGACGAACTGTTCCGGGAAGTCCGCCAGCCGGATCTGATCGTGATCGTCGGGGCCACCGGCGGCGGCGCGGCCGACCAGTTGCGTGCGGCGCTCGACCGGGCGGAGGCCCGGACCGTGGTGGGGCGGGTGCGGTGCCGCCCGGGCGGTTCGCAGGTGACCGCGCTGCTGCCCGACGGGCGGGTGGTGCTCGGGTTGCCCGGGAATCCGTACGCCGCGGTCGTGACGCTCCTGACCACGGTTCCGTCCATCGCGGCCGCACTCACGGGCCGCACCCCGGCACCGCGTCAGCTGGTGCGTATTGCGAATGCGTCCGAGGTCAGTGGCGACGCCACCCGGATCCTGCCCGCGGTCCCGCAACCGGATGGCACGTGGCGCGTCGACCCCGGCATCCGCACCGCGCATCTCGCGGGCCTGATCGACCGCGAAGCGCTGGCGCTGGTACCGGCGGGCGCGGCCGACGGTGAGCTGGCCGAGCTGGTGCCGCTACCGCGCTGACGGGTCAGCGCTGGAACGACAGGGTGTGCAGCGCGGCCGGAATTCCGCTGCGGTAGCGCTCCGCCACGAGGTCGACGAGGGCCGGATCGACACCGAGCGGCTCGGCCACTCCGTCCGCACCGGCATCGGCGAGGCGCGCGTGGAACAGTCCGTGGGCCAGGAGATACGACGCGACGAACACGCGCTTCTCGCCGCTCGCACGCAATCCGGCCACCACGTCGGGGACGCGCGGCTGCGCTGTCGCCACGTAGCCGATCCGGACCCGCGACGCGACGAGCTCCGACAGCAACGCCGCGGCGCGCCGGACGTCGCGCAGGGCCCGCGGGTCGGACGAGCCGGCCGCGGCGAGCACGACCGCGTCGCCGGGCCGCCAGCCCGCGTCGACGAGGCGCCGCAGCAGGACCTCCGCGAGAACGGGGTCCGGTCCCAGCGCCCGGGTCACGGCCACCGAGGGGTGACCACTGTCCGCGACTTCCCGCGGAACATCGGTGTGGACGTGGTAGCCGGACGCGAGGAACGCCGGGACCACGACGGCGGGCCCGGTGATGTCGCGGAGCACCTCGGCCGGTGAGGGCCCGAGAACGTCCACGAAGGACACCCGGGTGGGTCCGACCTGCTCGGCGACGGCGTCGGCGAGCGCGGCGATCATCTCCACGCCCCGGGGACTCCGCGTGCCGTGTGCCACCAGTACGAGTGCTGTCTCGTTCATTGCTGTCCCTCCTCACGTGAATCGACGCAGTCGACGGGGTCGAGAGCGAGGCGGTATCCCCGCTTGACCACCGTCTGGACGGCTTTCGGTGCGCCCAGGGACGCCCGCAGCCTCGCCACGGCCGTCTCCACGGCGTGGGTGTCGCCACCACCACCGGGCAGCGCCGCGAGCAGTTCGTCCCGGGGTACGACCCGGCCGGGCCTGGCGCCGAGCGTGCGCATCAGCGACATCGCGGCGGGGGGCAGCTGCCGCACCTCGCCGTCGACGACGACGCAGCCGCCGCGGATGCTCAGTTCGTGTCCGGCGGTCTGGATCTTGTTCGCCCGCCTCGGCAGTTCGTCGGCGATGTGCCGCGCGAGGGCACCCAGCCGCGAGCGCGCCGGCGTCGTCGTCGGCACCTCGAGTTCGCGCAGCGGTCCCGCGGTCACCGGCCCCACACAGGCCGCGAGGACTCGGTGCCGGAACGAGTGCAGCACCATCTCGATCATTCCGGTCTCCTTGGCGCGGGTCAGCAGCGAGGCGACCGCCGGTGCGCTGGTGAAGCTGACCGCGTCGAGGCCGCCGGAGGCGATCAGTTCGATCATCCGGTCCATCGGGGCCTGGTCCTCGAGCGGTGTCCACCGGTAGACGGGGACGGCGATCACGTCGGCGCCCGCGCAGCGGAGCACCTCGCAGAAGTCCGCGACGGGCTCCCATTCCGTGGTGGCACCGTGCAGCTGGACCGCGATGCGCTTGCCTTCGACGCCCTCACCGAGCAGGTGATCGAGCACCTCGGCCGACGACTCCGAGGCGGGTGACCACTCTTCCCGCAGGTCCGCGGCCCGGATCGCGCCCTTCGCCTTGGGTCCGCGGGCCAGCAGGCGGCTCGACGCCAGTGCGCGGCCCAGCTCCTCCGCTTCGCCCCAGCCGTCCGCGGCCTCCATCCAGCCGCGGAAGCCGATCCCCGTCGTCGCGACGACGATCTCCGGCGGGTTGTCGATGATCTGGCGCGTGACGCGCTCGAGTTCCGTGTCGTCGGCCAGCGGGATGATGCGGATGGCCGGGGCGTGCACCACGGTGGCACCGCGCCGCGTCAGCAGCGTGGCGAATTCTTCCGCACGCCGGGACGCCGTGATTCCGATCGTGAATCCGCACAGCGGCGTGTCGTCGTTCACGCGTTCGTGCTGTGAACCTGGACGACGCCGGCCCACACCCGCACGTCGTACACGGGCAACCACACCGACTCGTCGTCGAGGCAGCGTCCGTCGACCAGCGAGAACACCTGCTTGAGCAGCGGCGACGCCACGGTGGGCTCGCCGGCCCGGTCACCAACGAGGCCGCGGGACATCACGGCCGCGCGCCCGAACGGGTCGATGTTGCCCACGGCGCGCAGCGTTCCGTCCTCGAGCAGGAACAGTGCCACCTGCTCCCCGCCTCGCAGCAGTACCGCCACCCCGAGACCGGGAATCAGCTGGCTGAGCGGGCACGCGGACGTCCATTCGAGACGGCCTGACTGGACGCTTTCACGCCTGGTTCCACTGGCACTGTGCACGTTCATGTCGACGACGGTCATCACAGTCCTCCTTCGGGCTGGTGTGTATCCGTGCTTGGATACATCGTTCGGGGTCGGTGTTTCCGCAGCGTTAAGCGGGGATTACTCCGGTGTAGAAGCTGCGAATTTCGGCATTCCCATCAACACGGGGACCTTTCGGACGCCCGTGTCGTCGAACGAGACGGTCGGATCGGCTTCCTCGGGCGCATTGACGAACGACACGAACCGCGACAGCTTCTCCGGGTCCTCGAGCACGCCCGCCCACTCGTCCTTGTATCCCAGAACGTGCTTGGCCATGGCCGCCTCGAGGTCGGCGGCGATGCCCAGGCTGTCCTCGCACACCACGGCCTTGAGGTGGTCGAGCCCGCCTTCGAGGGAGTCGACCCACGGCGCGGTGCGCTGAAGACGATCCGCGGTGCGGATGTAGAACATGAGGTACCGGTCGATGTAGCGGACCAGGGTCTCGTCGTCGAGCCCACCGGCGAGCAGCTGGGCGTGCTTCGGGGACTGGCCGCCGTTGCCGCCGACGTACAGGTTCCAGCCGTTCTCGGTGGCGATGACGCCGACGTCCTTGCCGCGTGCCTCGGCGCATTCGCGGGCGCAACCCGAGACACCGAACTTGAGCTTGTGCGGGGACCGCAGGCCCCGGTACCGGTTCTCCAGGTCGACCGCCATGCCGACGGAGTCCTGCACGCCGTACCGGCACCAGGTGGATCCGACGCAGCTCTTCACGGTGCGCAGCGACTTGCCGTAGGCCTGACCGGACTCCATGCCCGCGTCGACGAGTCGCTTCCAGATCGCGGGCAGCTGTTCGACGCGGGCGCCGAACAGGTCGATGCGCTGACCGCCGGTGACCTTGGTGTAGAGGCCGAAGTCGCGGGCCACCTCGCCGATGACGATGAGCTGTTCGGGCGTGCATTCGCCGCCGGGCATCCGCGGCACCACCGAGTAGGTGCCGTTCTTCTGGATGTTGGCGAGGAAGTGGTCGTTCGTGTCCTGCAGGCCCGCCTGGTTGCGGTGCAGGATGTGATCCGAGTCGGTGGACGCCAGGATCGATGCGACGACGGGCTTGCAGATGTCGCAGCCCGACCCCTTCCCGTACTTCGAGATGAGCGCGGAGAACGTGCGCGTGTCGGTGGCCTGCACGATCTCGAACAGTTCGGCGCGGGACTGCTCGAAGTGCTCGCACAGCGCCTTGGACATCACCACGCCGGACGACGCGAGGAGCTGCTTGATCGTCGGCAGGCAGCCGCCGCACGTCGTTCCGGCGTTGGTGCAGCTCTTGACCTGCGCGATGTCGCAGGCACCGTCGGCGATGGCCCCGCAGATGGAACCCTTGGTGACGCCGTTGCAGGAGCACACCTCGGCGTCGTCGGGCAGGGAGCCGGCGCCGGGCTTCTCCCCCGCCGGCGAGATGAGCGAGGCCGGATCGCCCGGCAGTTCACGGCCGACGAGCGGGCGCAGCGACGCGTATGCGGACGCGTCGCCGACGAGGATGCCGCCGAGCAGCGTCTTCGCGTCGTCGGACACCACCAGCTTGGCGTAGGTGCCCTTGGCGGCGTCGCTGAGGACCACCTCCAGGGCGCCGGGGGTCTGAGCGTGCGCGTCGCCGAAGCTGGCGACGTCCACACCCATCAGCTTGAGCTTGGTGGACAGGTCGGCGCCCGGGAACTCCGCCGCCCCGCCGAGCAACCGGTCCGCGACGATCTCCGCGGTGGTGTAGCCGGGTGCGACGAGGCCGTAGCACCGTCCCTCCACCGCGGCGCACTCGCCGACCGCGTAGATGTTCTCGTCCGACGTGCGGCAGCCGAGGTCCGTGATAATCCCGCCCCGCTCGCCGACCTCGAGTCCGGCGTCGCGGGCCAGCTGGTCCTGCGGCCGCACACCCGCGGAGAACACCAGCAGCGCGGCCTCGATCACCGAACCGTCGGACAGTTCGACGCTGATCCCGTCCGGACCCTCGGTGATGCCTGCGGTGCCGACACCCGTGTGGACGGTGAGACCCAGGTCGGTGACCAGGTTGGCGAGCAGCGCTCCACCGCCCTCGTCCACCTGCAGGGGCATCAGCCGGGGTGCGAACTCGACGACGTGCGGTGTCATGCCCATCAATTTGAGGGCGTTCGCGGCCTCGAGTCCGAGCAGACCACCGCCGACGACGACACCGACGGCGCCGGGACCGGCCGCGTCGGCCCGCTTCCGGATGCCGTCGAGGTCGTCGAGCGTGCGGTAGACGAAGCACTCCGGCCGGTCGTGCCCGGGGATCGGCGGCACGAACGGGTACGAACCGGTGGCCATCACGAGAGCGTCGTACGCGACGACCTCGCCCGAATCGGTGGTGACCTTGCGGGACTCCCGATCGATGGTCGCGGCCCGGCGGCCGATCCGGAGATCGACGAGAGCGTCGTCCGGGTAGTCGTTGCCCGCGAGCGCAAGCTCCTTGGGGTCCCACGCCCCCACGTAGGAGGACAGTCCCACCCGGTCGTACGCGGGGAGGGGCTCCTCGCAGAGCACCGTCACCGACCAGTCGTCCGACTCGTCGCGCGCACGCAACGCCTCGACGAATCGATGTCCGACCATTCCGTGTCCGATGACCACTGCTGACTTGCGGCTCATGCCGTCGCTCCTTCTAGCTGAATTACTCGAGTTCATGCGGTACTGCGTGAGGTCACGCCGAGACCGACACCTTTTCGTCGTCGCCGGAGACGGTGAGCCCACGGGTGACGGACGGGCGGCGCAGGAAGACGAACCAGGTGACGAAGATGCAGGCGATGTAGAAGGCGAGGAACACCCAGAACGCCATGGTCGCCGACTTCGCGGTGCCCCCGTAGGACGCGCGCAGCACCAGGTTGATGCCGACGCCGCCGAGGCCACCGATGGCGCCTGCGAACCCGATGAGCGCGCCGGACATCGCCCGCGACCACGCCGCCTTGGCGTCCCGGCTCAATCCCTCGAGTCCCTGCGCCTTGGCCTCGAAGATCGACGGAATCATCTTGTAGACCGAGCCGTTGCCGATGCCCGCCAGCAGGATGAGGGTGATGAAGCCGAACACGAACGCCACCAGCACTCCGGCCGTGGCCGCGCCGGGCGTGCCGTCGTCGATGGTCCCCGCGGTGACCAGCACTGCGGCGGCGAGCGCCATGGCGACGAACGTGTACAGCGTGATCTTGCCGCCGCCGATGCGGTCGGCGAGCTTGCCGCCCATCGGCCGCGCGATGGAGCCGAGCAGCGGTCCGATGAAGGCGATCTGGGCGGCGTGCAGCGCGGCCGCGGCGGGGGTGGCGCCGCCGGCGAGGAAGTTGATCTGCAGCACCTGGCCGAACGCGAAGCTGAAGCCGATGAACGAGCCGAACGTGCCGATGTAGAGGAAGCTGATGACCCACGAGTCGGAGAACTTCAGCGCCTTGGCCATCGACCGGAGATCGGACTTCTGGTTGCCGAGGTTGTCCATGAACAGGGCGGCGCCGACCGCGGCGACGGCGATGAAGACCAGGTAGACGGCGCAGACGATCCACGGCTCCGTGTTACCCAGGGTGGCGATCACGAGCAGGCCGATCACCTGGATCATCGGGACGCCGATGTTGCCGCCGCCTGCGTTGAGGCCGAGCGCCCAGCCCTTGAGGCGCTGCGGGTAGAACGCGTTGATGTTGGTCATCGACGAGGCGAAGTTGCCGCCGCCGACGCCGGCGAGGGCGGCCACGAGGATGAACGTCGTGTACGACGCGCCGGGGTTCATCATCAGGTACAGCGTGAACAGCGTCGGCACGAGCAGGACGAGGGCGCTGAAGACGGTCCAGTTGCGGCCGCCGAAGCGGGCCGTCGCCACCGTGTACGGGATCCGCAGAATCGAGCCGACGAGGGTCGGGACCGCGACGAGGAAGAACTTGCCCGCCGCGTCGATGCCGTAGATGTCGGTCGGCATGAACAGGACCATGACGGACCAGATCGACCAGACGGAGAAGCCGACGTGCTCAGCGACTACCGACCAGATCAGGTTCCGCTTGGCGATGTCCTTGCCGCCCGCCTCCCAGGCGTCGACGTCTTCCGCATCCCAGTGCTCGATGTAGTGCTTCTTCACCCGGGCCTCCTCGTTGTGTGGGAGACCCAAAGGTAGAAAACCGGTGTTGCGGCGGTGCTGCGGTCGGTGACCGCAACGTCAACTGATCCTCACTTTTCAGCTGGGCCGATGTGAGGTTTCCTGCATGTTTCCTAGACGTGTCGAAGAGCGTCCTGCGGCTCCGAATCGACGTGCCAGCTGTCCTCGAGCATGCGCGGCTTGCATGCCTGGAACGCTGCGATGAGGAGGATCACCACGCCGCACGTCAAGAATCCGAACGACAGGGTCCACCCGCCGGAGGCATCGTGGAACACGCCGAACAGTAACGGACCGAGGCACGCGACGGCGTAACCCACACCCTGGGTGAAACCGGACAGCGTCGCCGAGCCGAGATGGCTGCGCGTGCGGAGATTGATCAGTGTCAGCGACATCGGGAAGGTGCTGGGCCCGAGCCCGAGCAGCACGATCCACAGGATCGGCGCGCTCATCGGGGCGAGCAGGAGTCCGCTGAAGGAGACGAGGTAGCAGACCGCGCACCCGATCACGATCGGGAACGGGTTGCGCATACGCGCGCACAGCGTGGGGGCGCCGAACGCTGCGACGAGGCCCATGAACGAGAACAGTCCCACCATGGCACCGCCGAACGCCTCACTCGCGCCGGCGTCGGACAGGATGTCGGGAATCCAAGTGAACATCGAGTACGTGATCATCGACGTCATCCCGAACATGCCGGCCATTCCCCAGCCGACGGGCGATCGCCAGGCCTTCCCGTGGGGACGCTCGGCCGGAACGTCCGCCGGCGGCTGCGCCGTCACGACCACGGCGCGACGTCGTTCGCGGGCGAGGAGGAAGATCCACGGGACCGCCGCGGCGAAGCCGAGGAGCGCCCACACGCCGATCGAGAACCGCCAGCCGAATGCCTCGGCGAGGGGGACGGCCACGAAGGCGGGCGCGATGGTGCCGAGCTGCACGCCGACGATGTACACCGAGCTCATCACGGCCAGCCGGTCGGAGAAGTAACGCTTGACGAGCGGCGGAATCACCACGTTGCCGATTCCCATGCCTGCCAGCGCGAGCGCCGACAGTGCCAGCAACGACCAGGTGTCGCTCATCAGGGCTCTCGTGAGCATGCCGACCGCGGCCATCAGCATCGCGACGAGGGCGGTCCGTTCCAGGCCCCACCGCTTGGCGATGAGCGGCGTCCCCAGTCCGAACAGCGCGAACATCGCCGTCGGCACCATTCCGAACACCCCGACGACCGTCGGCGAGAATCCGATGTCCTCCCGGATCTGCGAGGCAAGCGGGGTGAACGAGGTGACCGCCAGCCTCAGCACGAGAGCAGACATGGCGATCGCACAGAAGACGAGGAGGCGGCCGCGTAGAAGAGTCACAAGAGAAATCATAGGATGACAGGATGACCTTTGGAAAACCAGTGCGCCGCTCGAGTCTGATCTCACAGGTCACCGAGCAGCTGCGCGACGAGATCTGCAGTGGTCGGTGGGCGGTCGGCGCGAAGATCCCCACCGAGACCGCGCTGTCCGAACTCACCGGAACGGGACGCAACACTGTCCGCGAGGCGGTGCAGGCCCTCGTCCACACCGGCCTGCTCGAACGGCGGCAGGGATCCGGCACGTACGTCGTCGCCACCTCTGACGTCGGGGGCACACTCGGCAAGTACTTCGCCGGCGCACACGAGCGCGACGTCACGGAACTGCGGCAGGCGCTCGACGTCACCGCCGCCGCGCTCGCCGCCCGGCGCCGCACCCCGGACGACGTCGCACGCCTGCAGAGCCTCCTCGACGAGCGCTCCCGGTGCTGGGCCGAATCCGACACGGAGGCCGCCGTCGCGGCGGACGTGAGCCTGCACCGCGCGATCGTCGAAGCGAGCCACAACGCCGTGTACCTGGAGTTCTACGACTCGCTTCTGCCCTCGATCGCCCAGACCGTCGACCGGCACGTCCACGCGACCGGTGTCGGGTTCCACGACGAGCACGGGCGTCTGATCCAGGCGGTGGTCGACGGGGACGAGGCTGCCGCGACCACGGCCGCCCGCGATCTGTTCGCGGAGCTGCTCACCTAGAGCAGGAGGCGTACCACGTCGGCCGTGCGGGCAAGTCCGGGAAACGCCTCCGCGGTCGAGCGTGGGTGCAGCACGTGGACGGCGAGCCTGAACAGCACCGCACGCAGGAGCATTTGCGGCCATTCGGGCAGATCTTCCCAACGGCCGATGAGGGCCTCGTCGGCTCCACCCCAGGAAATGGCATCCACCACGGCCACCGCCGCCGCCCACGACGCGGGACGCCAGTACGGAGTGATGTCGGTGATCCCGGGCGCGAGGGCACCGGCGAACAGGACGGTGCCGAACAGGTCTCCGTGCACCAGCTGGTCCGGGCCCGTGACGGGCTTGCGCAGCGTCGCGAGTCCGGTGATCAGTTCCAGGCTCTTGCGACCGTCGGGGGACGGCGTCTCGAGCTGTTCCGCACCCTTCGCGCTGCGCAGCGGGATCTTCTCCCAGGCGGCGCGATCCGCAGCCACGAACACGTCGACCTCGGCCCACGGCGCAACCGGGGGCTGCACGAGGAACCGGGGACGGTCGAGCTGCGAGGTGGCGGCGTGAAGCCGCCCCGACATCGACACGACCTCGTCGTGACGCGGTTCGGGCGTGCCCTCGATGAACGTGTCGGCCCGCCACCCGGACACCACATACCGGCCGTCGGTGGACCGCACAGGACGCGCGAGCCGCACCCCGTCCACCTCCAGCGTCTCGCGGATCTTGGCGGACCACGCGGCGCGCGCGTGGTCGGCGACGGCTGACAGGACTACGTCTCCACAGAGCCACCCGCCGTCCCAGTCCGCACCGAGTGGGATGGGCTCGACTTCCCGGAGGCCGAACGTGGAGCACACGTGTTGAGGGGGTTGGCCTGTGCTCACGGACTCAACGCTACCGCCGGGTGGGCCGGTGACACTGCAAGGCGCGCTGGCCCGGGCACGGGCAATCACGCCACGACGAAGGTCAGTAGACGGGCAGGCTGGTGTCCACCTGTTTCGCCCACGCGATCACGCCGCCCTGCAGATGTGTGGCGTCGGAGAAGCCGGCCTTCTTCAGCGCGGCCAGCGCTTCCGCCGAGCGGACGCCGGTCTTGCAGTGCAGCACGATCGGCTTGTTCTGCGGAAGCTCCGACAGCGCCTCCCCCGACAGGATCCGGTCCTTGGGGATCAGCACGGCACCGGGCAGGTGGACGATGTCCCACTCGACCGGCTCGCGCACGTCGATCAGTTCGATCTCCTTGCCGGAGTCGAGGAGATCACGCAGCTCCGTGGCCGTGATGGTCGAACCGGCCGCCGCCGCCTGACCCTCGTCGGACACCACGCCGCAGAACGCGTCGTAGTCGATCAGTTCGGTGACCGGGGTCCGCGCCGGATCCCGGCGCAACGTGATGGTGCGGTAGGTCATGTCCAGTGCGTCGTAGACCATCAGCCGTCCGAGCAGCGACTCCCCGATGCCGGTGATCAACTTGACCGCCTCGGTGGCCATGATCGAACCGATCGACGCGCAGAGCACACCGAGCACACCGCCCTCGGCGCACGACGGCACCATGCCCGGCGGGGGCGCCTCCGGGTACAGGTCCCGGTAGTTGAGTCCGCGACCGTTCGGCGCATCCTCCCAGAACACGGACGCCTGGCCCTCGAATCGGTAGATCGAGCCCCACACGTACGGCTTGTGCGCGAGGACGGCGGCGTCGTTGACGAGATACCGGGTGGCGAAGTTGTCGGTGCCGTCGAGGATCAGGTCGTACTGCTCGAACAGTTCCACGGCGTTGTCGGGCTCGAGCCGGAACTCGTGCAACCGGACGTCGACGTTGTCGTTGATCTCGCGGATCGAGTCGCGCGCACTCTCGGCCTTCGGACGGCCCACGTCGGACCGGCCGTGGATCACCTGCCGCTGCAGGTTCGACATGTCGACCTCGTCGAACTCGACGATGCCGAGCGTCCCCACACCCGCCGCCGCCAGGTACAGCAGGGCGGGTGACCCGAGGCCGCCCGCGCCGATGACGAGGACCTTCGCGTTCTTCAGACGTTTCTGCCCCGCCATACCGACATCCGGGATGATCAGGTGCCTGCTGTACCGCGCCACCTCGTCGCGGGAAAGTTCGGCGTCCGGTTCCACCAGCGGCGGCAGTGCCTCGGTGGTCTTCACAGAACGGTCAAGCGACACGGCCCACTCCTGACGTTGCGCGACAGCTTCCGATGCGTCGGACAGCATTGACTTCAACGCTCCGACAGGGTCCATTCTTCCCCTCCCGCCGGCAGTCGCGCGGGGCGGCCCCTGCTCACGCCCTCGGGAACGGCCACGGATTGAAATGGCAGGTCAGACCGTTCATTGGGACGATACCCTCGGGGTCGAGCTGCGCGATGTCGTTGTTGGCCGTGCCGAACGTCTGTTGCATCATCACCGGCGCGAGGCCGCCCTCGGTCTCGCACGGCTGGTGGTCCTGGTAGCCGATGGCGTGCCCGACCTCGTGGTTGATCTGGTACTGCCGGTACGACCCGATGTCGCCCTGGAACGCGATGGCTCCCCGCACCCAGCGCGGCTCGTTGAGGACGACGCGATCGATGCCGGGGTTGTAGCAGGACACCTCCAGCTGGATGTCGTAGCCGCACGCCTCACGGATGGTCATCTGCGACGTCAGCGACACCCGGAAGTCGGGGTCGCCCTGGTCGACGCGGCGGAACGCGAACCGCGGGTCCTTCGTCCAGCTCTTCGGATTCGACAGCGTCTGGTCGACCATCCGGCCGAACGACTCGTCGCCGCCGAACCCGGACGTGTCGACCCCGTCCTCGATCTCGACGCTGTACGTGAATTCGCGTTCGGTGCCCTGCCCGATCTTGGTTCCGCTTCCGGGAACCACATGCCAGGTGCCTGCGCCGACCGCCGTGAACGGACCTCCCTCGGGCAGCGCGCCCGAGGGAAGTTCGGCGGCGAAGTTACCGTCGGCCTCCGGCGGGATCCCGATTACGCTCGAACCGTCGGTGTCGCGGGACAGGGTGCCGAATCCGGGGGTGTCGGTCTCGGCCGTCGTCTCGCTGCCGCCGCCGGTGTCCCGGACCGCGTCGACCACCACGAGAACGGTGACCACCAGCAGGATCGGGATCGCGTAGGCCCGCCAGCCGTAGGTGGAGACGAACCGGCCGATGCGACTCTGCTTCCGCGCCTGCCGCTCGGGGCGCGGGTTCCGGGGCCTGCCGACGTCGCGGCTGGTCGGGTCCCATTGCGCACGGAGCGGTTGATGCGACTGTGGTGCCGACTGCGAAGTGCGGGGACGGACGTCACGCTGGTCGATGCTGCGCGATCGTCGCTCCCCGTCCTCGGAGCTCTGGGGAGCCCGGCCGCGAACACGCGGTCCTCCTCGGTCAGTCACGCAGCCCAGAATCTCACAGTCCGGCACCGCCTCGTCCCAGCGCACCACCCGCAGGTCATTCGGCGTGTCACGCAGAGGCGATCCGCAACGTCGCGGCTACCCGGACGACCAGGCGCACCCGACCCCCACAGGGTCCCAGTTACCGGTCAGGCAATATCCTTGACCGGGCGAGTCCAGCGAGTCCACCATGAACGGTTCACTACGCGCGGGTATCGTTCACACAGTTACACAGAATGTGACGCGGAATACTTGTGCAGATTGGAAGCGCTATGACTGAACTCGCGGATCGGACGAACTCCGATCGCGATGCCACCCCCGGAAAGGGCACCGGGGCCCGTCGCAGCACGCGACTCCCCCGTGACGCCCGGCGACTGCAACTACTCGCCGCAGCCAGCGAGGTCTTCGTCACACGCGGATACCACGCTGCCGGTATGGACGAGATCGCCGAGTGCGCCGGTGTGAGCAAGCCCGTCCTCTACCAGCACTTCCCCGGCAAGCTCGAGCTGTACGTGGCGGTGTTGCAGAGCTATGTCGACAGCCTGATCTCCGGCGTCCGGCAGGCGCTGCGCTCGACCACGGACAACAAGCAGCGTGTCCGCGCCGCAGTGCAGGCGTTCTTCGACTTCGTCGACAACGACTCGCAGGGCTTCCGGCTCGTGTTCGAGTCGGACCTCATGGGTGAGCCCCAGGTGCAGAGCCGCGTCGAGCAGGCCACCGAGGCGTGTGTTGACGCCGTGTTCGACCTCGTCAGCCACGACTCCGGTCTCGATCCCTACCGCGCCCGCATCCTCGCTGTCGGCCTCGTCGGCGCCAGCCAGTTCACCGCGAGGTACTGGCTCGAGGCGTCGCGCCCGATCCCGAAGGAAGAAGCGGTCGACACGACGGTCACGCTCGCGTGGGGCGGTCTGTCCCGCGTGCCGCTGCATCCCGAACAGCGCTGACACCGTGCACGAGAAAGGGCCCGCAGTCGAGTCGACTGCGGGCCCTTTCTCGTGTGTTCACTTGGTCGGAGCGAATCCGACCTTGCGGATATCGGACGGGCCGATCTCCACGTAGGCGATCTTGCTGGACTGCACGAGGTACTTGCGTCCCTTGTCGTCCTGCAGAGACAAGATCCCGTCGCCACCGGTGAGGGCGTCCGAGACCAATGTCTCGACCTCGTCCGGGGTCTGCTCGCTGCTGACGATGAGCTCACGCGGGCTGTCGATTACACCGATCTTGACCTCCACGGTCAACCTCCGAACTCTCCGAGAAACATCAGCTGTCCTGGCAAGGCTAATGCAGTGGCCGCCGCCGGTGCGCGTCCGTGGGCTGTGCCCTGAGCGAACATGCCGTCACACGTCACACAAGCCCGAGCACGGCCATGCGTTCGGCGTGCATCTCCTGCATGCGGTCGAACAGTGCGACGACGCCGTTGAGGTCGCCGGACGCGGAGATGACGAGTTCGGTGAGCGCCTCCCGCTGCGCGAGGACGAACTGTGCCTGGGTGATGGCCTCGCCGAGCAGTCGCCTGCCCCAGAGCATGAGGCGGTCCTTGTCGCGGTTGCTGGCCTTGATCGCCTGCTGCACCTCGTGGACGACGAACTCCGAGTGGCCGGTCTGCGAGAGCACCTCCTCGACCGTCCGCGAGACCTCGGCGGGCAGCGAGTGCCCGATCTCGCGGTAGAAGTCGGCGGCGATCCCGTCACCGACGTAGGCCTTCACCAATGCCTCGAGCCACGTCGACGGTGTGGTGGACGCGTGGTAGTTGTTCAGGGGGCGGACGAACGGATCCATCGCCTCGAAGATGTCGAACCCACGCGCGGTCAGCGCCTTCTCGAGCATCTCGAAGTGGCCCATCTCGGCGGCGGCCATGCTTGCGAGCGCCACTTTGCCCTGCAGGGTCCGCGCCATCTGCGCGTCCTCGGACAGCCGGTAGAACGCGGAGATCTCGCCGTACGCGAGGACCGCGAAGAGTTCACTGACGCCGGGGTGATCAGCGGGAATGGTGGAATCAGAGGATGCAGGCGTGTTGGGCTCCATGGCGCCACAGCCTAGTGGGTCACCCAGTGATGTTTGCCATGCGTAACCGGTTGTGGGGCGTTCTCCGGCTACAATGATCATGGGCAACCGCTCGTCACCACGTTCGCCTCCACGGAGAACGCGGTTTGAGTGATGATCGATCACGATCCGATCAGCGGTTCCCACCGATAATGTGCGCGCACCTGATCGACGGTCCCAGCCGCGCCTCGCCGAAATCTTCGATTTCAGCGCTGAGGCAGTGGCAGGATCGACTCGGAAGAGGACATCGACGAGCGTCGACTGGGAAATCGGGCCGACCAGCGGCCTGGCCCTTACCTCGTGCGTGCGTGCAGCTACGAGGAAGGCCAGTCCCCTGAGCAAGATCACTGTCGACCATGAAGACGACGCAACCGAGACCACGCTGTCGGCGCAACTCGACTCCACGCACGTCGCCCCCACTTTCGCCGAGCTCGGAGTGCGTGACGAGATCGTCCGCGCTCTCGACGAGATCGGCATCGAGCGGACGTTCGCGATCCAGGAGCTGACGCTCCCCCTCGCCCTCGCCGGCGACGACCTGATCGGTCAGGCCCGCACGGGCATGGGCAAGACGTTCGGTTTCGGCGTCCCGCTGCTCCACCGCATCTCCAGTGGCACCACCGGGACGGCCGCACTCGACGGCACTCCCCGCGCGCTGGTCATCGTCCCCACCCGCGAGCTGTGCATCCAGGTCACCAAGGACCTCGAGGGCGCAGCGAAGTACCTGAAGGGCGAGAAGAACAAGCTCGAGGTCCTCGCCATCTACGGTGGCCGCCCGTACGAGACGCAGATCGCGACGCTCCAGAAGGGCGCCGACGTCGTCGTGGGCACCCCGGGTCGTCTGCTCGACCTCGCCAACCAGGGTCATCTGATCCTGGGCAAGGTCGAGGTCCTCGTTCTCGACGAGGCCGACGAGATGCTCGACCTGGGCTTCCTGCCCGACATCGAGCGCATCCTCGGAATGGTGCCGGACAAGCGCCAGACGATGCTGTTCTCGGCGACCATGCCGGGTCCGATCATCACGCTCGCCCGCACGTTCCTCACCCAGCCGACGCACATCCGCGCCGAGCAGGCCGACGACTCGGCGGTGCACGACCGGACCAGCCAGCACATCTACCGGGCGCACGCGCTCGACAAGGCGGAGATGGTGGCCCGCGTGCTGCAGGCCGACGGCCGCGGCGCGACGATGATCTTCACCCGCACCAAGCGCACCGCCCAGAAGGTCGCCGACGATCTCGCCGAGCGGGGTTTCTCCGTCGGCTCCGTCCACGGCGACCTCAATCAGGTTGCTCGCGAGAAGGCGCTGAAGGCGTTCCGCACGGGCAAGATCGACGTGCTGGTCGCAACGGACGTCGCGGCCCGCGGCATCGATATCGACGATGTCACCCACGTCATCAACTACCAGTGCCCCGAGGACGAGAAGACGTACGTCCACCGGATCGGCCGCACCGGGCGGGCGGGCCGCACCGGCATCGCCGTGACGCTGGTGGACTGGGACGACATCCCCCGCTGGCAGCTCATCGACAAGGCTCTCGGCCTCGGCATCCCCGATCCGGCGGAGACGTACTCCAGCTCCCCGCACCTGTTCGAGGAGCTGTCGATCCCGGCCGGCGCGACCGGCACGATCAAGCGCCCCCGGGTGGAGAAGGCCGAGAAGGTCGCATCCGAGCGGAGCGAGAACACGGGCGCCGAGCGGAGCGAGAGCTCCGATATCGAGCAGGGCGAGAAGGCCGAGCGCACGGAGCGTCCGGCACGCACCCGCACCCGCCGCCGCACCCGTGGTGGCCGCCCCGCGGACTCTGTGGGCCCCAAGTCCGTGTCGCCGGAGCCGACGGCACCCGAATCCGCTGCTTCGAGCGGGGACACCGACGGCGAGGGTGCCTCCAAGCCCCGCCGGCGTCGTCGCCGCCGGACCACGAAGGTCGGCGCCGCCGCGACGAACGCGGAGTAAACAACCACCGTGCTCGCACCTGAGCGGCGCTCGCGCGCCGATCTCGTCGTCGCTGCCGGAATCGCCGTCGCGGTCGTGGTCGCCCTCACCGTGGTGTGGTTCCGTAGCGATGCCCGGGGCACCACCTCGGTCACCGCCGCCGAGCCGCCGCCTGCGCTCGTCACGGCCCTGACGGTTCCTGAGACGCTGAGCCCGATCTGGGACTCCGCCAGTTCCGCCACCTCCGCGCCCCTCGTCGTCGCTGGTGCGGTCGTCACCGCCGACGGTGGGGACGTCGTGGGACGGGACCGGATGTCGGGTACCGAGCTGTGGCGGTACGAGCGTGATCTCGACCTGTGCGGTGTGACGGCGTCGTGGGAGAAGGTCGTGGCCGTCTACCGCGACGACCGCGGCTGCTCCCAGGCCACCGAACTCGACGGCGGTACCGGTGAGCGTCTGGCCCAGCGGAGCAGCGACGCCGATTCCGAGGTGACGCTGAAGGCCGACGGTACGTATGTGGCATCTCTCGGCGACCGCCGGCTGGAATTGTGGCGCTCCGACCTCGTCCGCACCGTCGAGTACGGCCGGGTGGACGCGCCCGTGAATCCCAGGAAGCAGCCACGCAGCGGATGCACGCTGATCGACGTCGGTTCGAGTAGCAGCAGGCTGTCCGTTCTCGAGCGCTGTCCCGGCGAGGTAGCCGATCGTCTGACGGTCATGAACCCGTCGCCGAAGGACAATCAGGAACCCGAGGAGTACGGGTCGAGCGTCCTGGCGGGGGTGGATGCCGGCGTCGAGGGCGCTCGCATCCTCGGGGTGTCCGGCGAGACCACGGCCGTCTACCTACCCGCCGGCCCGTCGTACGGACCGCGGATCGGCCTGTTCGACGGCACCGGCAACGCCGTGTCCGAATACGCGCTCACCGCCCGGGTCGGCCCGGACCCCGTCACGTCGACAGGCAGTTCGGCGGTCACCTGGTGGACCGGTTCGGACGTGGTGTCGCTCGGCGCCTCCGATCTCGTACCGCGCTGGATCTTCCCGGGCGCTCTCGGCCCGGGAGCGGTGATGGCCGGAAACCTGCTGGTTCCGGTGGAATCCGGCATCGCCGTGCTCGACTTGTCGACCGGCGCGTTGCTTCGCACGATCCCGGTTGCGCGTGACGCCGCGGCGGGGCCGATCCTCACGACGGTGGCCGGCGACGTCGTCCTCGAACAGCGCGGCGATGCTGTCGTGGCGCTGCGCTGAGATCGCCCGTCACGCCGGTTCGGCGAACACCACGAGATAGCCGTCGAGGTCGCGGATCCAGATCTCGCGATGTCCCGCATTGGGATTGACGTGCACGTCCGTGACCACGTCGGCACCCGCCTCCCGCACCCTCGCAACGGTGCCGTCGAAGTCGGGGGTCTCGAACCAGAGCGCCACCCCGTTTCCCCGCGGGAGCGAAGGATCGCCGAGGGGGCCGTGGTGGTGGCCCTCGTCGAGCCGGTGCAGTTGCAGGATCATGTGCCCGTCGACGAGGAGTTGCTCGTAGTCCCGTCCACCGTGGCCGCTGCGCGCGTCCAGGACCTTCCGGTACCACTCGCCTGCGCGTTCGACGTCGTCGACGGCGAGAAGCGGCTGCGCCCGCATCGTCAGGGTGTTGCTTCGAGGCGTGTCCGAGACTGTCATGCCCCCGACGTTAGCGCCGTGCACTCCCCCGCACTTGGACGAATGAGCATGCCGTCAACGGAAAGTGGCGCGGTACGCGGACGGTGAGACGCCGACCGTGCGCGAGAGGTGTTGTCGCAGCGACGTCGCGGTGCCGAATCCCGCGGCCGCCGCCACGTCGTCCACCGGCAGGTCGGTGTTCTCGAGCAGTTCGCGGGCGCGGATGATCCGCTGTTCGAGAACCCACTGCGTCGGCGACATCCCCGTCTCGGCCCGGAATCGCCGGGTGAACGTGCGCACGCTCATCGACTCCCACGCGGCCAGCTCCCGCAGCGACAGCGGTTGATCGAGATGCGACAGCGCCCGCGCCCGCGCTCGCGCCGTGGACGCACCGTCGGCGTCCGGGACGGGCTCGGTGATGAACTGCGCCTGACCACCGCTGCGATGAGGCGGCACGACCGTTCCCCGCGCCACCTCGTTGGCCACCGACACACCGTGGTCGAGACGAATCATGTACAGGCACAGATCGATTCCGGACGCGACGCCGGCGGCGGTGAGCACGCCGCCGTCGTGCGTGTAGAGCACGCCGGGGTCCAGGTGCACGTCCGGGTAACGCCGCCGGAACGCGTCCGCCGACTTCCAGTGCGTCGTGGCACGCCGGTTCTCGAGAAGCCCTGCCGCGGCGAGGACGAACGAGCCCGTGCAGATCGATGCCACCCGCGTGCCCGGGCGAATGTGCGCGAGGGCGTCCGCGAGGTGGCGGGGCAGGCGCCCGTCCTCCGGCGGGTCGTAGTCCTGATCGGACGCCGGGATCACGACGGTGTCGGCCGTGCCGAGAAGTGCCGGGCCGTGCTCGACGGTGATCGTCACGTCGGTGTCGGTACGGACGGCGCCGGGTGTGAGGGTGCACGTGAGGACCTCGTACAGCGGTTCGCCCTCCCGCGATCGCGCCTCACCGAACAATCGGTGGACGATTCCGAACTCGATCGGGAGCAGACCGTCGCGCACGAACACGACCACGCGATGGCGACGCACGGTCCGCTTACCTCTCGAATCGGACATGGCCCGATTATTTCACATATCGTCCCACCGGCCACTGTCGCGGCCACCGCCGCGCGTCCATGATCGGAGAGGTCAGGACGACCGAGCGGAAGGCGAACCATGAAGATCCTGTGGGTATCGGCACATCCCGAACCGAAGTCCCTGAACGCGGCACTCCGCAGCGACGCCCTCTCGGCACTGCGCGGCGCCGACCACGACATCCGGACCTCGGACCTGTACGCGATGCGATGGAACCCGGTGGTGACGGCAGACGATTTCGGACACGACCCCCACCACCGCCTCCTCGTCGGCGCGCGGTCGGGTCAGGCCCTGACCGAGGGCACCCTGGCCCCCGACATCCGCGCCGAGCAGCGCAAACTCGCGTGGGCCGACGCGGTGATCGTGCAGTTCCCGCTGTGGTGGTACGGCATGCCCGCGATCCTCAAGGGCTGGTTCGACCGGGTCTTCGTCGAGGGGTACGGCTACGGACTGCGCCGCGAGGACGGCTCCACCCGGCGGTACGGCGACGGAACCCTGGCCGGCAAGCGGGCGATGACGGTCGTCAGTTTCGGCGGCAGCGCCGACAGCGCGGGCGCACGTGGGATCAACGGCCAGATGGACGAACTCCTGTTCCCGATCCACCACGGAATCTTCTGGTACACCGGGATGTCCGTACTGCCCCCGGTCCTGATCGACAGCGCGGACCGGTTGCCCGCCGAGCACTAACCGGGTGTCGCGGCCCGGTTGATCGATCGCCTGTCCGGCCTGTTCACCGACGCGCCGTTGCCTTTCCGCTCCCAGAACGGCGGCGACTACGACGCCCGGTTCGTGCTGCACGAGGACCGGGCGCCCGGCGTCACGGGACTGCGCGCCCACTACGCCGACGCGGAGTCCGGAACGCGTGAATCGGAGTCCGAAGTCCGCACCGCCGCGATCTGTAACGTGTTCTAATTCACGGCATGGCAACCTACGTGATCACCGGCGCCGCCTCGGGCATCGGGGCGGCGAGCCGCCGCACGCTCGAGTCCGGCGGTCATACCGTCATCGGAGTCGACCTCGCACACACCGACGTGACCGCCGACCTGTCGACCCCCGGCGGACGAACCGCGGCGGCCGACGCCGTGTCCGAGGCAAGCGGCGGAGTCGTGGACGGTCTCGTCTGTTGCGCCGGACTCGGCTCGCTGTCGCACGTCCCGGGCGGCAGGCTCGTCGCGGTCAACTACTTCGGGGCCGTGGAACTCGTGACGGCCCTGAAGCCCGCCCTCGAGCGCGCGGGCGGCGCCTCGGTGGTGGTGATCTCGTCGAGCAGCACCACCACGCAGCCAGGGATTCCCGAGAATCTGGTGACCGCGTGCCTCGACGGCGACGAGGCGGAGGCGGTGCGCATCGGCGACCAGGTGACCGCCATCCCGGCATACCCCGCGTCCAAGCTCGCACTGGCCTGGTGGATTCGGCGCGAAGCGGTACGGCCCGAGTGGATCGGCAACGGCATACGACTCAACGCGATCGCGCCGGGCATGATCGACACACCGATGACCAGCGGGGACGACCTCGACCCCGAACTGGCGAAGGCGCTGGACTTCTATCCGGTCCCGCTGGGCAGACGCGGACGCCCGGACGAGATCGCCGCGCTCGTCGAGTTCCTGCTCGGACCGGGTTCGACACTGTTCTGCGGCAGCGTCGTCTTCGCCGACGGGGGCACGGACGCCCAGTTACGCCAACAGGATTGGCCCGCCGCGTGGAATCCGACGCCGGAAGAACTTACTCGGCACTTCCAGGCGAAAACGTAGCCAGCTCGGATCCCGCCCAGTGCTTGGCGAGGTTCTCGGCCAGGTCCCGGTACGCCTGGGCACCCTTGTTCTTGCGCCCCGCCAGCACCGTGGCACCCGACGCCGTCGCCTCCGCGAATCGCACCGTCCGCGGGATCGGCGGCGCGAGGACCGGCAGGTTGTAGCGGTCGGACACGTCGGAGAGCACGTCCCGGCTGTGCGTCGTGCGGGCGTCGTACAGCGTCGGCAGCGCTCCGAGCAGCACCAGGTCGGGGTTGGTGATCTGCTGCACCTCGGTGACCGTCCGCAGCAACTGCCCCACACCGCGGTGGGCGAGCGTCTCGCACTGCAACGGCACCAGTACCGACTGCGCCGCCGTGAGCCCGTTGAGCGTGAGCACACCGAGCGACGGCGGGCAGTCGAGGATGATCGTGTCGTAGTCGTCCAGCAACGGCGCCAGAGCGCGCTTGAGGGCGAACTCACGACCGGGACGCATGAGCAGCAACGCTTCCGCGCCCGCGAGGTCGATCGTCGCGGGCAGAAGGGCGACACCGTCCTCGGTGTCGATCACGGCCTCCTGCGCCGCCAGATCACCCGTCAGCACCTCGTGGACGGAGGCGTCCAGGCGGTCCGGGTTGTGCCCGAGGGAGAACGTCAGACATCCCTGCGGGTCGAGATCCACCACCAGGACCTTCTGGCCCAGCCCGACGAGGGCTGCGCCGAGAGAAGCGACCGTGGTGGTCTTCGCGACCCCACCCTTCTGATTTGCCACTGCTAGAACCGTTGTCACGGCTCGATCCTTACCTACTTCGTCCCCGGAGGCGAGCCATACACGCAGATTGACTGACATGATGGATGGATGCCACCCAGTGATTCGCCGCGCGGCCGTCGGATCGTCCTCCTCCGACACGGCGAAACGGAATGGGCCCGTTGGGGTAAACACACCGGTCGGACCGACGTCCACCTCACCGAACTGGGTGAAGCCCAGGCGCGGCGGGTGGGTCCGGCGATGGACGCCCTCGAACTGCGCGACCCCCTCGTCATCGTCAGCCCGCGGCAACGCGCCCGGGAGACGGCGGAGCTGGCGGGATTGAAGATCCAGCGCACCTGGGACGCGCTCGCCGAATGGGATTACGGGATCTACGAGGGCATGACGACCCCCGAGATCAGGCAGCAGGTGCCGGACTGGACCGTGTGGACGCACCCGTGCCCTCGCGGCGAACAGGCCGAGCAGGTGCACACCCGGTGCGACCTCGTGCTGTCTGTCGCTCATTCGCAACTCGTCGACCGTGACGTGATCCTCGTCGGGCACGGTCACTTCTCGCGCGGGCTCATCGCCCGCTGGGCGGAGCTTCCCATCAGTGAGGGACGACGGTTCGCGATGTCGCCGGGCGCGTACTCCGTCCTCGGCTTCGAGCACGGGGCGCAACAGGTGGTCAGCCACAACGTGACAAGCGAGGAAGGTGCCCGATGATCCGACGCGCAGTACCTGAGGACGTCTCCGCGATCACCGCCATGATCTACGAACTCGCCGAACACCAGCGGGCCCGTGACGAGTGCACCGTCACCGCCGACCAGATCGACGACGCCCTGTTCGGTCCGCAGCCGTCGACCTTCGCCCACGTCGCGACGAACGACGACGACCGGGTCGTCGGGATCGCGGTGTGGTTCCGGAACTTCTCCACCTGGGACGGAACGCACGGCATCTACCTCGAGGACCTGTTCGTCAGCCCGTCGGAGCGCGGTTCCGGGCACGGCAAGGCCCTGCTCGCCACACTCGCGAAGGAGTGCGTCGACAACGGCTACACGCGACTGTCGTGGTCGGTGGTCAACTGGAACAAGCCGTCGATCGCGTTCTACGAGTCGCTGGACGCGCACCCGCAGGACGAATGGACCACGTACCGGCTGACCGGGGATCCGCTCGGCCGCCTCGCGTCCGAGGTGAGTTAGCGGTCCGATGGGTTGTCGGCGTCGGCCTCCTGGCCGTACTCGGCAGCCATCCACTTCGACGTGGGACTGCTGAACAGGCACCCGAGGGCCGCCACCACGACGACGCCGAGCAGAACACCGAAGAACGGCTGGTGCGAATCGGTGAGCAGCGACCACGCCACCGGGAGCAGGAGCAGTTGGGCGACGATCGCGATCGCCCGCCCCCAGCGCCGGCCGAAGATCAGGGCGAGCCCGGCGGCGAGCACGGCGCCACCGAGAATCGCGAACCAGGCCGCGGTGCCGTATCCGCTGCTGACGCTCTGGTCGTGCCCGAGCAGTCCCCGGATGACCAGCACCACGGCGACACCGACCGCCACCGCGCCCTCGAGCGACACCAGGGCGCCCGCCGCGCGGACCGTGGTGGGCGTGGACTTGCTGAGAGACGGCTTCGGCACGTCGGCCAGCCTAGAACACCCCGTCGCCGGCGGCCTCGGATGGTGACACGTCCCGCCCCCGCTAGGCTTGGGCCCCGTGCGCGCGCTGCTGATCGTCAACCCCAATGCCACATCGACGACTCCGGCCGGGCGTGATCTCCTCGCCCACGCGCTGTCGAGCCGGGTGCGGTTGACGGTCGCGCACACGACACACCGCGGTCACGCCGCCGAACTTGCGCAGCAGGCCTGTGTGGACGGGATGGGCCTGATCATCGTCCACGGCGGAGACGGCACCGTGAACGAGGTGGTCAACGGACTGCTCGGCACCCCGGTACCGAAGTCGATGAGCGCGGTGACGGTGGGGCCGATTCCCCCGATCGCCGTCGTCCCCGGTGGGTCGGCGAACGTGTTCGCCCGCTCGCTCGGCATCGCGCCCGACCCGGTGGACGCCACCAACCAGCTCATCGATCTCCTCGCCCGCAGGCAGCGGCGCCGGATCGGGCTCGCGCACTGCGACAACCGCTGGTTCACGTTCAACGCCGGTCTCGGCTGGGACGCCCAGGTGTGTGAGGCGGTCGACATGCACCGCAAGAACGGGCGGCCGGCCACACCGGCGCAGTATGTCCGCGCGGCGGTGCGGGTGTTCTTCCGGTCGAAATACGCGGAGCCGACGCTCACCGTCGAGGTTCCCGATCACGATCCGGTCGAGGGCGTTCACTACGCATTCGTGTCGAACGCGAGTCCCTGGACGTATCTGAACAAGCGGGAAGTGCACACGAATCCCGACACCACCTACGACACCGGCCTCGGCGTCTTCGCGATGCGGTCCACCGCGATCCTCACCACGCTGCGGGTGGCCCGCCAGCTGCTGACCCCCGGAACCCGTCCGAAGGCGAAGAAGCTGGTCCGGGTCGACGACGTGCCGTCCGTGCGGATCTCCGCGTCGGAACCCATCGGACTGCAGATGGACGGCGACTACATCGGACTGCGCAAAGTCGTCGAGTTCGTGTCGGTGCCCGAGGCGCTGGATGTGGTCGCGCCGGCGCGACCCTGAGCAATTCTCGAGAATCGCCGTTTTCACCTAGCGGGAAGTGCCTGCACCGGGTACAAAGGACGGCGCACCTCGAAGGGCAGCCTAAGTACGTGAGCTCCCCCACGGTGCGGCGGTTTTCTATTGACATCCCGCCAGTTCGTGAAAGCATTCACAAGCAACAGTGCGGAAACATTCTCTACGCACACATGAACTCATGAAGACGAAACGGTGCATTTAGCACCCAGTTAAGGAGCAGAAGGATGGACTGGCGCCACAAGGCAATCTGTCGCGACGAAGACCCCGAGTTGTTCTTCCCTGTGGGCAACAGCGGTCCGGCTCTCGCGCAGATTGCTGATGCCAAGGTTGTCTGCAACCGCTGCCCGGTGACCGCCGAATGCCTCTCGTGGGCACTCGAGTCGGGCCAGGACGCCGGTGTGTGGGGCGGCATGAGCGAAGACGAGCGACGCGCACTCAAGCGCCGCAACGCTCGGACGCGTGCCCGCACCACCGTCTGATACATCAGAAGGAGACGGGCCCGGCACCACATGGTGCCGGGCCTTTTGCTTGCCCCCCGATCAGTACCGCGGCCCACGACGGCCCAGCGGTACGCGTAACACGGCATCCGTTCCACCCTCCGGCCCGGGATGCAGCCCGAGGGAGCCGTTCAGCTCGGCGGCCACCAGAGTCCGGACGATCTGCAGACCGAGACGGTCGGACCGCTCGAGGCTGAAACCGGGCGGCAATCCCCTGCCGTCGTCGTGGATCACGACGTCCAGCCACCGCGCAGAACGCTCGGCCCTCATGGTGACCGTGCCCGGAGCGCCGGGTTCGAAGGCGTGCTCGATCGCGTTCTGCACGAGTTCGGTCAGCACCATCACCAGCGGCGTGGCCCGCTCCGCGGAGAACACCCCGAAGCTGCCCTCCCGGCGGACCTTGATCGGCGTACTCACCGTCGCCACGTCGGACAGGATCGGCACCAGACGGTCGACGACCTCGTCGAGGTTCACTTCCTCGTCCACCGACATCGACAACGTGTCGTGCACGAGGGCTATCGACGTGACGCGGCGCACCGATTCGCTCAGCGCCTGCCGGGCTTCCTCGTTGTTGGTGCGGCGGGCCTGCAGTCGCAGGAGCGCCGCCACGGTCTGCAGATTGTTCTTCACCCGGTGATGGATCTCGCGGATCGTCGCGTCCTTGCTGAGCAGCGCGCGATCCCGCCTCTTCACCTCGGTGACGTCCCGCACGACGACGGCGGCGCCGACGCGCTTCCCGCCGGGTTTGAGGACCAGCGCCCGGAGCAGGACGGTCGCTCCCCTGGCCTCGATCTCCATGCGGCGGCCCGGCTTGTCGGCGATGGTGTCGCGGATGTACCCGGCGACCTCCTGCGACTCGAACGGATCCGTCACGAGCGACCGCGTGGTGGCGGCCAGGTTCTGGCCGATCAGGTCCGAGCTGAGACCCATCCGGTGATAGGCCGACAGCGCATTGGGACTCGCGTAGACCACGCTGCCGTCGGTGTCGAGGCGGATGAAGCCGTCGCCGGCGCGGGGACTCGAGTTGGTGTCCGACCGGGCCTCCCGGATCGGGAAGGTTCCGTCGCTGATCATCTGGCACAGATCATCGGCGCAGTCGAGATACGCGACCTCGAGCGGGCTCTGCGCCCGCTGGTGCGACAGGTTGGTGTCCCGGCTCAGGACCGCGATCACTTCGCCGTTCCACCGCACCGGGACCGCTTCCCCGCGCGGCGGCAGACCGGCGTGCCCGCCGCCGTCCTCGGGGCGCACGACGCGGCCCTCGAGCAGCGCCTGCAGCACCTGCGGGTGTTCCGACTCCGACACGACCGTCCCGACGACATCCTCCGGGAAGGCGGTCGACGCGGTGGTGGGCCTGCAGTGCGCGACGCAGATCACGGTGCCGGTCGAGTTGGTGGCCGCGGAATCCGTTCCGACCCAGAGCAGAACGTCCGCGAAGGAGAGGTCGGCGAGCAACTGCCACTCACCGACGACTCGCTGGAGGTGATCGACGGCCTCGCCGGGCAGGTCGGTGTGTTCGGCGAGCAGGTCACTCAGTGTGGACATCGTCGGTGGGTGTCAGCTCAGGAGATCACTGCGATCAGGTCGCCCTGCTGGATCACGTCGCCGACCTTGACGTCCACGGAGGTGACCGTGCCGGGCTCTTCGGCGATGACGGGGATCTCCATCTTCATCGACTCGAGGATGACGAGGGTGTCGCCCTCCTTCACCTCGTCACCCGCGCTCACCACAACCTGATACACCGTCGAAACCATTTCGGCGCGCACGTCTTCTGCCATTGTGATCCTTCACTCCCGGGTGTCGAGAAAGCCCTGTTGCAAGGACACCCAACCACACGTGGAAGACTGTGGTGAAAAGAAGGGAGATCTACTCATGGGTAAGCGTGGTCGTAAGAAGCGCAGTCGCAAGGGCAACGCCGCAAACCACGGCAAGCGTCCCAACGCCTGACGCGCCGTAGAACGCACCAGGGGCCGGAAAGCAGCGATGCTTTCCGGCCCCTGATTGCTGTTCTGACGAGTTATGCGTCGGGTTCGGTATTCGTAATGAGGATCGTCCGCCGCAACTCGATGGAGAGCCTCTGACGGAGGCTTTCCGGTGCGTGCTCCCCGCCGCACTTGCGGTTCACGAGGGACTTCACCTTCTCCTCGATGCCGTACGCCTCGAGGCACGACCCACACTCGTCGAGGTGCCTCTGCAGCCGCGCCCGCGACGCCTCATCGCATTCACGGTCCAGCATCAGCCAGACGTCCGCGATGACGGCGGAGCAGTCGAGCTGCTCGAATTCGTCCTGCTCGCTCACCGAGAAACCTCCTGCTCCGCGCTCACTGCACTGTCGCCGGGCACGTCGTCGGTGCCCCCACGGTTGAATCCACGTTCGCGTGCGACGTCGGCGAGCAGACCTCGGAGCTGCTTGCGCCCACGGTGCAGTCGCGACATCACGGTCCCGATCGGGGTGCCCATGATCTCGGCGATCTCCTTGTAGGGGAACCCCTCGACGTCGGCGTAGTAGACGGCCATCCGGAACTCCTCCGGCAGGGCCTGGAGTGCTTCCTTGATGTCGTCGTCGGGCAACGCGTCCAAAGCCTCGACCTCGGCGGACCGCAGACCGGTCGACGAATGTTCCGCCGTCGCCGCCAGCTGCCAGTCGGTGATCTCGTCGGTGGGGTACTGCGCGGGCTGGCGCTGCTTCTTGCGGTACGAGTTGATGTACGTGTTCGTGAGAATCCGGTACAGCCACGCCTTGAGGTTGGTGCCCTCGCGGAACGAACGGAACGCCGTGTAGGCCTTCACGTACGTCTCCTGCACGAGGTCCTCGGCGTCCGCCGGGTTTCTGGTCATCCTCAGAGCAGCGCCGTACAGCTGATCCAGAAGTGGGAGCGCGTCCCTTTCGAAACGCGCGATCAACTCGTCCTGTGGCTCGGCCTGGTCTGCCGTCGGACGGTCATGTTCCTGCACGCTGATCCCTTCGGTCGCCGTGGGCGTCAACGTTACCGCCAACTGCAGACGCGACGTGGGCTCCATCACCGAGGACATCACGATACGGACCACTCCCTTCGATGCACTGTTGTTCTGCAGGTACCAACACGCCTCCCGTCCGGTGTGTTCCCGACCGCGTGGCAGAGTGTCTGTCCATGGCCGGAACTGCCACTCCCGCGACGAAGCTGCTCGTGAAACACCGCGTCGACCACGCCGTGCACAGCTACGCGCACGATGCGCGGGCGGAGTCGTACGGTTCGGAGGCCGTCGACGCCCTGGGCGACACGGTCGGCGTCACCGCCCATCAGGTGTTCAAGACGCTGGTGATCAAACTCGACACCGGCAAGCTGGCTGTGGCGGTCGTGCCGGTGCCGGAGAAATTGTCGCTGAAGGCGGCGGCCGCGGCGCTGGGCGCGGGCAAGGCCGTGATGGCGGACCGTACCGAGGCGGAGCGCTCCACCGGGTACGTCTTCGGGGGCATCTCACCGCTCGGACAGCGCAAGGCACTCCCGACGGTCGTCGACGCGTCGGCGCTCGACTGGGACCGGGTGCTGTGCAGCGCCGGCAGGCGCGGACTCGAGATCGAACTCGCGCCCGCCGACCTGGTGCGGCTCAGCGGAGCCGTCACCGCTGCGGTCACAGCAGGCTGATCTGCTCCCCCACCTGCGCCTCGTCACGACCGGTTGCATCGGGGTCGAGGAGTTCCGGTCCGTTGTTCTTCACGCTGTTGACCAGCGTGGACACCCGCCGGACGGTGATGTCGGCGATGGCGTCGGGTGACACCTCGAGCAGATCCGTCGACGCGGGATGCTCGGGATCGAGCCACGCGGACCAGCGCTCGCGGGGCATCACCAGCGGCATCCGGTCGTGCACGTTCTCGAGCTGGGCGGCTGAGTCGACCGTGATGATGCTGCAGCTCAGGACAGGGGGCGACTCCGCGACCGCGGGATCGTGCCAGACCGACCACAGTCCGGCCATGTACAGGCGGGAGCCGTCCTCCGGCGACATGTAGTACGGGATCTTCTTCGCCTTACCCGACTTCTTCCCGGCGGCCGCCGCATCGACCTCGGTCTGCCACTCGTACCAGCCGTCCATCGGAACGAGGCAGCGCTTGTATGCGAACGCGTTCCGGAAGGCCGGTTTGTTGTCGACCGAATCCGCTCGCGCGTTGAACAGCACCGGCCCCTTGCCGAGCTCCTTCGTCCACGACGGCACGAGCCCCCACCGCATCCGCCGGATCCGCCGGGCGTCGTGGCGATCGACCACTGTCAGGACCTGCGTGGTGGGCGCCACGTTGAAGTCGGGCGGACTCTCCTCCTCGCCCGCCTCGTTGATCGCATCGAGGTCGGCCGCGAGTGTCGCGGGATTCGCAGTGGTCGCATACCTGCCGCACATGGCCACCAGAGTGGCACGAACCACCGACACCCGCGACACGCCGCCCACCCCGCCCGGCGACCCGCCCGATAGGCGAAGATGGAGACCGTGAGCCTGAGCCTGTGGAACGCCCCCCGTGCCGAAGCGCCCGTCGTCGCGACGGTCGCCCTTCCCGGATCGAAGTCGATCACCAATCGCGCGCTGATCCTCGCCGCACTCGCAAACGGTCCGTCCACCCTCACCGGGGCACTGCGCAGCCGGGACACCGACCTCATGATCGATGCCCTCCGCACGCTCGGCATCAGCATCGAGACGGTCGATGCCGACACGACGCTGCGGGTCACCCCCGCACAGCTCCAGGGTGGTGCGGTCGACTGCGGCCTGGCCGGGACCGTCATGCGGTTCCTTCCTCCGGTCGCGGCGCTCGCGAGCGGAACGGTTCACTTCGACGGGGACGAGCAGGCGCGGACCCGGCCCCTCGACACGATCCTCGACGCGCTGCGCGGTCTCGGCGCGGACATCGACGGCGACTCCCTCCCGTTCACGGTCCGCGGTGCGGGCTCGCTGCGCGGTGGGCGGGTCACCATCGACGCGTCCGGCTCGTCACAGTTCGTCTCCGGGCTGCTGCTGTCGGCGGCCGCGTTCGACGAGGGCGTCACCGTGCATCACGACGGCAAGACGGTCCCGTCCATGCCGCACATCGACATGACGGTCGAGATGCTGCGCGAGTCGGGCGTCGAGGTCACGACCCCGGCGACGGGCGGGGAGGCCGACACGTGGCGGGTGAGCCCCGGCGTCGTCCGGGCCGTCGACCGGGCGATCGAACCCGACCTGTCCAATGCCACCGCCTTCCTGGCCGCCGCCGCCGTCACCGGCGGCGAGGTGACCGTTCCCCTGTGGCCGAGCAGGACGACGCAACCCGGAGACGCGATCCGCGAGATCCTCCTGGCGATGGGCGCGGACGTCCGGCTGGACGGCGCGGACCTCACCGTCCGCGGTCCGCAGCAGCTGACCGGCATCGACATCGACCTGCACGACGTGGGCGAACTCACCCCGACCGTCGCGGCGCTCGCCGCACTCGCGGACGGGCCGTCGCACCTGCGGGGCATCGCGCACCTGCGCGGCCACGAGACCGACCGGCTGGCCGCACTCGCACACGAGATCAACTCGCTGGGCGGAAACGTCACCGAGACCGAGGACGGCCTCACGATCGTCCCGGCAGCCCTGCACGGTGGAACGTGGCGCTCCTACGCCGACCATCGGATGGCGACCGCGGGCGCCATCGTCGGACTGCGGGTCGACGGCATCGAGGTCGAGGACGTCGGCACCACCGCCAAGACCCTGCCCGGATTCGAGAACCTGTGGGCCACAATGCTGTCCGCAGCCGCGGGCACCGAGCGGAAGGCGAGCTTCTGAGTCGCAGGCAGTACGACGAGTCCGACGTCCGGGTGCGCCCGGGCCGAGGAACGCGCCCGCGCACGAAGACCCGGCCGGAACACCTCGCCGCGGAGTCGGCGATGGTCGTCTCGGTCGACCGCGGCCGGTGGGGTTGCGTGCTGGGCGGCGACCCCGAGCGTCCCCTCGTCACCATGCGCGCCCGGGAACTGGGTCGCACGCCCATCGTGGTGGGCGACGAGGTGAGCGTCGTCGGTGACCTGTCCGGCAAGCCCGACACCCTGGCGCGGATCGTGCGGGTCGCCGAACGCTCCACGGTGCTGCGACGCACCGCCGACGACACCGATCCGTACGAGCGGATCGTCGTGGCCAACGCCCAGCAGCTGCTGATCGTCGTGGCGCTCGCAGACCCGCCGCCACGGACGGGATTCGTCGAACGTGCCCTCGTCGCCGCGTACGCGGGCGGGCTGAGTCCCATCGTGTGCCTGACGAAGAGCGATCTCGAGCCGCCCGAGGAGTTCGCGAGCGCGTTCGCCGACCTCGACGTTCCCGTCGTGGTGGCCGGTCGCGACGATCCGGTCGACGAGGTGCTGTCGATGCTGTCGGGCCGGCTCACCGCGCTGATCGGCCATTCGGGGGTCGGGAAGTCGACTCTCGTCAACCGCCTCGTGCCCGACGCCGATCGGGCCGTGGGCGTGGTCTCGGGCGTCGGCAAGGGCAGGCACACGTCCACGCAATCGGTCGCACTGCCGCTTCCGACGGGCGGCTGGGCGATCGACACTCCCGGCATCCGGTCGTTCGGACTGGCCCACATCTCCCCGGAGAACGTGGTGGCCGCGTTTTCCGATCTGGCCGCGGCCATCGAGGACTGCCCGAGAGGGTGTACCCACCTCGGCCCGCCCGCGGACCCGGAATGCGCGCTCGACCAGCTGGAGGGCAAGGCCGCCAAACGCGTCGACGCGGTCCGTCACCTCCTCACGGCCATCGCGTCCAACGAAGCCTGGTGAGGGACGAACCGCGTCTGTAGCGGAACTTTCCAGCGGAACTTTCTAGCGGGACAGCAGCGCGCGGAGACCGCGGCGCTTGCGGGTGCGCTTGATCGCGGTACTCAGCCCCTGACGGCGGCCGGTCACGGGATCGATTGTCGCCGTGGTGTTTCCACCGAACTTGCGCTCCGATGCCGTCTCCGGTGCGTCGTCCGCGGTCGCCTTGAGATACTTGTTCGGCAGCGACAGCTTGGCGATGGTGCGCCACGACTTCCCGTACTGCACGAGGAAGGGCCCGGTCGTGTACGGCAGGTCGTACTTGTCGCACAGTTCCCGCACCCGCACAGCGATCTCCGCGTAGCGGTTGCTCGGCAGGTCGGGGAACAGGTGGTGCTCGATCTGGTAGCTGAGGTTGCCGGACATGAAGTCCATCAGCTTGCCGCCCTCGATGTTCGCGCTACCGAGCATCTGCCGCAGGTACCACTGGGGCTGCGTTTCCTTGTCGATGTCCGCCTTGGTGAACTTCTCGGCGCCGTCCGGGAAGTGCCCGCAGAAGATGATCGCGTTGGTCCACACGTTGCGGATCATGTTCGCGGCGATGTTGGCGGTGAGCGTGCTCTTCCACGCGGGACCCGTGACCGCGGGGTGGATGACGTAGTCCTTGAGGATCTGCTTGCCGACCTTCTCGCCGACCTCGCGGAGCTTGCGCTGGGTCTCCTCGCTCGGCACGCGCCCCTTGGCGACCTTGCCGAGTTCGAGATGCTGCGCCGCGATTCCGTACTCGAAGAACAGCGCGAGCAGCGTGTTGTACAGGAGATTGCCGGTGTTGAACGGCTTCCACCGCTGGTCGCGCGTGACGCGCAGCAGTCCGTATCCCACGTCGTCGTCCATGCCGAGGACGTTGGTGTACTTGTGGTGAATGTAGTTGTGCGTCTGCTTCCAGTGAGCGGACGGACCCGTCACGTCCCACTCCCACGAGGTGGAGTGGATCTCGGGATCGTTCATCCAGTCCCACTGGCCGTGCATCACGTTGTGGCCGAGTTCCATGTTCTCGATGATCTTCGACAGCGAAAGCATGGCCGTGCCCGCCAGCCAAGCGGGACGCCGCTTGCTCGCGAAGAGAACGGCTCGGCCACCGATTTCGAGGGAACGCTGCAGTCTGATCGTGTTTCGCACGTACCGCGCGTCACGCTCCCCGCGGGACTCTTCGATATCGCGCCGGATCGCATCGAGCTCGCGTCCGAGCGACTCGATGTCGGCTTCGGTGAGATGTGCGTATTCCTTGACGTCTGCAATCGCCATGGGGGACCTCCTCCTGGCTGGGTCGACAGTTCACACCCGTGGGCGCTGACTCGACCTACCGTACCGTAAGTTACGACACCGTAGGTTACCTGAGTGTAGGTGTGAGTGAAATCACCGTCGGCGTCGCGGAATCCTGGCCTCCGCGCGGGCGCGCAACGCCGACAGCAGACCCCGCCGCTGCCCCGTGACGGGATCCGTACGCAACGTCTCGACCATGGCGGCACCCGCATCACGGGCGTCACGGAACTTGCGTTCGGAGGACGTCTCCGGGGCGTCGTCCGCCGTCGCCCGCAGGAACCGGTCGGGCAGCGCGAGTTTGTGGATCGTGCGCAGAGCCAGCAGGTACTGCTTGGCGAGCGAACCCGTGGTGTACGGCAGGTCGTACTTCTCGCACAGCGCCCGGACCTTCACCGCGATCTCCGGGTACCGGTTGCTCGGCAGGTCCGGGAACAGGTGATGCTCGATCTGGTAGCTGAGGTTCCCGCTCATGAAACCCATGACCTTGCCGGAATCGAAATTCGCGCTGCCGAGCATCTGCCGGAGATACCACTCGTGCCGGGTCTCGTTCTCGTATTCGTCCACCGTGAACTTCTCGGCACCGTCCGGGAAGTGCCCGCAGAAGATCACCACATAGGCCCACAGATTCCGCACGAGATTGGCGGTGGCATTGGCCGTGAGCGTCGACTTCCACGCCGGCCCCGCGAGCACCGGGAACAGGAGGAAGTCCTTGCCGACCTGGCGGAAGATCTTGCGACCGAAATCCTTGTTGGCCTGGGAATTGAGCTGCCCCTTCTCCGCACCCTCGAGCTCGGCAGCGAACGTGAGGTCGTGGAGCGCAATCCCCCACTCGAACGTGGCGGCCAGGATGATGTTGGCGAAGGGCTGCAGCAGATTGATCGGCCGCCACTCCTCGTCGCGGGTCATCCTGAGGATGCCGAACCCCACATCGGAATCCATTCCCACGATGTTGGTGAACGTGTGGTGGGAGTAGTTGTGCGCCCGCTTCCAATGCTCCGAGGGGCCCGTCTGATCCCACTCCCACGACATGGAGTGGATCTCCGGATCGTTCATCCAGTCCCACTGGCCGTGCATCACGTTGTGGCCGAGTTCCATGTTCTCGATGATCTTCGAGAGGGACAGCATCGCGGTGCCCGCGAGCCACGCCGGGCGGTAGCGGCTTCCGAACAACGCAAGCCGGCCACCGAGCTCCAACAGCCGTTGCGCCCTGATGGCCCGGCGGATGTAGCGGGCGTCGCGAACGCCCCGCGAATCCTCCACGTCGAGCCGGATCGCATCCAACTCACGCCCGAGCGATTCGATGTCCGCTTCGGTCAGATGCGCGAACTCTTTGATGTCGGTGATCGCCACCGTGCTCCTCCGTCTGGTGAGAGTCCGAGAATAGCGGAGTCAGGTGAACAACACGCTCACGCTTACGCGTCGAGCGTGCAGTCCCCTGCCGCCGCGGAGATACAGGTCTGGACTCGGTCACCTTCGGCGTGCTGCTTGCCCGACCTCAGGTCGATGGCATGCCCAGCGAGAATCGGCACGACACAGGTCTGGCAGATACCCATCCGGCAGCCGAACGGCATCAGTGCCCCGACCTTCTCACCGGCCTCGAGGAGAGTGGTCGCACCGTCGATCGACACGGTCTTGTCGGCCTTGGCGAACGTCACGGTCCCGCCCTCGCCGGACGTGTCCGCGCGGGAGACGGCGAACCGCTCGAGGTGCAACTTGTTCTCGATGCCCTCGTCGCGCCACAGCGTCTCGATCTCGTCGAGCATCGGCAGCGGGCCGCAGGCCCACGTCTGCCGTTCACGCCAGTCCGGGCACACCTCGTCGAGCGAGGACAACGCGAACTTGCCCTGACTGCGGGTGAGCTGGATCTTGCACCGGAAGTCGTCGTGCTCCTCGTGGAGCTGGGTGAGCTCGTCGGCGAACATCACGTCGGCGTCGGTGGGCGCCGAGTGGACGTGGAAGACGTCGGGAAGCTGACCGCGCCGGTTCATCGTGCGCAGCATCGCCATCACGGGCGTGATGCCACTGCCCGCGGTGAGGAACAGGATCCGCTCCGGCGGCGGGTCGGGCAGCGCGAAGTTGCCCGTGGGGGTCGCGAGCCGCACGATCGTCCCCGAGGGCACACCGTTGACGAGGTGACTCGACAGGAATCCCTCGGGCATCGCCTTGACGGCGATGGAGATGAGCTTGTCGTCCCAGTTCGGCGGCGAGGTGAGCGAGTACGAGCGCCAGTGCCAGCGTCCGTCGATGTGCAGACCGATCCCGATGTACTGGCCGGGCTCGTAGTCGAAATCGAATCCCCAGCCCGGCTTGATGACGATCGTGGCCGAGTCCGCGGTCTCCGCGCGCACCTCCACGATCTGTCCACGCAGTTCGCGAGCCGACCACAGCGGGTTGGCCAGGTGCAGGTAGTCGTCGGGCAGCAACGGCGTCGTGAGCCGTGCCGCCGCGCCACGCAACCAATTGAGCTTGGACCGCTTGGCGGGCACGACCGCTGCTGCGGGCGCCTCGATCCAATCCTTCAGACCCATCCGACCTCCACCTTTTCCGTCATGACCTACGCTACCGTAGGTTATCAAGTTACGGTACCGTAGGTTACCCCAAGGTAAGAGGACGTACCGGTCAGAGTAGTTCGAGCAGGAACGGAAGCTCCTGAGTGGCGTACCACGCCAGCACATGATCCTCCGCGTCACCGAGAACGAACTCTGCGTCGGGGTCCCCGAGATCCGCCTCGTCGATCGCCGACACGGCCCGCTCGATGTCCGGCTCCGCCTCCGCCAGATCCACGTGCACGGACGCGACCGTGCCGATCGTCACCGGACCGGGCAACCGGACCACGGCGTCGTCGAGGTCCGGCCGCGGCGTCACGTCGTCCACGTCCGCGGCGACCACGGCGCGACGGAACCGAACCCCGTCGCTCCCGCTCTCCCCCACCCGGCCCGCGATCAGTCGCAGCGAGGCCCGGGCGGCCTCGGCCATCGCGACCTCGGCCAGTTCCTCGTCGTCGCCCGACGAGTACGCCTCGCGGAGCGTGGGGGTGACGGCGAACGCGGTACGGCTCATCGGATCGAACTCCCGGTCGGTGAGGAGCCGCTGGAGGATCTCGATCGTCGCGGGAACGTATACCCTCGTCATGCGGCACCCGTCATTCGCACCGCGGACTTCTCACCGGCTGGCATCCAACAACTCCTCGAGAGATTCGTACAGCAGCGCCGCCACCACGTCCACGTCGGCCATGGCGTCACGGTCTGCATTCAAACCGTAGTAGACGTTGCCGTCGTAGGACGTCAGGCCGATGCTCAAAGTCTGGTTTTTCAGCAGCGGCGACACCGGATACATCTCGAGCATCCGCGCTCCCCCGACGTACAGCGGCAGCTGCGGACCCGGCGCGTTGGTGATCATCAGATTGAACATTCGCTGCGAGAAACTGCTCGCGACACGGGCACTCATCGCGTGCAGCGTGGCCGGCGCGAATCCCGACAAACGCACCAGGGTCTCCGCGGTGACCCGCTGACTCTGCTTCGCGTGCGCCTCCATCGCATGCGCCACGTGCGACAGCCGCACCACGGCATTCGGTTCCCCGACCGGCAGGTCGATGAGGAACGACGACACCATGCTCCGCGGATCCGCCCACTCGTCGCGGCGTGACGCCTCGTCGTCGGCCTCGGGATCCGTCGCGTACACGGACATCGGGACCATGGCCCGGACCGTGGTCGACTCGGCCACCGGCTCGCCGCGGGAGAGCAGCCAGTACCGCATCGCACCCGACACGACCGCGAGGATGACGTCGTTGACCTCACACCCGTACTGCGCGCGGATCTTCCGGTAGTCACCCAGTTCGGTCTTGACCACCGCGAAGCGCCGATTGCGGGAAATGGTCGCGTTCAGCGGACTCGCCGGCGCCACCTGCGTGGCGGTGCGCACGACGGCGGCCACCTTGCCGACGGCGCGCACTGTCTCGCCGAGCGCAGACGCCATGTCACCCAACGTCATCCGCAGCGCCGCCAGCCCTTCGCCCGGCCGCGCCACCATCTCCGCCAGCGCCCCGGCGATGAGGGTGGACTCACTGGGGGCGGGGCTCGGCATCCACAGTTCCTCGGCCATGGGCCGCCGGGTCTTCGCCGGGTCCAGGATCACCTGGCCGATCTCGAGCGCCGTCTCGCCGTCGACCAGCGAGGAATGGGACTTCGTGAAGATGGCGAAGCGATTGTTCGACAACCCCTCCACCAGGTACATCTCCCACAGCGGTCGCGTGTTGTCGAGCGGCCGCGACGTGAGCCGCGCGACCAGATCGTGCAACTGGGCATCCGATCCCGGCTTCGGCAGCGCCGACCGCCGGACGTGGTACTCGATGTCGAAGTCCTGGTCGTCCACCCACACCGGCCGCGACAGTCCCAGCGCCACCTCCCGCACCTTCTGCCGGTAGCGGGGCACCAGGCTCAGCCGTTCTTCGACGAGGCTCAGTAATTCCTCGTAGGACAACCCGTTTCGCGGCTTGCGGAAGATCGCGAGCGACCCCACGTGCATCGGCGTGCTGCTCGCCTCGAGAAAGTAGAACGACGCGTCCTGCGTAGTCAGTCTCGTCACCATGTCGGCGCCTGTCCCCCTTGCATCCCGTCTCGATCGACCTCGAGAAGTATCGCTATCTCGTCCGCGGTGGCGCCGCCGTCGACGTGGTGGATACCCACCATCCCGACGGCCACCGCACCCCGGACATTGACCGACAGGTCGTCGACGAAGATACAGTCCCCCGGGGCCAGACCGAGCGCGTCGGCCGTCAGCCGGTAGATCCGCGGATCAGGTTTGGCGACACCGACATCCCCGGACAGCACGACCTGATCGACCAGCCGGCCGTCACCGAGTTCCCGCAGCCACTGCGCGCCGGGACCACCGGGATCGTTACTGAGGATCGCGGTACGCACCCCACGAGTCCGGGCACCGGCGAGGACGGACGACAGGCCGTCCATGTCCGAACCGGGACCCGCGAGAACTCCTCCGAAGTCCAATATCAATCCCCGCACGTCCCCACCCTAGGGTCCGCTCACCGGTTCGGCGACACGACGACGGGATCCGTGCGAGTATGACCGCTACGACGGCCGTCTCATGCCGAAACCGGGGGGTAAGAAATGAGTGAGTCCTACACGTTCCTGTCACGGGTGCCGCGCTTCGAGCCGGCCGCCGGTGACGTCCCCGCACCACCTCTGCCGGGGCGTTCGGCGGTGCCGTCGGGCGGGCGGCACGCGGCCGGGCGCGGCAGGCACCGCTCGTCGCCCCACTCGGGGGCGTCGCCACGCACCGCCGCGACGCAGCCGGGAACTCTGCCTCTTCCGTCGCCGGACGTCCAGCGATTCACTGAGCAGGCGTTCCGGCTGGTCCTCGAAGTGCTGGATCGGCGCCGCAACGTGCGGCAACTGCGGCCGCTGGTGACGCCGTCGCTCGTCGACGTCGTGCGCACCCTCGCGCTGTCGGAGTCGCGTGCCCGGCGACTCGGTGTCGCGACGCTCGTCCGCGTACACCTGCGCGCGGTGGAGCCGTGCGCGTTCGAGGCCTTCGGCACCTACGGCCGGGGACCGCGGATCTTCGTGATCGCAGCCCGTGTCGAACAGCAGTCCGACACGGGCTGGACCGTCACCTCGCTGGTGATCGGCTGATCGACTCCCGCGGTCAGCGCTTGCGCTTGGTCCGCGGGGCCTTCTTGCCCTTCGACTGCGACCGCGCGGCCTCCCGCCGCTGACGACGGGTTCCGGCGTCGGCGGCATCGTCCGACTCGGCCGCTCCGCGGCGGCTGAGCTGCGCGTTGCCGTCCTCGGCAGGCCCGGAGTAGGTGAGCCCGCGGGGCTCGCCGTCGTCCAGCCCCTTCGCGCGGAGGGCGGACGGCGCCGCCGTGCCCTGCGCCTGCTGCGCCGCCTCCTGGGTGGGCAGTGGCCGCGGCGCGGTCGGAGCGGGCGAGGCCGACGCCGTCGCCGCTGCGGAAGCCGCGGTGACGCTGACGCCCGGGGCCTGCGCCGCCTGCGGGGCGGCCGCCTCGACCTGAAGGTTGAACAGGAATCCGACCGACTCCTCCTTCAGGCCCTCGAGCATGCCGCCGAACATGTCGAAGCCTTCGCGCTGGTACTCGACGAGCGGATCACGCTGGGCCATCGCCCGCAGGCCGATGCCCTCCTTGAGGTAGTCCATCTCGTAGAGGTGCTCGCGCCACTTGCGGTCGAGCACGCTCAGCAGGACCCGTCGCTCCAGTTCGCGCATCGATCCCTCGCCGGCGACACCGTCGATCTCGGCCTCTCGCCGGGCGTAGGCGTCGTGTGCGTCCTTCAGCAGGGTCTCGCGCAGCTCGTCGGCGGTGATGTCGTTGGTCTCACCGTCGTCGCTGTCGCCGACCAGTTCCTTGTAGTCGACGCCGACCGGGTACAGCGTCTTGAGGGCCGTCCACAGTTGTTCGAGATCCCAGTCCTCGACGTATCCCTCGGCGGTGGCGCCGTCGACGTAGGCGGTGACCACGTCGGTGATCATCTTCTCGACCTGGCCCTCCATGTCCTTGCCTTCGAGGATCTGGCGGCGCTCGTTGTAGATGACCGTGCGCTGCTGGTTCATCACCTCGTCGTACTTGAGGACGTTCTTGCGGATCTCGAAGTTCTGCTGCTCGACCTGCGTCTGAGCGCTCTTGATGGCCTTCGAGACCATCTTCGCCTCGATGGGAACGTCGTCGGGCAGGTTGAGCCGGGTCATGATCGACTCGAGCGCCGCGCCGTTGAACCGTCGCATCAACTCGTCGCCGAGCGACAGGTAGAACCGTGACTCACCCGGATCGCCCTGACGGCCGGAGCGGCCGCGCAACTGGTTGTCGATACGCCGGGACTCGTGCCGCTCGGTGCCGAGGACATAGAGTCCGCCCGCCTCACGAACCTTGTCCGCGTCGGCCTTGACCTCGGCCTTGACCTGGTCGAGGACGTCGTCCCACGCCGCCTCGTAGTCGTCGGGCGTGTGGACGGGGTCGAGCCCCTGCTTGCGGAGCGCGATGTCCGCGATGATGTCGGGGTTGCCGCCCAGCACGACGTCGGTACCGCGACCGGCCATGTTGGTCGCCACGGTGACGGCGCCCGACCTGCCGGCCTCGGCGATGATCTGGGCTTCCTGCTCGTGGAACTTCGCGTTCAGCACGTTGTGCGCCACGCCGCGCTTGGTGAACTGCTTCGACAGGTACTCGGACCGCTCGACGCTGGTGGTGCCGATCAGGACCGGCTGGCCCTTCTCGTGCCGCTCCACCACGTCGTCGACGACGGCGTCGAACTTGGCTTCCTCGGTCTTGTAGATCAGGTCGCCGTTGTCGACGCGGACCATCGGCCGGTTGGTGGGGATCGGGATGACGCCGAGGTTGTAGATCTGGTGCAGCTCGGCGGCCTCGGTCTCGGCCGTACCCGTCATGCCCGACAGCTTGTCGTAGAGACGGAAGTAGTTCTGGAGTGTGATCGTGGCGAGGGTCTGGTTCTCGGCCTTGATCTCGACCTTCTCCTTGGCCTCGATCGCCTGGTGCATGCCCTCGTTGTACCGGCGGCCGACGAGGACGCGGCCGGTGAACTCGTCGACGATGATCACTTCGCCGTCGCGGACGATGTAGTCCTTGTCCTTGGTGTAGAGCTCCTTGGCCTTGATGGCGTTGTTCAGGTAGCTCACGAGCGGCGAGTTGGCGGCCTCGTACAGGTTGTCGATGCCGAGCTGGTCCTCGACGAGCTCGACCCCGGCCTCGTGGACGCCGATGGTGCGCTTGCGGATGTCGACCTCATAGTGCACGTCCCGCTTGAGCAGCGGCGCGATGCGAGCGAACTCGGCGTACCACTTGCTCGAGGCGTCGGCGGGACCGGAGATGATGAGGGGGGTCCGGGCCTCGTCGATGAGGATGGAGTCGACCTCGTCGACGACGGCGAAGCTGTGACCGCGCTGGACGAGATCGTCCAGGGAGTGCGTCATGTTGTCGCGCAGGTAGTCGAACCCGAACTCGTTGTTGGTGCCGTATGTAATGTCGGCCGCATAGGCTGCGCGACGCTCGGCCGGCGACATGCCGGACAGGATCACGCTGGTGTCGAGGCCGAGGAAGCGGTGGACACGGCCCATCCACTCGGAGTCGCGCTTGGCGAGGTAGTCGTTGACCGTGACGACGTGCACGCCGTCTCCGGCGATCGCATTGAGGTACGCGGGCAACACGCAGGTCAGGGTCTTGCCCTCACCCGTCTTCATCTCGGCGATGTTGCCGAAGTGGAGGGCGGCGCCGCCCATGATCTGCACGTGGAAGTGCCGCTGGTCGATGACCCGCCAGGACGCCTCGCGGGCGACCGCGAACGCCTCGGGCAGCAGCTCGTCGAGCGTCTCGCCGTCGCGGTAGCGGGCGCGGAACTCCTCGGTCTTCGCGCGGAGTTGCTCGTCGGTCAGGTCTTCGACCTCGGGCGACAGCGAGGAAACGTGGTCGGCGATGTGCTTGAGCCGCTTGACCATGCGACCTTCACCAACACGGAGCAGCTTCGATAGCGACAGCGACGGCACAGTCTTGTTCGTCCTCAATCTTCGGCAGTGGATGGGTGACACACAAAATCCGGCCGGAGGTCCGAGAACCCCGGCCGGATTCCATGGTAGGCGCTTCCGCGATCGGACGAGTAGACCGACCGCTCGGATCGTCAGGCGGAACGGGAGTACATCACGCCAGACGGATCAATCCGTAGTCGAACGCGTGCCGCCGGTAGACGACGGTCGCCTTGTCCGACTCCTTGTCGTGGAACAGGAAGAAATCGTGTCCTACCAGCTCCATCTCGTACAAAGCATCGTCGACGGTCATCGGCGTGGCCTTGTGTTCCTTGGTACGCACGACATGACCCGGTGTGTGCTCGTCCGGCATCTGACCGTCCAGGGAGATGTCGGGACTGATGCCGAGACTGTCGTCCTCGGCGAGTGCGGCGGTGGCCTCCGCCACCGACACCGGGGTCTTTTCCCCGTAGTGGACCTTTTTGCGGTCCTTGGTGCGGCGGAGCCTGCTCTCGAGCTTGGCGGTCACCGACTCGAATGCTGCATAGAAGCTGTCGGCGCATGCCTCGGCTCGGGCTACCGGCCCCTTGCCTCGGGCAGTGATCTCGACGCGCTGGCAGTTTTTCCTCTGGCGTCGATTGGGTTCGTGGTGAAGTTCGACATCGAACAGAAATATGGAGGGATCGAAGCGCTCGAGGCGCGACAGCTTCTCGGAGACGTACACGCGGAAGTGGTCGGGTACCTCGACGTTGCGTCCCTTGACGACGATCTCGGCGTTGGGGGTATCCGTCTTCTCTTGTGCATCCGTTGTGCGGTCGTCGACGAAAACCGAGGCTTGCGAAGGGGTCGTCACTCGTACCTCCCGATTACGGCCCCGCCCCTTGATGGGCGGCGGCGAGTTTGAGCAATGCCGGAAGGGGGTCCGCCCGGCACCAGGTTCGAAGTTCCACCTCCTACCTGTGTTTTCGGGTGTGTCCGCGACGCTAGTACGTAACGCGCGCGAGTGCCACTGTTCGGCAGAATTTCATCCGACACCCGCCACGACGACCACCGCGCTCACTCGGATACCCACTCGCGACAGCACCCGGACCGACTCGGCGGCGGTCGCCCCGGTGGTCGACACGTCGTCCAGCAGTACCACCGATACCCGTTGCAGTGCATCCGATTCCGACAAGAGATGCCGTGCGAATCCGCGACCGCTGCGCGTCAACCGGACGCCACCCTCGAGGTTTACTCGACGTTGATCTGCGCTCAGTCCGACCGAATCGCGCACGGCGTGTCGCATCACGAGCGCGGGGCACACGCGTCTGCCTCCCACCGCGGCGACGGCGATCCGGGTGACGGGGTCGCCGCCGCGTGCACGGGCGGCCCGGGGACGCGTCGGGGCCGGCACCAGAACCACCGGGGCCACGTCCGGCGGGTCGAGTTCACCCCACTGCTGCAGACGGCACAGGGCGCCCGCGACGGCGGATCCGAGGGGCGCAGCGAGATCACGCCGCCCGCGTTCCTTCGCGGCGATCACGGCCCGACGGCGGGCACCCGAGTACGGCCCGAGGGCCCACACCCCGACCCCGGGATCCACGCGGGGCCGGAGCAGCACGGGATCGTCGGCCAACTCCGTGGCGCAGCGGGCACACCACTGAGTGCCCGGCACCCCGCACCCGCCGCATTCGGCGGGCAGGATCAGGTCGAGCAGGCTCCGGAGGCCGGGCAGGGCGCGCATGCGGGCAGTATCGGCGACCGCACCGACAGCCTCAGCCCGGCAGGACCGGGATCGCCTTCACACCCGTCAATCCGGGGACCTCCCGCCAGTACCGGTCGCCCGCCGGATCGTTGTTGTTCAACTGGAACACCGCGCGGGAGTCGGCGACGAACTCCGTGGTCGTGGACGCGTCCACGGCCACCACCGGCGCGGTCAGGTTGCGGCTCGGCAGCGCGTCCATCCGCGAGCCGTCGACGGCCACCTGCACCACCGGGATGTCCGAGGCCGCGCGCGCGACGACGATCGTGTCGCTCGTGCTCCAGTCCAGCGACAGCGCCGGGCTGCCCAGACCGATCGCGACCGCACGGGGATTCGTCAACGCGTACTCACCGCCCGGCATCTGGGTGACGATCGCGAGGTAGACCTTGCCGTCGACGATCAGCGCCGCGCGCACCCCGTCGCGGGACAGCCGCAACTCGGTGATCGTGGCACCCAGCGCGGTGACGGCGCCGGCATCGACGTTGACCACCGACGTCCGGCCGGTTCCGGGCTCGCGCAACACCCGAATCACCGTGTTGCCGTTGACCGCTGCCCAGATCGCCGAATTGTCGGGTGCCCATGTCGGGCGGGTGATCGCGCCGCCTTCGAGCACCGACGCGGCACCGTCCTCGTATGCGCCGACCATCAGCGAACTCGCGGGTTCCGGGGCGGGACGCCCGGTGTCCGCGACCGCGGCGACCAGCTTTCCGTCCTGCGACAGCGCGAGCGAACGCATGTTGCGGGCCGAACCGAAGTACCCGGGCACCGGGGTGACGCCAGTCTCGGTGACGCTCACCATCGACCCCTCACGCAGCGCGTGCAGCCCCACGGTGGCACTCGAGGTCGCGAACGGATTCATCGACGCGACGTCCGCGGTGGTCCACCCGTTCGGGAACCGCTCGTCGAAGGGCTCGCCGTCGGCGAGCAGCACATACGGGCCCGAGATCTCCGCGTTGGCCAGCGTCCAGATCACCTGCGCCGCGAACAGCTGCTTCGCCTGCGCGTCCATGGGCGGCACGCCGGCGAAATCGATCCGGATGCCGCCGAGCCCCACCCCCACCTGCGCGGTGCGGCCGTCGGCCTTCGTGATCGGGCCCCGCACGGACACGCCGTCACCGAGCTCGTTGCGCACGGCCGGGGCGAGGGCGGCCTTCGGCCCGTCGATCAGCAGGCCGATCAGCTGCGACGCCATCTGGTCCTGGGCGCCCGACACCCAGCGCGGATCCGGCACGACCGTCGTCCCGGCCGGATCCAGGAAGTACAGCGATTTGCGCTGATAGGTGTTCAGGAACTGTGCCCGGTCCAGGATCACGCCGGCGGGGAGCTCGGAGATCCTCCACTCCCCGTCGAGTAGCTCGAGGCTGATCTTCGTCTCGAAGCTTCCCTCCTCCGCCACGTACAGTCCGCCGGGCTCGAGCTGCCCCACCTTGTTGGCGCGGATCGTGTACGTCGCCTTGTCGGCGGACCGGGTCTCCGGCAGCACGTCGACCTTGTCGACGATGGTCGCGCTGGCCGCGTCGTCCCAGCTGCCGGACACCCCGGCGGTGAGGAATTGGCGGGCCGCCAGATGCCGGTCGGTCGGGTCCGTGCTGGCCTTGAAGAAGTCGCGGAGCAGCAGGTCGGGTTCACGCCCCGGCGCGGGGGCCGCGACACTCGATCCCGGCGAGTCACGGTTGATCGTGCCGATCGCCTGCGGTGTGGAGGAATCCGGGAGGCTCGCGCACCCACTGACCGTCACGAGCACCGCCAGGACGATCGCTCCGCACACCGACCGCGACAGCAGGGCGGATCGCCGGCCGGGCGTCACAGGTCCTGCTCCGGAAGGTGCGAACCGTCTCGGTCACCGACGTGCGCTCGCTCGCGCTTCCGGGGAACCGTGCGGGACTCGTCGGCCACCGTCTCCGGGCTCTCGTTGCGCACCGGCAACGTGGTGTCGCCCGGGACGGGCTGCCCTTGAACGTATTTCGCGGTTCCCGGTTTCAACGGCAGCGGGCTCGACACGACCTTGCGGCCCCGCACCCGCGGCAGCGTCAGCCGGAAGCAGGCGCCTTGGCCGGGTTCGCCCCACGCCTCGAGCCTGCCGTCGTGGAGATTCGCGTCCTCCACACTGATCGCGAGTCCGAGGCCGGTACCGCCCGACCGTCGCACACGCGACGGGTCGGACCGCCAGAACCTGTTGAACACCAGCTTCTCCTCGCCCGGCCGCAGCCCCACGCCCTGGTCGCGCACGATGAACGCCGCAGCGCTGTCGTCGGCGCGCAGGCGCAGCAGCACCGGTTTGCCTTCTCCGTGATCGATCGCGTTCGCGAGGAGGTTCCGCAGAATGCGTTCCACGCGACGCGGGTCCACCTCGGCCATGACTGCCTGATCGGGCAGGTCCACGATCAGTTCGGTCCCGCTCTCGCGCGCGAGGTGACGGACCGTCGAGATCGCCGCACGCGCACACATCCGGACGTCGAGTTGCTCGGCGGCCAGTTCCGCGACACCGGCGTCGTGCCTGCTGATCTCGAGGAGGTCGGCCAGCAACCCCTCGAACCGGTCGAGTTCGGCGACCAGCAATTCCGACGACCGCCGGAGCACGGGGTCGAGGTCGTCGCTGCCGTCGTGGATGAGGTCGGCCGCCATGCGCACGGTCGTCAGCGGGGTCCGCAGCTCGTGGCTCACGTCGGAGGTGAATCTCTTCTGGAGATTTCCGAACTCCTCGAGCTGGGTGATCTGTTTCGAGAGGCTCTCGGCCATCTCGTTGAACGACATCGCCAGCCGGGCCATGTCGTCCTCGCCGCGCACGGGCATGCGTTCCTTCAGCCGGCCGTCGGCGAAGCGCACCGCGATCCGGGACGCCGACCGGATGGGCAGAACCACCTGCCGGGCGACGAGGAGCGCGATGGCCGCGAGCAGCACGGCGAGCACCGCACCACCCACCAGCAGCGTGCCGCGAACCAGCGACAGGCTGCGGTCCTCACTGGCCAGCGGGAACACGAGGTACAGCTCGAGCGTGGAGATCGCGGACGCGGTCGGGCTCCCGACGATCAGCGCCGGCCCCGAATAGCCTTCGGGATCGTTCACGGTGGCGAACTGATAGGCAACCTGACCGGCCTGGACGAACGCCCGCAACGATTCCGGGATCTGGTCCGCCGGACCGCTGGACGTCGGGGCCCGGGGGCCGTCACCGGGCACGATCAGCACGGGGTCGAACGTTCCCGCCGACCCCGACGCCTGACCGGCGTCGGGCTCCCGGTTCGTCAGCGCGGCCCGGGCACCGTCGAGCTGGGTGGTGGGCGAACTACTGTCGTCCGCGCCGGCCAACTGCCCCTCGACCGTGCTGCGGGCACGGTCCATCTCCTCGGTCGCCGCGTTGATCTTCGTTTCGAGCAGACGGTCGGTGATCTGACTCGTCAGCACGACGCCGAGCACGACGATGACGATGAGCGACAACGTCAACGTCGAGACGACGACCCTCAGCTGCAGCGAACGACGCCACGTGTGCGCGAGGGTATTGCTCAGTGAGTGACCCCACCGAAGGATCGGCGAAACGCGTCGGTTGACGCGACGCCGCCATCGGGAAACACCTGTCACGGCGGTCCGGCCTTGTAGCCGACCCCCCTGACCGTCAAAACCACTTCGGGATTTTCGGGATCAGTCTCGACCTTGGCCCGCAGACGCTGAACGTGCACGTTGACCAGTCGGGTGTCGGCTGCATGTCGGTAACCCCACACCTGCTCGAGCAGGACCTCACGGGTGAACACCTGTCGCGGCTTGCGCGCCAGAGCCACCAGGAGGTCGAACTCGAGGGGGGTGAGGGAGATCAGTTCTTCGCCCCGGCTCACCTTGTGGGCGGGGACGTCGATGACGATGTCGGCGATGCTGAGCAGCTCGGCCGGCTCGTCCTCGGTCCGGCGAAGCCGTGCCCGAACCCGCGCCACCAGCTCCTTCGGCTTGAACGGCTTCATGATGTAGTCGTCCGCGCCGGATTCCAATCCGAGGACCACGTCGACGGTGTCCGTCTTCGCGGTCAGCATCACGATGGGCACACCGGAATCGGCCCGCAGGACGCGGCACACGTCGATGCCGTTCATGCCGGGCAGCATCAGGTCGAGCAGCACGAGGTCCGGGCGTGTCTCCCGGACCGCGGTGAGCGCCTGGGTCCCGTCCCCCACCACATACGGATCGAATCCTTCGCCGCGGAGGACGATCGTGAGCATCTCCGCGAGCGCAGTGTCGTCGTCGACAACCAGAATCCTTGGCTTCATGTCCCTATCGTTGCATCTTCGGAGGCCGTAACAGCCCGTTCGCCGTTACGGCGTGCCGTGTTCTTTCTCGTCACGGCGTGCCGTGTCGTCACTCAAGAGTGCCAGGTTTTCGGCGAGCGTGACCGGATCGGTGTCCGGGGTGAGCACCCACCACGGTGAAATCCAGTCCTTCACGGCCAGCTCGCGGTACACCTCGCCGGTGCGTTCCTGCAGTCCACGGTCGCGTTCGTAGGCGTCCAGCGACCGGCTCGCATCCGCCGATTCGCGGCCGCGGGCGCGTTGCGCGGCGAGTGCCACGGGGACGTCGAGATACAGCTGCAGGTCGGGCCGAGGCAGCCCCAGCCGCTCGAATTCGAGGTTCTGCACCCAGCCCACGAACTCCCCGTCCGCCCCCTGATGCAACCGAGCTGCGCCGTACGCGGCGTTGGACGCCACATAGCGGTCGAGGATCACCAGGTCGTGTCCGGCGAGCAGCTCTCCGAGCTCTCCGACGGCACCGGACCGGTCCAGCGCGAACAACACGGCCATCGCGTGCACGGAGTCGCTGAGGTCGCCGTGCGCGCCCTTGAGCGCCTCGGACGCCAGATCCGCGTGCACGGACCTGCCGTACCGCGGAAAGTCGAGGGTGCCGACCGTCAGGCCCTGTTCGGTGAGGCGTGCCACCACTGCGCCGACGAGTGTTCGCTTGCCGGCGCCGTCCAGGCCTTCCAGCGCAATCAGTTTTCCCACGAGGAAGAAGGCTATCCCCCGGCCCGCCCGCGACGGGCCGGGGGACGCCGCAGCCTCTAGTAGCGGTAGTGCTCGGGCTTGAACGGGCCCTCGACGTCGACGCCGATGTACTCCGCCTGCTCCTTCGTGAGCTTGGTGAGCGTGCCACCGAGCGCCTCGACGTGGATCTTCGCGACCTTCTCGTCGAGGTGCTTCGGGAGGCGGTACACCTCGTTGTCGTACTCCTCCGGCTTCGTCCACAGTTCGATCTGCGCGATCACCTGGTTGGAGAAGCTGTTGCTCATCACGAACGAGGGGTGGCCGGTGGCGTTGCCGAGGTTCAGCAGGCGGCCCTCGGACAGCACGATGATCGAGTGGCCGTCCTTGAACCGGAACTCGTCCACCTGCGGCTTGATGTTGATGCGGGTGACCTCACCGGAACGCTCGAGGCCCGCCATGTCGATCTCGTTGTCGAAGTGGCCGATGTTGCCCAGGATGGCCTGGTGCTTCATCTGCTTCATGTGCTCGAACGTGATGATGTCTTTGTTGCCCGTGGACGTGATGACGATGTCGGCCCAGCCGATGGCCTGCTCGACCGTCTTCACCTCGAAGCCGTCCATCAGCGCCTGGAGGGCGTTGATGGGGTCGACCTCGGTGACCGCGACGCGGGCACCCTGTCCGCGCAGAGCCTCCGCGCACCCCTTGCCGACGTCGCCGTAACCGCAGACGAGCGCGGCCTTGCCGCCGATCAGCACGTCGGTGCCGCGGTTGATACCGTCGAGCAGCGAGTGCCGGGTGCCGTACTTGTTGTCGAACTTGCTCTTGGTGACCGAGTCGTTGACGTTGATGGCCGGGAACGTGAGTTCACCGGCGGCCGCGACCTGGTAGAGACGCAGGACACCGGTCGTGGTCTCCTCGGTGACGCCCTGTACCGACTCCGCAACCTTGGTCCACTTGGTCTTGTCCGCTTCGAGGGACTGACGCAGCAGGGCGAGGAACACCTTGTACTCGTCGGAATCCTGCTCGTCGTCGGTGGGCGGCACGACGCCGGCCTTCTCGAACTGCGCGCCCTTGAGGACGAGCATCGTGGCGTCGCCGCCGTCGTCGAGGATCATGTTCGCGGGCTTGTCGGCGTCCGGCCAGGTGAGCATCTGCTCGGCGGCCCACCAGTACTCCTCGAGCGTCTCGCCCTTCCACGCGAAGACCGGGGTGCCCTGCGGCTCCTCGGGCGTGCCGTGCGGGCCGACGACGATCGCGGCGGCGGCGTGATCCTGCGTCGAGAAGATGTTGCACGAGGCCCAGCGGACCTCCGCGCCCAGAGCGACGAGCGTCTCGATGAGGACGGCCGTCTGGATGGTCATGTGCAGCGAACCGGAAATGCGAGCGCCCTTGAGCGGCAGCACCTCTGCGTACTCGCGGCGAAGCGCCATCAGTCCCGGCATCTCGTGCTCGGCGAGCCGGATCTCCTTGCGGCCGAACTCGGCGAGCGAAAGGTCCGCCACCTTGAAATCGATCCCGTTTCGGCTCTCGGCCACGGGCGTGGTTGAAACTGAGGTCGTCATCTGCCTCTCCTGTTTGACTGCTGTTTCGGTCAAGGCTATCGGTACTGCGGCCCGAGGGTCACACTCACGTGAGGCTGCGCCGCGGGGCGGTCACTCCCGATCGGCCCCGTCGACCGCCTCGTCCACGAAAGGCCCCAGAAGAGCACCCAGATCCTCGGCGACGTTGGCCTCGGATTCGGGTGGCATCGAGATGTAGCTCATAGCGAGGCGCACGATGGCGCGGCTGAGAATCCCCGCGTCCGACGGGCTCGCCCGCACCCAGCACCGCTGGAAGACGTCGGCGAGCCGCGTGGACGCCCGCTCGATGATCGGCGCGCTCTCGGTCGTGATCAGACGCAGCAGATCGGGCTTGGTCTCGCCGCGCAGAAGTGACTGTACGAGCGGGTCGGACAGGCTGGCCGCGAAGAACGCGGTGAACCCGGAGAGCAGCGCGGCCCGACCTTCCCCGACGTTCGCCACGAGCGCCTCGTCGACGGCGTCGACCAGTTCGTCGGCCAGCCGGAGGGCGTACGCCTCCGCCAGCCCCTGCCGGGACTTGAACTCGTTGTAGAGCGTCTGCCTGCTCACCCCGGCGCCGGCCGCGACATCCGACATCGTGATGTCCGACCAGTCCTTCTCGAACAGGAGATCCCGCATCGCATCGAGCACCGACTGACGCAGCAGCAGGCGCGCAGCCTCCTGATAGGGCACCCGGACACGCGACGAAGTCATGGCCAAGACATTAGTGCCCGCCACCTCCGGGGTACTCGCCCGGTACTGCCGCTCCGGCACCCGGAGGTCGAAACCCGTTGCGTGTCAGACCTCGCCGCGGCTTCGTCTCTCCATCATCGAGTGGCGGCGGCTGTAGGCGAAGTAGATGATCACGCCGAGCGCCATCCACACGATGAACCGGATCCACGTCTCGACGGACAGATTCACCATCAACCACAGGCAGGCGAGGACGGCGAGGACGGGCACCCACGGGACCAGTGGGACACGGAATCCGCGGGGCAGGTCCGGTCGCGTCCGGCGCAGCACGATCACGCCGACCGACACGAGGACGAACGCGAACAGCGTTCCGATGTTGACCATCTCCTCGAGGGTGCCGATCGGGAAGATCCCCGCGAGCACCGCCACCACGACTCCGACGAGCACGGTGATCCGAACGGGTGTGCCGTGCTTGCCGGTCGGCGCGAGCCGCCTCGGCATCAGTCCGTCCCGGGACATGGCGAACAGCACCCGGGTCTGCCCGAGCATCAACACCATCACCACGGTGGTCAGGCCCGCGAGCGCACCGAACGAGATCAGGTTCTTCGCCCACGTGATTCCGTGGATGCCGAACGCGGTGGCCAGATTGGAACTGTCCCCGGCCAATTCGTGGTAGTCCACCATGCCGGTGAGCACCAGTGTCACCGCCACGTACAGGACTGTCACGATCAGCAGCGATCCCAGAATTCCGCGGGGCAGCGCCTTCTGCGGATCCTTCGTCTCCTCGGCGGTGGTGGCGACGATGTCGAAACCGATGAACGCGAAGAACACCAGGCTCGCCGCTGCCAGCAGTCCGTACCAGCCGAACGTGCTACCGCCGGCGCCCGTGACGTAGGAGAACAGGGACTGGTGGATGCCCTCGCCCGTGCTGCCCGCCTCGGACGGGGGAATGTACGGCGAGTAGTTGTCGGTGTCGATGTAGAACGCGCCGACGACCACCACCACGAGCACCACGACCACCTTGATCGAGGTGATCACGAGGGAGACCCGCGACGACAGCTTCGTGCCCGTCGCCAGTACGACGGTGATGATCGCGACGATGAGTACCGCACCCCAGTCGAACGTGACCGAGCCGATCTGCGCCATCGGCGTGTGGTTGCCGATCACCTCACCGAGATAGAGCGACCAGCCCTTCGCCACGACCGACGCGGCGAGCGCGAATTCGAGGATGAGGTCCCAGCCGATGATCCACGCGATCAGTTCACCGAACGTCGCGTAGGAGAACGTGTACGCGCTGCCCGCGACCGGAACGGTCGAGGCGAACTCGGCGTAGCAGAGCGCGGCGAGCCCGCACGCGATGGCGGCGATCACGAACGCCGCCGACACCGAGGGACCGGCGACGTTGCCTGCGGTGCGCGCGGTGAGCGTGAAGATGCCGGCACCGATGACGACGGCGACACCGAAGACGGTCAGGTCCCACGCCGTCAGATCCTTGCGGAGTTTGGTTTCCGGTTCGTCCGTGTCTCGGATCGACTGCTCGATCGACTTGGTGCGGAACAACCCGGTCGGCCTGCCGCCGAGGTGCGGTTCTCCACTGTCTTTGTCCTGGATGGCCACATCAGCCTCCTCAATCGAAAGTTGCCGTTCAGCCTATGCCTTCGGTTGCCCGGAACAGGTCGGGTTCGATGTAGATGCGGCGAGCCGCGGGGACGGCGCCACGCACTCGCGCCTCGGCCTCGTCGATGGCGTCGGCGACCGCACTGATGTCCGATCCTGCGGCCACGGCCACTTTCGCGGCCACGAGGATTTCCTCGGGTCCGAGGTACTGCGTCTTGCAATGGATGACGCGCTCGATCTTCTCCCCGTCGACGAGAGCGGCGAGAATGCGCGACTCCTCTTCGGCGGTCGCTCCTTCACCGATCAGCAGGCTCTGCATCTCGACGATGAGGATGATCGCGATGATTCCGAGCAGGGCGCCGATGCAGAGGGTGCCGACACCGTCCCACACCGGATCCCCGGTGAGCATCGTCAGTCCGACACCACCGAGCGCGAGAACCAGACCGACCAGTGCGCCGGTGTCCTCGAGCAGCACGACGGGAAGCTCCGGGCTGCGCGACGTGCGAATGAATCCCCACCAGCTCGCCTTTCCCTTGAGGGGGCGCGACTCCCGCATGGCCGTGAGGAAGCTGAATGTCTCGAGTCCGATGGCGATCACCAGGATGACCACCGCCACGAGGGGCGACGTGAGTTCCTCGGGATTCTGGATCTTGTGGATGCCCTCGTAGATCGCGAACAGCGAACCGAGGCTGAACAACACGAGCGCGACGACGAACGAGTAGAAGTAGCGGCTACGCCCGTACCCGAACTGGTGCAGGTCGTCGGCGGCGCGTTCGGCCTTCTTCTGGCCGAGCAGGAGCAGGCCCTGGTTGGAGGTGTCGGCCACCGAGTGCACGGACTCCGCCAGCATGGATGACGAGCCGGTGATCAGGAAGCCGGCGAACTTGGCCACCGCGATACCGGCATTGGCGCCGAGCGCGGCGAGAATCGCCTTCTTCCCCCCATGAGCCGACAACTGACTTCTCCTCTCGGTCGCACACGACCCTCGCGACGGGCCGCGGAGCCCCTCCCGGATCAGGGCGGGTACAGGCTACGCGATCGGCGGGCCGACCCTCGCACTGAACAACTGGGCGCACTCGGTGCCCGCGGTCACCACCACTTCGGGGTCCTCGGCCGCGATCCAGACGGCGTTGCCCTGGGACAGTTCGAGGGCATCGGTTCCGCACCGCAACTCCACCGAACCCGAGGTGCACAGCAGAATGTGCGGTCCCTCCGAGTCGAGCCGGTGCTCCGTGGGGCCGTCCGGTGACAGGTCGATCCGCGCGAGAACGAATTCCGGCGCCGGCGTGGAGTACACGAATTCGCCACTGCCCGGGCGCTCTTGCGCCTCCAGTATCGGAATGTCGACGGTGTCGAAGTCGAGGACGCGCAGCAACTCCGGAACGTCCACGTGCTTGGGCGTGAGTCCCCCGCGCAGCACGTTGTCGGAGTTGGCCATGATCTCGACGGCCATCCCGTGCAGGTAGGCGTGGAGGTTGCCCGCGGCGAGGTACAGGCCCTGCCCCGGTTCGAGGGTGACCCGGTTCAGGAGGAGCGCGGCCAGCACACCCGCGTCTCCCGGGTACACCTCACTCAATTCGAGGGCCGTGCGGATCTCCGCCGCGAACTCGCCGTCCCTGGTGTTCGACAGATAGGCGACGCATCCGTCGAGCACCCTCGGCATCAGCGCGCCGAGCACGGGTTGCGGCAACGTGATCCACGTGGTGAACAGCGCGCGGAGACCGTCCGAGTCGGGTTGTCCGGCAATCAGGCCGACGTAGGGCTGCAGCTCCGGAACCGCGATCGCCTCGAGCAGCTTGACCGTCCGCTGAGGGTCCCGGAAACCGGCGAGCGCGTGGAACCGGCTGAGGGCCACGACGAGTTCGGGTTTGTGGCTGGCGTCCTTGTAGTTGCGCACCGAGGACTCGAGCGGGATTCCCGCTTCGTTCTCCCGGGCGAATCCCTCCCACGCCTGCTCGGCGCTCGGATGGGCCTGCAACGACAGTGGTTCCTCCGACGCGAGCAACTTCAACAGGAACGGGAGGCGATCGCCGAACGTCTCCACACTCCGCTTGCCGAGCTGACGTTCGGGTTCCGAGTGCACCAGGTCCAGAAGGGACCGGGGCCCCTCCTCGGTGAGAACGCGGGCGGGATCACCGGGGTGCGCGCCCAACCACAGTTCCGCCTCCGGATGCGCCGTGGGAACCGGAAGTCCACGCAGCTGCGCGATGGCTGTGCGCGATCCCCACGCGTAGGACCGCAGCGCACCTTCGAGTCGGTGCACTAGATACCGCCGATCAACTGGAGATACGCGGCAGTCATGTCGAGCCTGCCGACGAGAACCGCCGCCTGTTCCAGCTCGGGACGCTGCGACGGAACCTGACCCTCGTCCGAGGACGCGACGACGAGGTCGACGTCGCCCAGGGCGGCGATCCTGCGTTCGACGAGCATCCGATCGGCGTCGGCGGACAACACGAACGTGCGCACCGGGCTCGCCGACGGCGGACCGTCCAACTCGGGATCGTGGAATATCGAGTCGTGCGCGGAGAGCGCCTGGTCGACACGGAACGTGCCCGCCGCGCTCAGAACGTCCGGAAGTTCCGACGCGGTCGCCACACGACCCGCGTGCAGCAGCGCCTCGGCGCCGTGCCGGGCCAGTTCCACCGTGCTCTCCGTGTCACCCGTGAGCACGATGCGGCGTCCCTGCATGCGGGAGGCCAACGATTTCGCCGGATTGTGGAACACCTCGCTGTTCGGCCTGTCACGCAGCGCCTCACCGTCGACGGCGTCGGCGATCTGCTCGAGGTCGGGAACCTCGTCGCCCCAGCGTTCCGAACCGACCACGCGGAGGACGGCCAGCAGTACGGCAAAGTACCGCAGCAGACCGTGCCGGGTGAGTGCCCGCACCCGCGGCGCGAACATGACGACGCGTCCGGCCGCCGCGGCCTGCAAGGGTCCCTCGTCCGGCGCCGCCACCACGACTTCGGCGCCGCGGCGCACCGCTGCGTCGATGGCCTGCACGAGCCGGGGGTCGCCTGCGTCGTCGCCGGCCACCACCACCACGTCCAGCGGGCCCACCCACACGGGGGTCCGGGTGGCGCGCACCAGCGGGAAACCGATCCGTTCGGCGAGGACCGCCGTCAGGATCGCCGCCCCGCGGCTGGCACGCCCCGCGCCGGTCACCACCACCACGCTGCGCGGACGCAGCCCCTGCAGTCGTTCGAGAGCCCCCTCCTCGACCGCGGACCGGGTGGCCCGGATCTGGGCACCCCCCATGGCGGCGGAACGCAACACACCCTCGGTGTCCGCCGCGACCAGTGCGTCCCCGTCGTCCAGATCGAACAGGGGCGTCGGCGCTGTCATGACACCGCACCCCCTTTCTTCATCAGTGCAAGCCACATTCGCAACACGAGCAGAACCTGTAGTTCCAACTATGGCAGTCAGGCTCGGACGATGCCCAGTATCTCGGTAACGAGTGCATCTACCTCGGCCGCCGTCGCCGCCTCCACGTTCAGTCGCAGGAGCGGCTCGGTGTTGGAGGCCCGCAAGTTGAACCACGCGCCGTCCGCCAATTCGACCGTGACACCGTCGAGCCGGTCCACGACCGTGGTGCGGTCCGCGAACGCCGACAGCACCGCGTCGGTCCGTTCGGCGGCGTCCGCGACGGTCGAGTTGATCTCCCCCGACGCCGCGTACCGCTCGTACTTCGCCATCAGCTCGGACAGCGGACGATCCTGCTCCCCCAGCGCCGCGAGAACGTGCAGTCCGGCGAGCATCCCGGAGTCGGCGCCCCAGAAGTCGCGGAAGTAGTAGTGCGCGGAGTGCTCGCCGCCGAAGATCGCGCCCGTCTCGGCCATCTGCTGCTTGATGAACGAATGCCCCACCCGGGTGCGGACCGGGTGTCCGCCCAGCTCCGTCACCAGCTCCGGCACCGCGCGGGACGTGATGAGGTTGTGGATGACGGTCGCGCCGGGCTCCTTGGCCAGCTCCCGCTCCGCGACCAGGGCGGTGACGGCGGACGGCGACACCGGGTTGCCGAGCTCGTCGACCACGAAGCAGCGGTCCGCGTCGCCGTCGAAGGCCAGACCGATGTCGGCACCGGTCTCACGGACGTACCGTTGCAGATCCACGAGGTTCGCCGGGTCGAGCGGATTCGCCTCGTGGTTCGGGAACGTGCCGTCGAGCTCGAAGTACAGCGGCTCCAGCTTCACCGGCATCGGCTCGAACACCGCGGGAACGGTGTGCCCACCCATGCCGTTGCCCGCGTCGACGGCGACCGTCAGCGGGCGGAGGTCGGAGAGGTTCACCAGTCCGCGGACGAAGCTCGCGTACTGCTCGAGCACGTCCTCCTCGGACACCGTGCCGGGAGCGCCGTCGAACGCGGGGACCCCGTCGACGACCTCGGCCGCGATCGTGGAAAGGCCCGTCTCCTGCCCCACCGGCTTCGCGCCTGCGCGGCACAGCTTGATGCCGTTGTACTTCGCCGGGTTGTGGCTCGCCGTGAACATCGCACCCGGGCAGTCGAACAGCCCCGACGCGAAATACAGCTGATCGGTGGACGCGAGACCGATGAGGACTACGTCCAGGCCCTGGGCGGTGACGCCGTCGGCGAATGCACGGGCCAGGTCCGGGGAAGACGCGCGCATGTCGTAGCCGATCACGACCTTCGTGGCGCCGTCCTCGCGAACGAGTCGTGCGAATGCGCCACCCACGTCCTGCACGAACGCGGCGTCGATGTGTTCACCGACGACACCCCGCACGTCGTAAGCCTTGATCACGGCATGTACGGACTCGGCTGATCGCGCCACTTCTTGTTTCTCCTTTACGAGCACCAGTGCTGGCGCAAGCCTAATGCCTGCCCGTCGCGGGCACGGCACGCCGCGGACCGCAGGCCCCGAAGCAGGCCGGGACGTCAGTTGGAAGGGTCGGGAAGTACCCGCAGATGGCCGCGACGACCGGTGCGTGCCGGGCCGGGCTGGGTGCCGGTCTCCGCGCGATCCTCGGTGGACAGGGTCCGTTCGGACCGCCCGCGATCGCCGAGGCCCGCCTCCCGCACGGCCTCCGCCAGCGCGGTCAGGTCGTCCTCGTCCGGGGTGCTCGACGAGAACCCACCTTCGTACCGAACCAGTTCCCAGCCCTTGGGTGCGGTAATCCTCGACGCGTGCGTTTCGCACAGATCCCACGAGTGCGGTTCCTCGACCGTGGCGAGCGGGCCGACGACGGCGGTGGAGTCGGAGTAGACGTACGTGAGCGTCGCGACAGCGGGGTTCTTGCACCCGGGGCGGCAGCATCGACGCAGAGATCTCACAGCTAGGGAGCCTAGCCCCACGAAGGCCCGGCACCTACTCGGACACACCGAGAGTGTGCGGCTGTCGTAATGTCCACACCATGTCCAGAGCACGACGCAGGCGTCCCGTGACCACCCGATCCGTCGACCGACGGGGACGGGGAATCCGCGGGTCCGTGTTCCCTCCGGACGCGCCGGCACGACGGAGCCGCGCAGAGAAGTTCGATCTGGTGGTGCTCGAGGCGTTCGCGCCGATCGACGCGCGCTGGCGCGAACGCCTGACGAAGCTGGACATCGCCGTCGACGAGGTCCCGAAAATTCATGCGCTCGACCCGGATTCGGTCAACTGGCCCGCCGAGGTCGTGGCGGACGGGCCCGTGCCACTGTCCCGACTGATCCCGGCCGGCATCGACCGGCACGGATCCACGACGCGGGCGCGAGTCGTCCTGTTCCGGCGACCGCTCGAACAGCGCGCCAAGGACCCGGACGATCTCACCGACCTGGTGCACGACGTGCTCGTACAGCAGGTGAGTACGTACCTCGGAGTCGAACCCGAGGTCATCGACCCGGATTTGCCGGGCGACAAAGACTGAACTAGACGATCCCCCGCTTCAGGCGCCGGCGCTCACGCTCCGACAGACCACCCCAGATACCGAACCGCTCGTCGTTGGCCAGTGCGTAGTCGAGGCATTCGTCCCGCACCTCACAGCCCAGGCAGATGCGCTTCGCTTCCCTGGTGGAGCCTCCCTTTTCGGGGAAGAAGGCCTCAGGGTCGGTCTGCGCACAGAGCGCGCGTTCCTGCCACTGATCCTCGATGGTCTCGAACAATTCGTCGAAACCGGTGACCAGACTCAACGCCGGGCGGGGGCCCGTCGTCTCGACTTCCTGTGCGACGAGTTCCGGCACAGGAATTTCTTTCACACTGCCTTCTTGCACACAGACTTCTTGAACACAGACGCCGTCCGCTGCGCCTGCTTCGGAATTGGTCTGCGGTTCGTCGCTTACTGTGCTCCAGCGAGTCTCCGACTCGATCTGCTCATTGGGCATCGTTCCGCCTCCTCACCTGTGATAGCGCAGAAAATTTCGATCGATCATGTACCCCGAACCGAACACCCCTGCCACCCGTTCGAACAACCGTTCGAATTGATCCCCGCTGCAAGTGATTCCACGCCCACAACGTCGGAATGACATATTTGTGATTAGACACGCCCAGCGTGTCGCGGTCAAGCTAACCGTCGAAAGTCGATTACTATTTCGCGCTCTCGATTCGCTCCGGGGAAGCAGCACACAGGAGGCGGGCGGCCACCGCCTAGGCTTGCACCGTGAACGTGACTGTATTGGTTGGCGGGGTGGGTGGGGCCCGGTTCCTGCAAGGTGTGCGGAGACTTCTGGGGGCCGATTCGGGCCATGTCGTTACGGCGGTGGTCAATGTCGGTGACGATGTGTGGATGCACGGGCTGCGGATCTGCCCGGACCTGGATACCTGCATGTATACCCTCGGCGGCGGTATCGACACCGAGCGTGGGTGGGGGCATGCCGGGGAAACCTGGAACGCGAAGGAAGAACTCGCCGCCTATGGTGCGAAACCGGATTGGTTCGGGCTCGGGGACCGGGACATCGCCACGCATCTGATCCGCACCCAGATGCTGCGGACGGGGTATCCGTTGTCGGCGGTGACCGAGGCGTTGTGCAACCGGTGGCAACCGGGTGTGACCTTGCTGCCGGTGACCGATGATCGTAGTGAAACTCACGTCGTGATCACCGATCCCGAGGACGGGGAGCAGCGGGCGATCCACTTCCAGGAGTGGTGGGTGCGGTACCGCGCCCAGGTGCCGACGCACAGCTTCGCGCACATCGGCGCCGAGCAGGCCGCCCCGGCGCCGGGGGTGCTCGAGGCGATCGAGGCCGCCGACATCGTGTTGCTGGCACCGTCGAATCCGGTGGTCAGTGTGGGGGCGATCCTGGCGGTGCCCGGGATCCGGGGCGGCCTGCGCACCACCGCGGCGAAGGTGGTCGGGATCTCGCCGATCATCGGCGGAAAACCGTTGCGGGGCATGGCCGACGAATGCCTCGACGTGATCGGGGTGGACACCTCCGCGGAGGCGATCGGCCGGTGGTACGGGGCCCGGTCCGGGACCGGGATCCTCGACGGCTGGCTGGTCCACGACACCGACACCGCCGAGATCCCCGGTGTGGAGGTGGCCCGGGTGCCGCTGATCATGACCGACCCCGACGCCACCGCAGCGATGGTGCGGGCGGCGCTGGACGTGGCGGGGGTGACGTTGTGAGCGACCCGGCGGGTGCGTCCGGGCTCGATCACGCCCCGGGCGGGGCGATCGAAATCCGCCCGGTGACCGGTCTGCCCGAGTTCCGGCCCGGCGACGACCTCGCGGCAGCCGTGGTCGCGGCCGCACCGTGGCTCGCCGAAGGGGACGTGCTGGTGGTCACCAGCAAGGTGTTCTCGAAGGTCGAGGGCCGGATCGTGTCCTCGCCCACCGACCCGGAGGAACGCGACGCCGCCCGACGGCGCCTCGTCGAGCAGGAAGCGGTGCGGATCGTGGCCCGCAAGGGCCGGACCCTGATCACCGAGAACCGGCTCGGGATCGTGCAGGCCGCGTCGGGGATCGACGGCTCGAACGTCGAGGGCTCCGAACTCGCACTGCTGCCGGAGGATCCCGACGCCAGCGCCCGCACCCTGCGCGATGCGATCGAGGTGGCGCTGGGGGTGCGGGTGGCGGTGGTGGTCACCGACACCATGGGCCGGGCGTGGCGCAACGGTCAGATCGACGCCGCGATCGGCGCGGTCGGGCTGCCGGTGCTGCACGGCTACGCCGGGTCCCGCGACAGTCAGGGCAACGAACTGGTGGTCACGGAGGTGGCGGTCGCCGACGAGATCGCCGCCGCGGGGGATCTGGTCAAGGGCAAACTCGGTGGGGTACCGGTCGCGGTCGTGCGGGGCCTGGATCTGGTCGACGACGGTTCGCGGGCACAGGATCTGATCCGCCGCGGCGCCGAGGACCTGTTCTGGCTCGGCACCGCCGAATCCGTCGAACGGGGCCGGGCGGAGGCGGTGCTGCTGCGCCGCTCGGTCCGCCACTTCGCGACCGACCCGGTCGACCCGGATGCGGTGCGGGCATCGATCGCGGACGCCCTGACCGCACCCGCACCGCACCACACCCGACCGGTCCGATTCGTCTGGGTCCGCACCCGCGCGGTCCGCGACGCACTGCTGACCCGGATGCGGCAGCAGTGGCGCACCGACCTGGCCGCCGACGGGATGAGCGCCGACGCGGTCGACGCGCGAGTGGCCCGCGGCAACATCCTGTTCGACGCACCGGAGGTGATCATCCCGTTCTGCGTCCCCGACGGCGCCCACCACTACCCCGACCAGCGTCGGCAGGCGGCGGAGTCGACGATGTTCACCGTCGCGGTCGGAGCCGCGGTGCAGGCACTGCTGGTGTCGTTGGCGACCAAGGGAATCGGCAGCTGCTGGATCGGGTCGACGATCTTCGCCGCCGACACCGTCCGCAGCACCCTCGACTTGCCCGCCGACTGGCAACCCCTCGGCGCGATCGCCGTCGGCCACCCCCTCGAACCACTGACCCCCCGACACGCCGCCGACCCCGGCGACGCCCTGATCGAGAGATGACCCACGCGCAATGAGCGCCGAATCACTACACCGCACCGCGACCGCCGCACTCGAGGGCTGGAAAACGCTCGACGAGAACGACGAATCATTGCGGCACACCATGCTCGCGTTCCTCGCGTCGGCGCCGCTGGGGTGCCTGCGGGAGCACGCACCCGGACACATCACGGCGTCCTCCCTCGTCCTGGACGAGGGGGGATGTCACGTGCTTCTGACCCTGCATCCCCGGGTCGGCCGGTGGATCCAATTGGGCGGGCACTGCGAGCCTTCCGACGAGACCGTCGTCGACGCCGCGCTGCGGGAGGCGTGCGAGGAATCGGGAATTCCCGACCTCCGGATCGATCCCGTCCTGCTGTCGGCGCACACCCACCCGATCACGTGCTCACTCGGACAGCCCACCCGGCACCTGGATCTCCGGTTCGTCGTCCGCGCGCGTCCCGACGCCCACATCGTGCGCAGCTCCGAATCGACGGACCTCCGCTGGTGGCCGGTGGACGCACTGCCGCCGAACGCGGAGAAGTCCACGATCGACCAGCTCGTGCACCTGGCCGGACTGCGCTAGCGGAGCGGCGCCAGCGCAGGGCGTTTCGCCGAGATACGGTCGCCGGAGGATGTTCCCCAGATCGCCGGGTCGGCGTAGCCGAGATCCCCCGAACGGGCCGCAAGTTGCTCGGCAACCCGATCCGATCACCCGCGTAATCCGTTGGGACGCCTCGGGTCCGGATCGCCGCGGGGCGCGAACCTCGAGGCCTGCTACCCGTGCGGGCACGTCGACAAGGCGAACCGGATCACACAGGATCGGTTTGTGTGCCGGGTGTGGACATGTCGATCAGGCAGATCACAATGCCGCGTTGAACATCGCCTACCTGGGGTACGTGAAGTACATGACCACGACGCACGGCTATTGGGCCGCCTAATCAACCGGCCTACAGTCGGCGCGCACCCGACAGCCAGTCGGGGACGCGACTGGCAAACCCGGCCCTTCAGGGCAGGGGTACGTTGATCTCTCACACGTCCGTGCTGAACCGGACCCCGCCGTCGGGCAACGTCACTCCCGGCCACACCCGGGCGCCGCGCAGGAGTTCGCACCGGGCGCCGATGTCGGCTCCGTCACCGATCACCGCGTCACGCACCAGAGCCCGCGGCCCGATGCGTGCGCCGAAACCGATGATGGACCGTTCGACGGTCGCTCCGGCCTCGACCACGGCGCCGTCGAACAGCACCGCGCCGTCGAGTCGTGCGCCCGCACCCACCTCGGCGCCGCGGCCGACGACGGTCCCGCCGATCAGCAGCGCGCCCGGGGCGACACCCGCCCCCGGGTGGACGAGCGACTCGCCCCGCGGTCCGTCGAGCGCAGGCGACGGTGCGATGCCGCGCACCAGGTCCGCGGAACCGCGCACGAAGTCCTCGGGGGTGCCCATGTCGCGCCAGTACGAGGAGTCGACGTGACCGTAGATGCGGGCGTCCTCGGCCAGCAGGGACGGGAACACCTCGCGTTCCACCGACACCGGACGACCCTCGGGGATCCGTTCGATGATCTCGCGCTTGAAGACGTAACAGCCGGCGTTGATCTGGTCGGTCGGCGGGTCCTGCGTCTTCTCGAGAAACGCGGTGACCCGGCCGTCGGCGTCGGTGGGCACGCAGCCGAACGCCCGCGGATCCCCCACCCGCACGAGGTGCAGGGTGACGTCGGCGTCCCGGTTCCGGTGGGTGTCGAGGATCGCGCCCAGGTCGGTGCCGCCGAGAACGTCGCCGTTGAAGACCATGGCGTGGTCACCGCGCAGCTTCGGCAGAACGTTGCGGATGCCGCCACCGGTGCCGAGTGGTTCGGTCTCGGTGACGTAGTCGATCTCGAGACCGAGCTTGGAACCGTCGCCGAAGTACTCCTCGAAGACCTCCGCCTTGAATGACGTCCCGAGGACCACGTGCGTGATCCCGGCCGCCCCGATCCGCGCGAGGAGATGCTGGAGGAACGGCAGACCCGCCGTCGGCAGCATGGGTTTGGGCGCCGACAACGTCAGCGGGCGGAGCCTCGTTCCCTGACCGCCGACCAGCACCACTGCGTCGGTCGTCTTCTCAATTGCCATGAGTCGTTCCCCCCTCGTTCTGGTTCGTGCGTCGTTCCCGGACTGCGGCAGCCACGGCGATCTTCGACCGCACTGCCAATCCTCCCCGAAGTGCCCACCGAAGCGGCGCCTGCCACCAGTGGGGATGACGATCGGCCTGGAACCGGTACGCGCTCTGATGGTGAGCGGGCAGCATCAGTTCCGGATGCTTGCCCGCGGCGTGCCCCTTCGCGTGGGTGACCTCGGCGGAAGGCACGTACACGTTCAGCCATCCGGCCTTGCCCAGGCGGTCGCCGAGGTCGACGTCCTCCATGTACATGAAGTAGCGGGAATCGAAGCCGTTGATCGAGTCGAAGGCCGCGCGCCGCATGAGCAGGCACGAACCGGACAACCAGCCGACCGACCGCTCGCTGACCGTCTCGTTTTCCTGGCGGTAGCCGGCAGTCCACGGGTTGGACGGCCACACCGTGCCCAGAATCGCGTGCCCGGCACCCGACACGAGGTCGGGCACCTGGCGTGCCGACGGGTAGATGCTCCCGTCGGGTTCCAGGACGAGAGGTCCGAGCGCCCCGGCACGCGGCCAGCGCTCGGCGGCCGCGAGAAGTACGTCGATCGATCCGGGCGCCCAGCGAACATCCGGATTGGCGATGACGACGAACTCGATCTCGTCGTCGATCTCCGCCACAGCCCTGTTGATGGCACCGCCGTAGCCGATGTTCCCGCCGGTGCGCAGCAGGCGCACGTGCTCGTGCGCCGCGTCCGCGGCCTCGGGGGCGCCGTCCGTCGATCCGTTGTCGGCCATCACGACCTGCGGATCTTCTTTCGTCGCCTCGGCGAGAGTGCCCAGGAATTGCTCCAGATGCTCACCTGGCGAAAAGGTCACCGTCACCACGGCCAGCTTCGAACTCACGCGGGCAAGCGTAGCCGCTGGGAGAGGGTCCGCCTCACACCGCTGCACGCACAGCCGCATGCAGCGCGTCTCGCCACGGCCGCAACGGGGTCAGCCCGGCGTCGGCCCACGCACTCCCGGACAGCACCGAGAACGCCGGTCGCGGGGCGGGCCGCACGAACTGGGCACTCGTGCACGGCCGGACTCGCTCCGGGTCCGCGCCTGCTTCCTCGAACACTGCGCGTGCGAGGTCGAACCAACTCGCCCGGCCCGAATTGGTGGCGTGCAGGACCGGCGCGCCGACGTCGCTGCGCCCCGCGAGTTGGAGCAGCGCATCGGCCAGGTCGCCGGCGAATGTGGGCGAGCCCACCTGATCGTCCACGACGTCGACCGTGTCACGTTCGCGCTCGAGCCGGAGCATGGTGGAGACGAAGTCGGAGCCGACCCCCGTGTAGACCCATGCGGTGCGCACGACGTGGGCGGACGGAAGCGCTGCGTGGACGGCGCGTTCGCCGGCGAGTTTGGTGCGTCCGTAGGCGGTTGCCGGACCCGTCGGGGCGTCCACCTCGTACGGCGTGTCGCCCTGCCCGGCAAAGACGTAGTCGGTGGAGACGTGGATCAGCCGGGCACCCACCCGGGCGCACGCCGCCGCCAGGTTCCCAGGCCCGGTCTCGTTCACCGCCCGGGCGGTGTCCTCGTCCGATTCCGCAGCGTCGACCGCCGTGTACGCCGCGCAGTTGATCACCACCGATTCGCCTTCGACCTGCTCGTTCACCGCGCCGGGGTCGGTGATGTCGAGTTCGTCGGACCCCACCCCCCGGGCCGGAATACCGGTCGCCGCGGCTCGTCGGAGGAGGTGTCCACCCAGCTGTCCCCGGGCGCCGGTCACAAGGATCTTCGTCACGGGGGTCAGTCTGGCACGCCGATCGACGCCTCCCTGCTCCCGGCGCGGCGACCAGTAGCCTGGTTTCCGTGTCACACGAGCAACCCGCACCAGACGCACCCCCGAGCACGGCTCGGCGGCCGATTCACATCGCTGTGGCGGTGCTGTCGGTGCTCGCCCTCGTCGTGACGGGATTCGCCTGGCGGAGTATCGACTCGCTGCGCAACAATCTGGCAACCGCGGGCGGTCTGGGACTCGGCGGAAGCGCCGACGGCGCCGTCGACATCCTCATGGTCGGCACCGACAGCCGCACCGACGCCCACGGCAACCCGCTGTCCCAGGAGGAACTCGACTCACTTCGGGCCGGCGAGGAAGTGGCGTCCAACACCGACACCATCGTCCTCATCCGCGTTCCCAACGACGGGAGTTCCGCCACCGCCATCTCGATCCCCCGCGACTCCTACGTCGACGTGCCGGGCATCGGCATGTCGAAGATCAACGCCGCGTACGGCGCCACCAAGGAGACCGAGCGGCTCAAACTCGTCGAGGACGGCGCCACCGACAAGGAAGCCGAGGAGGAGTCGACGAAGGCCGGCCGCGAGGCGCTCATCCAATCGGTGGCCGATCTCACCGGGATCACCGTCGACCACTACGCCGAGGTCGGGCTGCTCGGGTTCGTCCTCCTCACCAACGCTGTCGGCGGCGTCGACGTCTGCCTCAACGAACCGGTGGACGAGGACATGTCCGGCGCGCACTTCCCCGCCGGTGAGCAGACGTTGAAGGGTGCGGACGCACTGAGCTTCGTCCGCCAGCGCCACGACCTGCCCCGCGGCGACCTCGACCGCATCGTGCGTCAGCAAGTGTTCATGGCCTCGCTCGTCGGCAAGGTGCTGTCCGCGAAGACACTCAGCGATCCCGGCAAGCTGAACGAACTCAGCGGCGCCGTGCAACGCTCGGTGGTGCTCGACGAAGACTGGGACATCATCGAATTCGCCACCCAACTGCAGGACCTCGCCGGTGGCAAGGTGCAGTTCGAGACGATTCCGGTCGCGGATCTCAACGGCATGACCGACTACGGCGAGTCCATCGTCGAGGTCAAGCCGAAGGACGTGAAGAAGTACGTGGCCGGTCTCGTCGGCGAGGAACCCACCGACTCGGAAGACACCACCACGTCCGAGACGCCCAAGATCGACGCCTCGACCGTCACCGTCGACGTGGCAAATGCAAGCGACGTCGGGGGCCTCGCGAACGGCGTCGCCGACGCTCTCACGTCGCTCGGCTACGGCCAGGGCGAGGTCGGCAACTACACAGGTCAGTCGCTGAGCGAGACCACCGTCTTCGCGCACTCCGCGGACGACGACAGCGCCAAGGCGGTCGCCGCAGCACTCGGCGGACTCCCCACGGACACCGACGCATCACTGCCCGAAGGCTCGGTGCGGGTGGTGCTGTCGAGTGACTACCAGGGCCCGACGTCCGCCGAGACCACCGGCACCACCACGTCGTCCGAGTCCTCGGAGACAGGCCTCGAGCCCGCGACCACAGCAGGAACGACCCCCACCCCGGCACCGCCCGGCCCACCCATCGATGCCGGCTCGTCGGGCCCGCGTTGCGTGAACTAGAAAACGAGAGACGGATCGTGTCCATGAACCATGCGTCCCGCACGCTGACCGACGCCCTGCTCGACCCCATCCTGAAGAACGACCCGGCCGGCCCGCGCGTCACGTTCTACGACGACGCGACCGGCGAACGGGTCGAACTCTCGGCCCTCACCCTCGCCAACTGGGCGGCCAAGACCGCAAACCTTCTGCGTGACGAATTCGGCGTCGAGCCCGGCGCCCGCGTCGCGGTGCTCCTTCCCGCGCACTGGCAGACCGCCGCGGTTCTGCTCGGTGCATGGTGGGCCGGCGCCGAGGTCGTCCTCGAAGCCGACGCGGACGCCGAGATCGCACTCGTCTCGGCCCAGCACCTGGGCGACGTCGAGGACGTACCCGAGGTCGCGGCGCTGTCGCTGGACGCGTTCGGCAGGCCCGTCCCCGACCTCCCCGTCGGCATCACCGACTACGCCACCTCCGTGCGCGTCCACGGCGACCAGTTCCGGCCGACGGTCGCCGGACCCGCACTGGCCGGCAAGAGCGTCGACGACGTCCTCGCCGCAGCGCTCGCCTCCGCCGAATCCCAGGGAATCACCGGTGCCGACCGGGTGCTGTCCGAAGAGGCGTGGGACTCCCCCGACGCCCTGATCGACGGTCTGGTGGCCGTCTTCGCAGCCGGAGCGTCACTCGTGCAGGTCACCAACGCCGACGACGCAGTTCGGTCGAGGCGCGTCGACACCGAGAAGATCACCCGTCAGCTCTCCCGGTAGCCGCCGTCCGCGAGGCCCGCGGCGATCTCGAACCTGTTCCGGGAACCGCGGTGCCGCAACTCCTCGAACAGATACCGCAGCGCGAAGGTCCACCCGTACGTAGCCCATTGGTCGGCGTGGACCGCTTCGTGTCGCATCAGCGATCTCGCCGGTTCCGGGCCGGTGAGGAATGCGCCGCCGATCGTCGTCCCGCCGCGCGCGTACCCACCCCGCATCCGGCTGCACACGAAGATGCCGAACTCGGCGTCGAACGCGATGTGGGCACCCCACAGCCGGGCATACACCAACGCCAGCCGTGTGATCGCCGCGGACTGCGAGCTCCCCCGCGACGCTCGGATCATCGGCACACCGCGGCTGCGTTTCACAGGCGCAGGATACTCAGCCCAGCAGCTTGTCGCGGAGTGCCTTGTCCTTGTCCAGGACCATCTTCTCGAGCCCGTCCTGGAACGCGACCATCCGCTGTTGCAGGGCGGGGTCGGAGGCGCCGAGGATGCGGACGGCGAGCAGGCCCGCGTTGCGGGCGCCGCCGATGGACACGGTCGCGACGGGGACGCCTGCGGGCATCTGCACGATCGAGAGCAGCGAGTCCATGCCGTCGAGGTATTTCAGCGGGACGGGCACACCGATGACGGGCAGTGGGGTGGCCGACGCGACCATGCCCGGCAGGTGGGCGGCACCCCCGGCGCCGGCGATGATCACCTGGATGCCACGGCCGGCCGCGTCCTTCGCGTAGTCGAGCATGCGCCGCGGTGTGCGGTGCGCGGAGACGACACCGACCTCGAAGCGCACCCCGAACTCGGCGAGCGCCTCGGCGGCGGCCTCCATGGTGGGCCAGTCGGAGTCGCTGCCCATGATGAGCCCGACCTGTGCGCCCTGCCGTGCTGCCGTGTCACTCACCGTGTACATCCCATCCGTCGGTCCATTCAGCGTGCGAGAGCCAGTGCGCGGCGCGCTCGGCGCGCTCGCGCACCCGCGCCACGTATTCGGGGTCGTCGATCGAGCCGGGTCCGCCGACGATGTTCACGTGGCCGATCTTCCGGTCCTCACGTTCGCCCTTGCCGTACAGGTGGATCTTCGCGTCGGGCATCCGGGCGAAGAGGTGGTGGACGCGTTCGTCCATGCTCATCTCGGGGGCCGTCGGTGCACCGAGCACGTTCGCCATCACCGTGATCGGTGCGAGCGGTGCGGTGTCGCCGAGCGGGTAGTCGAGGACGGCACGCAGATGCTGCTCGAACTGTGAGGTGCGGGCACCGTCCATGGTCCAGTGGCCGGAGTTGTGCGGGCGCATCGCGAGTTCGTTGACGACGAGCGTGCCGTCGGTCGTTTCGAACAGTTCGACGGCCATCGCGCCGACCACACCGAGTTCGGACGCGATGCGGAGCGCCAGTTCCTCGGCGGCCTCGGCGACCGAGTCGGGCAGAGCTGGGGCGGGGGCGAGGACCACGGCGCACTGTCCGTGGCGTTGCACCGTCTCCACGACGGGCCATGTGGCGCCCTGGCCGAACGGTGACCGCGCCACCATCGCGGACAGCTCACGCCGCATCTCGACCTTCTCCTCGACGATGAGGGAGACACCCTTGTCGAGTTGCCGGGTGACGATGCGCTCGGCCTCGTCGGAATCGTCGGTGATCCACACGCCGCGACCGTCGTATCCGCCGCGGACGGCCTTGATCACGACAGGCCACCCGTGTTCGGCGCCGAATTTGACGACGTCCTCGGCCCAGGTCACCTCGGCGTACGCCGGGACCGGTGCGCCGAGTTCGGCGAGCTTGCGGCGCATCGCCAGCTTGTCCTGCGCGTAGATGAGCGCCGTCGGCGGCGGCTGCACGTTGACGCCCTCGGCGACCAGGACGTCAAGGTGCTCGGTGGGCACGTGCTCGTGGTCGAAGGTCAGCGCGTGCGACCCGACCGCGGCCCTGCGGAGCGCGTCGAGGTCGGTGTGGCTGCCGAGGACGACGTCGGGGCTCACCTGGGCTGCGGGTTCGTCGGCGGCGCCGGAGAGCACCCGCAGGGTCTGGCCGAGCGCAATCGCGGCCTGGTGGGTCATCCGCGCGAGTTGGCCGCCACCGATCATCGTCACGACGGGTTGCCCGGCGGTCAGATCGCGGGGTGTCGTGGGACGCGGTGTGGAGTCAGAGTTGCCGGTCACGGGTCACTAGTTTGTCACGTCCGGCGCGGGGTTCCGCCGCCGAGGTGCCGGTGGGCAGTTTCTGTGATTCTCCTGATGATCTCGCCGTCAATTGGTGGTATCCGGTCCGACTTTCGTAAACTCATCCGTTGTGTCATTTGTCGACGGCGTCCTAGCACGCGTTCCCCAGCCTTTTCGGGCTCTCGCGTTGCGGCATCACGAACTGATCAAGTTCGCGATTGTGGGCGGCACCACCATGATCTTCGACCTCGCGATCTTCTATTCGCTGAGCCTGACGATCCTCGAAGAGAAGCCCGTTGTCGCAAAAATTCTGTCCGGAATTCTCGCGACGGTCCTGAGTTACATTCTCAACCGCGAATGGTCGTTCAAGAACCGTGGCGGGCGTGAACGTCACCACGAGGCCCTGCTGTTCTTCACGATCAGCGGGATCGGCGTCCTCCTCGCCGCGGCGCCCCTGTGGATCGCCAATAACGTGTTCGACATCCGCGCCGACCAGGAGAACCTGACCACGCTGGTGGTCGTCGACTTCGTGCTCAACTACATCATCGGAAACCTGCTGCAGATGGTGTTCCGCTTCTGGGCACTCCGCCGGTTCGCCTTCCCCGACGAGAACGTGCACATCATCGATCCGGACCTCGTCGACGAGGCCGTCGAGGAAGAGTTCGGCCACTCCTGATCATCAGCGCGGTTCCCGGATCCCGGTGACCCGCGTCGGCACGTGCTCGCGCGCGAGGGGAACGAAGATCGCGAACAGCGCCGGACGGCGTCGCTGCAGTTCCAGCCGGCCGCCGTCCGCCTCGATGAGTGCGCGGGCCAACGCCAGGCCCACACCGGTCGAACCGGCCCCCGAGAATCCGCGGTCGAAGATGTGTGGCGCGAGGTCGTTGCTGACCCCGACTCCCTCGTCCGACACCTCGACGCACACCATGGTCTCGCGGGGCGACGTCTCCTCGCCGGGCGTCCTGAGATTCTGCCCCTGGATCAGACGCACCGCGACGGTGCACGTTCCCGCCCCGTGCATGAGCGCGTTGTCGACGAGCACCGCGACGGCCTCGCGGAGCCGGGAACCGGTGGTCGACGCCATCACGTTCGTGTCCCCGCGCAGCAGCAACTCGCGGTCGACGTCTTCGAACGGCCGCTTCCAGTCCGCGATGACCACGCTGAGCTCCCGGATCACCGACACGTGGGTCTCGGTACCACTGCTACGTGACGAGCGGACCAGTTCGTCGATCGCAACGGTCAATCGGTCCACCTGCGCCATCGCCTCGTCGGCCTCGACCACGACCGCGGGGTCCGAGTGCACGGACAGCTCGTCGAGCCGGAGACGGACGGCCGTGAGTCGGCTGCGGAGCTGATGGGAGACGTCCGCGACGAGCGCGTGCTCGCGCTGCAGCCGTCCCGCGATCTCGACGGTCGCGGAGTCCAGGACGTCGGAGACACGGTCGAGTTCGGGGATGCCGTGACGTCGGGGGTCGGGCCGGAAATCGCCCTCCGCGAGCCGGGCCGCCCGGTTGGCGACATCCCGCAGTGGGTCGGCGAGCCGCTTCGCCGTGACGTAGGCGACCACGGTGCCCGCGGCGATGGACACGAGCACCAGCAGCGCGACGGCACCGACCGCCTGCCGTTGCTGGGTGCGCATCTCGTCGGACGGCACCTCGAGACGCAGCGAACCGGATGTGCCCATCGCGAGAGATTCCACGAGGGGCGACCGCACGGACGATTCGCCGATGTCCACTCGCGCTGCGCCGTCGTCGGTGGTCGGATAGACCACCACCAGGCGGCCCCCGGCGGGCGTCAGCAGACGCAGGGAGTTCGTGTCGAGATCACCCTCGACGACGCCGTTGACGCCCTCCTGGGTGATGATCTCCGTCGCCATCCGATCGAGCCGGACCTGGAGATCGCTCCGGTTGAAATCCTCGACCCACAACCACGCCGTGTAGATGAGCGGCACACCGAGCAGCAGTGCCGTCAGGATCACGACTGCGAGGATCGACTGGAGAATTCTGCGGCGCACTACCCCGCCTAGTCGGTGTTGATGCGGAAGCCGACGCCGCGGACCGTCGCGATGCGACGCTCGGCGGCGGGGCCCTCGTCACCGATCTTCCGGCGAAGCCACGACATGTGCATGTCGAGTGTCTTCGAGCCGCGCAGTTCCACGTCGCCCCAGACCTCCGCGAGGATGGTGTCGCGGGACACCACCTGCCCGGCGTGCTCGAGCAGCACCCGGAGAAGCTCGTACTCCTTGTTGGCGAGGGCGATCTCGGTGCCGTTCACGAGCACCCTCCGGGCCGCCGGTTCGAGCCGGATGCCGCCGACCTCGACGACGGAATCCTCGCCGCCGCCGCGACGGCGCAGCAGGGCGCGCACCCGTGCCATCAATTCCGCCAACCGGAACGGCTTGCCCACGTAGTCGTCGGCGCCCGCGTCGAGTCCGACGACGAAGTCGACCTCGTCGGTGCGTGCGGTGAGCATGAGCACCGCGAGTTCCGAACTGTGGGCGCGTACCTGCCTGCACACCTCGAGTCCGTCCATTCCCGGTAGGCCGAGGTCCAGGATCAACAGGTCGTATGCTCCGTCGAGCGCCTGCTCCAGCGCTGCCGGGCCGGTCTGCTCGATGGTGACGTCGTATCCCTCCCGGCCCAGTGCCCGCGACAGCGGGGCGGCAATGGCTTCGTCATCTTCGGCAAGCAATACAGCAGTCACCTCCACAGCGTACGGAGGTGCGCAGACGGCCGTGACCGGTTACCAGCCTTTGCCGGTGTCGGCGTCGCCGCGCGGGTCGTCTCGCTCTCGTTCGCGGTGGAGATCCATCGCGTCGAACACCTGGTGATAGAGCAGCGAGTGGACGCGCTGGACGTCGGGGATGTCGTCGAATTCCAGTGGATCGTCCGAGGACGACACGATCACCAGCGTGCCGGTGCGGAGCATCCGGTCGAGGAGGCCGTGCCGGAACTGGACGTTGCTGATGCGCCCCATCGGAATGTCGATCCCGGTGTGGGTCATCACACCCTGGCGGATGAGAACACGCCGGTCGGTGACGATGAAGTGGGTGAACTTCCAGCTGAGAAACGGCGCGACACAGCGCCATACGACGAGCCCCAGCCACACCACGAGGACGACGACGAGCACGACGTTCAGCGCGGAGCCGTCCAGCTTGTTCTCGGCGAATCCCGCCGCGAAACCTGCCACGGCCGTCGCCAGCAGAAACGTGACGGCGGGGAGCAGCAGCATCTTCCAGTGTGGATGACGGTGAAGCAGCAGTTCCTCGTCCTCGGCGAGGGCGTCCTCCGGATATCCCATGCGAAGAGTGTGCCTCTATCGCATGCGGCTGAGCACTATCGGGGTGATGACGATGATGATGCCGTACAGCACCATCCACACTCCGACCACGATCACGAACACCTCGAGCGACAGTTCGGGCTGCAGGAGGACGAAGCCCCCGGCGATGACGCTGATCACGCCGAGCACGATGGTCAGCCCGCGATCCGCGACCGAACCCGAGGCGCCTTCCACGATTTCGAGGACACCTCGGAACACCCACCACGCACCGACGACGAGCGCGATGATCACGACGGTCTGGAGGGGGCTCCTCAGCACGAGGAACGCCAGAAGTATTGCCAGGGCGCCGGATACGCCTACCAGGGTCCGTGCAGCTCCCCCGGCCTCGACGTCGGCGAACGCCCGGATGATCTGGACGATCCCGAAGCCGAAGAACTGGATGGCGATCAGGACGGCCAGCACCGTGAGCGTCACGTGCGGCCATACGAGCACCGCGATGCCGAGACCCAGGGTGAGCAGACCGAGCACCACCGTGAGACCGGTCAACGTGCGCCGGGCTGCGGTGACGGAGGACTCCGGAATTGAGGTACTCATGTACCACAGTGTGGCACTACTCGGTGCGCACCGGGCGTAAATGTGTGATGTCACCTGCGGCGACGGCGATCGTGCCGGGCTGGCCGTCGGGGGCGATCACGACCCGGCCCTCCGCGTCGACGTCCGTTGCGATGCCGATGAGTTCACGCCCGCCGGGCAGTTCGGCGCGCACTCGCTGGCCGAGCGTGCCGCAGCGGGCACGGTAGGCCTCGGCGAGTTCCGTGACGTCCCAGTTGGAGTCGTGCCATTGCTGCCAGCGATCGGCGATGGCGCGCAGCACCGCCCGCACGAGGGTGTCGCGGTCACTGACCTCGGCGCCCTCGAGGACGAGCGACGTCGCATGCTCGACGGGCAGTTCGTCTCTCGTGAGGCTCACGTTGAGACCGATCCCGACGACCACCGCCGGATCCGGTGCCGTGGCGGACACCTCGGCGAGGATGCCGGCGACCTTGCGGCCGTCGATGAGCACATCGTTGGGCCACTTGAGTTCCGCGGGAACCTTGGCGGCGGCGCGGAGCGCGTCGACGACGGCGACACCGGTCAGCAGGGGCAGCCACCCCATGTCCTGGACGCTCATCCCCGGCATCGTCAGCAACAGGGAGACCGCGATCTGCGCCTGCGGCGGACTCACCCAGGCGCGTGAATGGCGGCCCCGGCCGCTGTCCTGGAATTCGGCGAGCAGCACGTGCCGGTCGCAGTTCGACGTCGCGGCCCGCGCGAGAAGATCGGCGTTGGTGGACCCGGTCTCCTGCACCACGTCGAGCCGCGCCCAGAACCTGCGGGTGTCGCTGTCGTCGTCACCGCGGACGAGCGCCGCGCGCAGATTGTCGGCGTTGAGAGGGGGTCGGTTCAGGTCGGTCCACATCACCACAGCCTAGGACGAGCTGGAAAAGGTACTGGTCAGTAGCCGGGTCCGGGCAACCCGCCGCCTGACCACCTCCCTTGGCAGAAGCTCGTCGGCTCTCGTTAAGCTGACCTGTCATGACCACTGTTCAGGAGCCGAGCGCGGCGGAGTCGGCGAGTACGCCCGATATTCACACGACGGCGGGAAAGCTCGCCGACCTGCGTAATCGTCAGGCCGAGGCGCAGCACCCGAGCGGTGAAGCCGCGGTCGAGAAGGTCCACGCCAAGGGCAAGCTCACCGCCCGCGAACGCATCACCGCCCTGTTGGACGAGGGCAGCTTCGTCGAACTCGACGCCCTCGCCCGGCACCGCTCGGTGAACTTCGGCCTCGCCGACAACCGCCCCGTCGGCGATGGCGTCGTCACCGGCTACGGCACCGTCGACGGCCGCGACGTGTGCGTGTTCTCCCAGGACGCCACCGTCTTCGGCGGCTCCCTCGGCGAAATCTACGGCGAAAAAATCGTCAAGGTCATGGACCTCGCCCTCAAGACCGGCCGCCCCCTGATCGGCATCAACGAAGGCGCCGGCGCCCGCATCCAGGAAGGCGTCGTCTCCCTCGGCCTCTACGGCGAAATCTTCCACCGCAACGTCCAGGCCTCCGGCGTCATCCCGCAGATCTCCCTGATCATGGGCCCCGCCGCCGGCGGCCACGTCTACTCCCCCGCCCTGACCGACTTCGTCGTCATGGTCGACCAGACCTCCCAGATGTTCGTCACCGGCCCCGACGTCATCAAAACCGTCACCGGCGAAGACGTCACCATGGAAGACCTCGGCGGCGCGCACACCCACATGGTCAAGTCCGGCGTCGCCCACTACGTCGCCTCCGGCGAACAGGACGCCCTCGACTACGTCAAGGACCTGCTGTCCTACCTACCCAGCAACAATCAGGCCGCGGCCCCCCGGATGCTGCCCACCGACCCGATCACCGGGTCCATCGAAGACTCCCTCACCGCCGAGGACCTCGAACTCGACACCCTCATCCCGGACTCGGCGAACCAGCCCTACGACATGCACGAGGTCATCCGCCGCATCCTCGACGACGACGAATTCCTCGAGGTCCAGGCCGAACGGGCCGGCAACATCGTCGTCGGCTTCGGCCGCGTCGACGGCCGCTCCGTCGGGATCGTCGCCAACCAGCCCACCGTGTTCGCCGGCTGCCTCGACATCGACGCCTCCGAAAAAGCCGCCCGCTTCGTGCGCACCTGCGACGCGTTCAACGTCCCCATCATCACCCTCGTCGACGTCCCCGGCTTCCTGCCCGGCACCGACCAGGAATACAACGGCATCATCCGCCGCGGCGCGAAACTGCTCTACGCCTACGGGGAGGCCACCGTCGGGAAGATCACCGTCATCACCCGCAAGGCCTACGGCGGCGCCTACGACGTGATGGGCTCCAAGCACATGGGCGCCGACGTCAACCTCGCCTGGCCCACCGCCCAGATCGCCGTCATGGGCGCGTCCGGTGCCGTCGGGTTCGTCTACCGCAAACGCCTCCTCGAGGCCGCCAAGAACGGCGACGACGTCGACGCCCTGCGCCTGCAACTGCAACAGGAATACGAAGACACCCTCGTCAACCCGTACGTCGCCGCCGAACGCGGCTACGTCGACGCCGTCATCCCCCCGTCCCACACCCGCGGACAGATCGTGGCCGCCCTGCGCCTCCTCGAACGCAAAATGGTCACCCTCCCGCCCAAGAAGCATGGGAACATCCCCCTATGACCGCTATCACCGACGACGGCGTGCGCACCGAGACAGGTTCGGACGCGACGGCGTCAGTCAACGGTTCCGCAGCGGACACCACGCTCGCGAAGGGTGCGGCCACCGACCTGCCGGGTGACACGGACGGCACCGCCGCCGACGCGGCCCGTCAGCCTTTCCTGAAGGTGGTCAAGGGCTCACCGTCCGACGAGGAGATCGCTGCGCTCGTCGCGGTGCTGTCCGCGGTCGCCGCCGCCGGCAGCGGTGAACCGGATTCGCACGTACCGCCCGAGTCCTGGGGCGCTCCCACGCGGATGCACCGGAGTGTCGCCCCGTTCTCGCCGTACGCGTTCCCGAACGTGTCCGCGTACCGGCGTTGATCAGGATCCGGTGACATCCTTCGTTCTCGCCTCGGCTTCCCCGGCGCGGCTGGCTGTTCTGCGCAGCGCCGGGGTGGAGCCGGTCGTGCGAGTCTCCGGAGTCGACGAGGATGCCGTCATCGCGGCACTCGGTGCCGACGCAGCCCCCGAGCACGTCGTCACCGAACTGGCCCGCGCCAAGGCGAGCGACGTCCTCCCTGTTCTCGCACGGGACGGGATCTCGGACGCCGTCGTCGTCGGATGCGACTCCATGTTGCTGATCGACGGGTCCCTGCAAGGCAAACCCGGAACCGTCGACGTCGCCCGCGCGCGGTGGTCGTCGATGGCCGGCCGTAGCGCGACCCTGCTCACCGGGCACAGCGTCCTGCGGATCGCGGAGGGCGCGGTGGTGGGTGACGCACACGATCACAGCGCCACCGTCGTCCATTTCGCGAGCCCGCCGGACGCCGATCTGGAGGCCTACCTCGCGACCGGGGAACCACTGCAGGTCGCGGGCGCGTTCACCCTGGACAGCCTCGGGGGCTGGTTCGTGGACCGCATCGAGGGCGACCCGTCCAGCGTGATCGGGATCGGTCTGCCGCTCGTCCGGAGGTTGCTCGCGGAGGTCGGGGTCGGCGTCGCCGAGTTGTGGGCGTCGTCAGGCCGCGTCGACTGACTGTTCGTCGACCGACAGATTCCGGCGCGGAAGCGTCAATGACGCCACACCGATAGCCGCCGCCACCGCCGCGATGATCCAGAGGATGCGGCGCTCTGCCTGGAGAAACGCCTCGCCTGCCGCTGATCGGGTCGACTCCCGTGCGGCTACCACCGCGGAGTCGGCGATCTGCTGCTGAGCGGCGCCGAGCGCCGCACCCCCGGACGCCGGCGAACGGCATTCGTCGGGCACCTTCATCGGGGACGTGGACCCGAGTTGCTCCGTCGCGCAGCGCACGAACGTGTCCTCGGCCCGCGGGATCAGCGCCGGCGGCACCCCGGCCTCGGCGAGTTGCGCGGTCAACGCGGGCCGCTCGGCTTGCACCGCGTCCGCCGACTGCGTCGCGACGAGGTTGAAGAACACGACGCCGATCACCGCGAGGCCGATCGAACTACCCACCTGCTGCACGGTCGGGAGCAGCCCCGACACCGACCCGGCGTTCTGCGGTTGCACGGTCGCGAGGATCGCCGTCTGGAGCGGTGCCACGAACAGCCCGAGCCCGGCTCCCCCGATGAACAGCGGACCGGCCAGCGCCGACCACCGCGGATCGGTGCCCTCGTGCTGCAGTTGCGCCGCCAGCACGATGAGGGAGCCGGCGAAGAGCAGCATCCCGAGAGGCAGGACGAGGTTGCCGATGCGCCGATACACGGCAGCGGAGGCCAGCGCGGCGAGCCCGGTCCCCAGCGCCCACGGCAGCGTCATCACCCCGGCCCTGAGCGGTGAGAACCCGAACCCGAACTGCAGGGTGAGGGAGATGGTGAAGATCAACGACGTGAGCGTCCCGAAGAACACGAACGCGATGGCCGCGCCGAGCGAGAACGCGCGGTCGGTGAACAGTTCGAGGCGCAGGACCGGGTCGCCGCCGCGGCGCCCGAGCCGCCACTCGTGGACGACGAACGCGATCAGGACCGGCACCGAACACAGCAGCATCACCACGAGCGACGTCGGCCAGCCGCGTTCCCGGCCCTCCGCGAGCGGAAAGATCAGGAGGAACAGGCCGAGCGCCGACAGCACGGCGCCGCCCACGTCGAGCCGGCGGATTCCGTCGGGCTTCGCGTCGACGAGATAGAAGTAGCCGAGGACCAGGGCCGCGAGCCCGATCGGGAGATTGACGAAGAAGATCAGCCGCCAACCCCAGTCGAAGAGATCCCACTGGATGAGAAGTCCGCCGACGAGCGGACCGCAGATCGTGGCGAGCCCGATGGTCGCGCCGTAGATTCCGAACACGCGCGGGTGCGAGCGTTTCGGAAACAGTCCCGAGATGATGGCGAACGTCTGAGCCGACATCGACCCCGCCGCGAGGCCCTGCAACGCCCGCGACACGACGAGAGCGGTCGGCGACTGGGCCAGTCCGCAGAGCAGAGAGGCAACGATGAAGACGGCCAGTGCGGTGAGGAAGACCCGTCGTCGGCCGAGCAGATCCCCCAGCCGCGCCGCTGTGATCAGCGAACATGCGAACGAGAGCGTGTAGACGCTCACCATCAGCAGCTGCGCCGACACCGAGGCGCCGAGATCGACCGCGATGCTCGGAAGCGCGACGTTGACGATGGTCGCGTCCAGGAGTTGCATGAACACGGCGGCGAGACTGGTGGCCAGACCCAGCCACGGGACCCAGCGACCGAGTTCGCCTCGATAGAGTGCGTCACGCTGAGTCACAGGCATCCGGACAGGCTAGCGGCTCGAACCTCACGGAATGCTGTGAGGTTGTTCAAAGGTTGCTGGATGCTACGCGAAGAACTTGCAGCGTGGAACCCTTTTGCCCGACACTTGACTGGACCGGGACCGACCTGTAATCAGTCTCATACTTCTCTACCTCTCGCGGTAAGGCACTCGGTGCCGCATCCTGTTGCGAGAAAGTCCGTGCCACACCCGACCGAACTCGCAACTCGAATCCGACCAGGAGCCGCTCGATGGACTTGAACTTGATCACCCACTGGAAGCCAGAACCTGGGCGGGTCGTCGAGTGGAAAGTCACGGACGCGAGCGCACGAGCGGCTGCCGAAGCGCCGGTGGATCCGGCACTGCCGACCACCATGCAGGAGCGGCACCTGCGGCGGGCCCGGCTGGCGGCGAACAACGGCGAGACGCAGTCCCCGTGGATCGGCATCGCCTTCGACTTCCCCGGCCGCCTCGACACCGCCGCGATGACACGAACCCTGGAGCGCTACGTCCTGCGGCACGACACGTTGCACAGCTGGTTCTCGTTCGAGAACGCGGACGCCGACCCCACGGACACCACCAATGCCGTCCGACGGCACGTCGTGCCCGCCGGCTCCATCGCGCTCACGGCGCACGAGGGCGAGACGCTCACCACCCCCGAGCAGGTCCGCGACCACGTCGCCGCGCGCTTCGCGAACGATACGAGCGCGCTGGCCTGGCCCGCATTCGTGTTCGGGGTGGTCGAGCACTACGACACCGGGGCTCCCGGGCGCGAGGACAGCTTCACCCTGATCCACGCCGTCGATCACGCGCACACCGACATGCAGTCGATGATCCTCACGTTCGCCGAGACCCGGACCATCTATCAGGCCGAACTCGACGGCGTGGAGCCCGACCTGCCAGACCCGGGCAGTTACGTGGAATACAGCCGGCGGGAACGAGAGAAGGCGGCGACGCTGACCCTCGCCTCCCCCGAGGTCCACGGCTGGATCGGTCACCTCACCCGAAACGGCGGAACGTTCCCGAGCTTTCCCCTCGACCTCGGCGCTTCCGACGAACCCAAACCGGCCATCGGCAGCCGGTTCGACCTCGCCGACGCCGACGAGTGCGAGCGGTTCGGTGCCGTGTGCAAGGCCCACGGTTCCAACTTCATCGGCGGCGTGTTCGCGGCCCTCGCCATCACCGAACACGAACTGGTCGGGCGCGACCGCTACATGGCGCTGTCGCCGCTCACCACCCGCAACGACCCGCAGTTCTATTGGTCCCAGGGGTGGTTCATCAATCTCATTCCGGTCGGGTTCGCCCTCGAGGACGCCACGACGTTCACGGGCCTTGCCCAGCGCGCGCAGGACGCCTACCGGTCCGGCAAGGCGCTCGGCGAGGTGTCCGTGCAGCAGGTGATCGACACCGTGCTCGCTCAGGCCGGCCCCGAGGCGATGTCGCAACACGCCACCACACTCGCACCGCCGCCGATCGTGTCGTACATCGACGGCAGGCGGTTGCCGCAGACCGAGAGTTTCACGTCGACCCGGGCGACCGGCATCGTCGGGGGCAAGGCCACGCAGATCGCGTCGATCTGGGTGAACCGCATGCTCGAGGGCACGTGGATGGCCGTCTCGCACCCCGATACCGACGAGGCGCACCGGTCCGTGACCGCATACGCGGAGCGGTTGTCGGCCATCATGAAAACCGTTGCCCGCGAGGGCGATTACACGGTGACATCGTTCGCGCCTGCGGCGGACTCCGCGACTGCCGCAGGGGTGGAGTAGTGCACGTCACGTCGATCGACCGGTACATGCTCGAACCCGGCCTGGTGACGGAATGGTCCGTCGCGCCGGGCAAGGTCTCCCCGTCCGCGGTGCCGCCGTCGTACAACCAGCAATTCCATCTCGACACCGCCCGCACCCACGGCGTCGGCCGAAGCGTCTGGATGGCAGCAGCTTTCGACCTTCCCGGGCGACTCGACCGGGATGCTCTCGCGCAGGCACTGGTGCACTTCATCCGGCGGCACGACACGCTGCAGACCGGCTTCGACGTGAGCCCGGACGCGATGGCGCGCGTGGATCTCGACCCCGAGGACATCACCGTCGTCGCGTCCGAGTCCTCGGTGACGACGTCGCCACACGAGCTCCGGGACCATCTGCGGTACCGGTTCACCGAGGCGTGCGACCCGCTGACGTTCCCCGCGTACCTGTTCGCCACCATCGAACGCGACTCGCACTACACCGTGGTCAGTGCGTTCGATCACACTCTCGTCGACGGATACTCGCTCGTCATCGCCCTGGGCGAACTCCGGCAGATCTACCAGCGACTCACCGGGCTCGGCGGCTCGGCCGAACTCACGGAAGCGGACCTGACGAAGGAACTCGGCGATCCCGGGAGCTTCCTGCGGTACTGCGAACTCGAGGCCGAGACGCCCGTCACCGAAATCGGCGACCCCCGGGTGCGCGAATGGGCACGCTTCTACGAACGCTGCGGCGGCACCGCGCCCAGTTTCCCGCTCGATCTGGGTGTCGAGGCGGGCAGGCCCGCACCACAGGGGGCGGACGTCCGCCCCCTCCTCGACGCCGCCGACACCGAGCGGTTCGAGGAAATCTGCCTGGACTCTGGGGGAAGCCTGTTCACCGGGACGCTCACCGCGATGGGCATGGCAGTGCACTCGATCAACGGCATCTCCCGGATGCCGTTGCAGTTTCCGCTGCACATTCGCCAGGACCCGCAGTGGGCCAATGCGATCGGGTGGCTCACGACGAGCGCGCCACTGACGGTCGAACTGACCCCGGACTGCGACTTCCAGTCCTCCTTGGCGCACACCCACGCCTCGTTCCGCACAGCCCTGACGCTCAAGGGTGTGACGATGGCCCAGGTGCGGGAGGCGCTCGGTGACGGATACCGCCGCACCCGCACCGATGTGTTCATGGTCTCGTACATCGACTACCGCAGACTGCCCGGCACCGACGATCACGACGAGCTGAACGCCCACCACATCAGCAACGTGACGGTCGCGGACGACGCGCAGTTCTGGATCTCCCGCACGCAGCGGGGTCTCGCGCTGCGGTCGCGGTTCCCGGAGACGTCGACGGCACGCCGGGCGGTCACGGAATTCCTGGTGCGGTTGCGGGAGATCATGCACGACATCTGCGAGAACGGCGTCACTCCCATCGCGGAGCTCACCAGTCAGCTGAACCTGGAAGGCACTCCCGTCGTCTGACCGCCGGAGGCTCGAACAGTCGTCGCCGCATCGCGTCGGCGATCTTGGCTGCCTCGCCCTTGGCCCGCCCCGCGACGTCGCCTGCGAACAACTCGTCGACGCTGGACGCCCACAGTTCGACCCAGCGGTCGAAATGCCGGTCGGTGAATCCGTGCCGGCCGTGCAGCGCCCGGTGCACGGCGAACGCGCTGCCGCGGTAGACGCCGGTGCGCAGCAGGATCGTCTCCCAGAAGTCGCACATGACGGGCAGGTGGTCGTCGATGCCGATCACCGCGAGCGTCTCGAAGGCCGGTTCGAGGACCGGGTCGGCGAATGTCCGGCCGTAGAAGTGCCGGAGCAGCAGTTCCAGGTCGGCGCGCGTCGAGATGTCGGGCATGAGGCCTCCGTTCGGGTGCGAATCTACGCGCCCGCTGCGGCCTCCCTCACCGTCCACGGAAGGTAAGTGTGAACGCCGGTCGGAAGAACTTCCGGCGTCCGCCTAGAATTGACGCCGTCCCCGTCGCATCTGCCCCAGGAGCCCACCCGTGCCCGTAGCGCCAGATCCCACCCAGTCCTTCGCCGAGTACGCCAATCCCGGTCGGCTCGTGTCGACGGAGTGGCTGTCCGCGAAACTGGGCACACCCGGCCTCAAGGTGGTGGAGTCGGACGAAGACGTGCTCCTCTACGACGTCGGCCACATCCCCGGCGCCGTCAAGGTCGACTGGCACCTCGATCTCAACGATCCGGTGACCCGTGACTACATCGACGGCGAGCAGTTCGCCGACCTGATGAGCCGCAAGGGCATCAGCCGCGACGACACCGTCGTGATCTACGGCGACAAGAGCAACTGGTGGGCGGCGTACGCCCTCTGGGTGTTCACGCTGTTCGGACACGAGGACGTCCGCCTCCTCGACGGCGGCCGCGACGCGTGGATCGCCGAGAACCGGGACACCGCGTTCGACGTCCCCGAGACCTCCCCCACCGACTACCCGGTGGTCGAGCGCAACGACGCCCCGATCCGCGCGTTCAAGGACGACGTCCTCGATCACCTCGGCAAGGGTCCGCTGATCGACGTGCGGTCGCCCCAGGAGTACACCGGCGAACGCACCCACATGCCCGACTACCCCGAAGAGGGCGCGCTGCGCGGCGGCCACATCCCGAGCGCGCTGAGCATTCCGTGGGCCAAGGCCGCAGCCCCCGACAGCCGTTTCCGCTCGCGCGGTGAACTGAACGAGATCTACGGCGGTGTGTCCGCCGACGACGACATCGTGGCGTACTGCCGCATCGGTGAGCGCTCCAGCCACACCTGGTTCGTCCTCACCCACCTGCTCGGTTACCCCAGCGTCCGCAACTACGACGGTTCGTGGACGGAGTGGGGCAACATGGTTCGCGTTCCGATCGTCAGGGGTGAAGAGCCGGGAGACGTGCCCGGCGCATCGTCATGACCGAACTACCCGATTCGCTTGCCGAGATCGTCGACGACTTCGCTGCCGTCGACGGCTCGGACAAGCTGCAGTTGCTGCTCGAGTTCAGCCGCGAACTGGCGCCTCTGCCTGCCGAACTCGAGCAGGACGCGATGGAACCGGTGCCCGAGTGCCAGTCTCCGCTGTTCCTGTCGGTCGACGACTCCGATCCGGAACACGTGCGGCTGCATTTCAGCGCGCCCGCGGAAGCGCCGACGACGCGGGGTTTCGCGTCGATCCTGCACCAGGGCCTCGACGGGCACAGTGCCGCCACCATCCTCGGCGTTCCGGACGATTTCTATTCCGCGCTCGGGCTCGCCGACGCCGTCAGTCCCCTGCGACTGCGCGGCATGTCCGCGATGCTCGCGCGAATCAAGCGGCATCTTCGCGGCTAGGCAGGATCTGAACACACACTGATGGAATTCACCGAACTTGCCGACTACCCCGTTCCGGTGGGCGCGCTCACCGAATGGTTACCGTGCGCCCGCTCGGAATGGGTGGACGACCCCCGCCCGGCCTCGTACATCCACGAGGCGCACCTGCGCCGGTGCTCCGACTCCGGTGGTCGCGAATCCTGGCTGGGCACCGCATTCGAGATCCACGGCACACTGAACGTCACCGCTTTCCGGTCGGCGCTGGAGAAGTGGACCGATCGTCACGAGGTGCTGCGCTCCCACACGGCGTTCGACGCGGAGACCGAGCGCGTACGTCGGCGCACCGTGCCGCAGGGCGGGCTGCACGTCGGGGTCGTCAGCCACGGGTACGACGCCGCCGGCGGCGACAACTTCGCGCACCTGCAGCAACTGTTCGACGAGTACGCCTCGCCGCACAGTTGGCCGTCGTACGTCTTCGCGACGCTCGAAACCGTCCAACGCGATCGATTCACGGTGTTCTTCGCGGCAGACCACTCGATCATCGACGGGTTCTCCATCGTGCTCGTCGCCCACGAGTTGACCGCCCTGTACGAGGAGGCACTGTCCGGCCGCACGGCCAACCTGTTCCCCGTCGGCAGCTACATCGACTTCGGCCGTGAGGAGCGTGAGAGCTCCACCGACGCCGAGGTCAAACGGGAGGCGCTCGACGTGTGGCGGTCGGCCCTCGAGGGACCGGGCCTCCCCGAGTTCCCGCTCGAGGTCGGCCCGCGCACCTCGTACGCCCAGCAGAACCTGTCTGCCTGGATTCTCGATGCCGACCAGGCTGCGGCGTTCAACTCGGCGTGCCGCGAAGCAGAGGTGGGGTTCTTCCCCGGCCTGCTCGCGTGCCTGGGGATGGCCGGGTCGGAAGTGGCGGGGCATCAACGCTTTCGGACGGTCACTCCGGTCCACACCCGGCATTCCCCGCAGTGGGCCTCCGCGCTGGGATGGTTCGTGGGTCTGAGCCCGATCGACTTCGAGGTGACGTCGGACGACTTCGCCGCCGTCGCCCGCGAGGCCGCCGAGAGCGTGGCCCGGACGAAGCCGATCTCGGTGGTCCCGTTCGACCGGATCGAGAAGGAACTCGACATCCCCATCCGGCCGCGCTTCGTCGTCTCCTACATGGACGTCCGGTTCGTGCCCGAAGCGGGCCGCTGGCACGAGCGCAACGCCCGGGCCCTGCGGAGCAGGCAGTACACCCACGACGTGTACGCGTGGATCAATCGCACCCCCCGAGGCGTCAATCTGGCGGTCCGATATCCGGGCAACGACATCGCTGCCGCGAGCGTCCACACGTGGGTCGGGAGCCTCCGCCGGCAACTGGAACAGGTTTCAACCAGCTACCCATCGGTAGGGCTGCGAAGCGTCGGACAGCCCTGACCGGAAATTTCGGTCCGGTGACAACACGAATCGGTTCGGTGCCTAGACTCCGAAGTGATGCCGTAAACGACCGCTGGTGACACCCACGGGAGCCACCGCGGAGACAGACCATGCGAACCACAGGAGGCTCAGTGCCCAGTCATGCCAGCGCGCACATCACGAAGGTGCTCGTCGCGAACCGCGGTGAGATTGCAGTGCGGGTGATCCGGGCCGCAG
>NZ_JASHKX010000024.1:0-99304 GCF_030058635.1 Rhodococcus sp. IEGM 1305
GATCTCGTTCTTACGTTCGAATCCGGCATGGTCGGCACCCAGGTATACGCGCATGACTGGTGATTCTGTCAGGCGTCGTCGCGAATCGTGTCAGGGGCCCGGGACGCTTATCGTGATCAGCATGTATCCCGACAACGGACAGAACTGGGGACAGTCGTATCCGGGACATCGGCCGGTCTCCGCGCAGCACCAGTGGGGCGTCGGGACGGGATGGAATCCTCCGGTCCCGTTGCCGGGCCTCATGCCGAACGACCGGCCCGCCCGGCACTCGTGGGAGATCCCGCTGCTCGTGGTGGCCATCGTTCTCACCGTCGTCGCCTACGTGGCGGCGATCGCGGCGCTCTTCCTCGGCGTGGTGTCCACGTGGGTGCTCATCGTGCTGGTCGCGCCGATCCTCATCGCCGTCGGCCGCGGCCAGCTCTACGGCTCGCAGCAGGTGAACGGGATCAAGATGACACCCACCCAGTTCCCCGACGGGTACCGGATGGTGGCCGAGGCGGCCGCACGGTTCGGGATGACCGAACCACCCGACGCGTACGTCGTGCTCGGGAACGGCCGGATCAACGCGTTCGCGTCCGGACACGGCTTCCGCCGCTTCGTCGTGGTGTACAGCGACCTGTTCGAGATCGGCGGCGAGGCCCGCGAGCCCGATGCCCTCGCCTTCATCATCGGCCACGAGGTCGGTCACATCGCGGCCGGTCACGCCTCCTACTGGCGGCAACTGGGACAGTTCGCCGCCAACTACATTCCCGTCGTCGGGTCGGCGCTGTTCCGTTCGATGGAATACACCGCGGACAACCACGGCTACTGCGTCCGGCCCCAGGGCGCCCGCGGCGCGATGGGCGTTCTCGGCGCCGGCAAATATCTCGTGAGCATCGTCGGCTTCGACGAACTCGCCGACCGGGCCACCACCGAACGCGGGTTCTTTCCGTGGTTCGTGAATCTGCTGTCGGGACATCCGGTGCTGACCTGGCGCGCCGCCGCCCTGCGGAACAGGACCCGGCACGGTCACCTGTTCGTGAAACCCGGCCAGATCTACCGCGATCCGCAGCAACTGCAGTACGCGGCCGACCCGGCCGGGCCCGTCACTCGGTGACCGTGCCCAGGATCGGGGCGGGGCTCAGTCGAACTGGGGGTCCTCGGTCCGGGTGCGCTTGAGCTCGAAGAAATGCGGGTAGCCGGCCAGTGCGACCGCACCGTCCCACACCTTCCCCGCGTCCTCGCCGCGGGGAATGCGCGACAGGACCGGGCCGAAGAACGCGACACCGTTGACGTGGATCGTCGGGGTTCCGACGTCCGGTCCGACGGCATCCATGCCTGCGGCGTGACTCTCGCGCAGTGCGGCGTCGTACTCCTCCGATTCGGCGGCCTCGGCCAGTTCGGCCGGCAGCCCGACCTCGGCGAGCGACTTGACGATCACGTCGCCGAAGTCCTTGTTGCCCTCGTTGTGGATGAGCGTGCCCATCGCCGTGTACAACGGCAGCAGGATCTCGTCACCGTGCTTCTGCGCGGCCGCGATCAGCACCCGCACCGGCCCCCACGCCTTGGTCATGAGCTCGCGGTATTCCTCCGGCAGATCCCGGCCCTCGTTGAGAACGGCCAGGCTCATCACATGGAAGTTCGCCTGCAGGTCGCGCACCTGCGTGGCCTCGAGGATCCATCGCGACGTGATCCAGCACCACGGGCACAGTGGGTCGAACCAGAAATCAGCGACGTCCTTGGCGGTCCCGGCGTTCGTCCCAGCACTCACGTGATGCTCCTTCTCGGTGATGTACACATTCCCGTCCAGTCAACACCTCCCTGCCGGGAATCCTTCCCGGAGACCCGGCTCGCGGCAGTAGGGTCGAGAGTGGTCGACCGGAAGGGAGCATCCTCACATGTCCTCCACTCGCACGTTCGTCGTCGTCGGCGGCGGCCTCGCCGGAGCAAAAACGGCAGAAGCATTGCGTGACAAGGATTTCGACGGTTCGATCATCCTCCTGTCGGAGGAGGAACATCTTCCCTACGAGCGACCTCCGCTGTCGAAGGAACACTTCGCAGGCAAGAAAACTCTCGGCGACTTCACCGTCCATCACGGCGACTGGTACCGCGACCATCACGTGGATCTGCGGCTCGGCACCACCGCCACCGCCCTCGACCTCGCCGCCCACACCGTGACGCTGCCGGACGGTTCCACCCTGGGCTACGACAAGCTCGCCCTCGCCACCGGTTCGCGCTCGCGCCGCCCACCGATCTCCGGGTCCGACGCCGAGGGCGTCCACTACCTCCGCACCATCGACGAATCGGACAAGCTCATCGAGGCGGTCGCCGGTGGCCGACGACTCGTGGTGATCGGCGCCGGCTGGATCGGCCTCGAGGTGGGGGCCTCCGCACGGGAGAAGGGCGCCGACGTGACGGTGGTGGAAGCCGCCGAAGTTCCGCTGCTCGGCTCCCTCGGCCCCGAGATCGGCTCGGTCTTCGCCGAACTCCACCGCGAGCACGGCGTTCAACTGCACCTCGGCGCCACGGTCGAGGAGATCGTCGTCGACGACGGCAAGGCCACCGGGGTTCGGCTGGGCGACGGCACCGTCCTGCCCGCCGACGCGGTCCTCGTCGCCGTCGGCGCGGCACCCAATATCGAGATCGCGGAGCGGGCCGGACTCGACGTCGACGGCGGCGTTCTCGTCGACGCCGGGTTGCAGACCAGCGACCCCGACGTCGTCGCGGTGGGCGATATCGCCGCGCAGTGGCATCCGCAGCTCGGCACCCGAATCCGGGTCGAGCACTGGGCTAATGCGCTCAACCAGCCGTCCGTGGCCGCCGCCACCATGCTCGGGCACGCGGCCGAATACGGGAACCTGCCCTACTTCTTCACCGACCAGTTCGATCTGGGCATGGAGTACGTGGGGTACGCCCCGCACGATTCGTACGACCGGGTGGTCGTGCGTGGCGATTTCGCCGCACGCGAGTTCCTGGCCTTCTGGCTCGACGCGGACAACCACGTCCTCGCCGGCATGAACGTCAACATCTGGGATGTCACCGATCAGATCAAGCAACTGGTGTCCTCGTCCGCCCCGGTCGATCCCGACCGCTTGGCCGACCCCGGGGTGCCGTTGACCGACCTGTCCGGTTAACACCCCGCTCCCACTCGTGATGGGATGGCAGCATCGAGTACGAGCACCGCCGCCGATCACGAGGAGACCTCTGTGGCCCCACCGAACCTGACCCGCGAACAGGCAGCCGAACGAGCCGGACTGCTGACCGTCGACAACTACCTGATCGAACTCGACCTCACCGACGGGACAGGTCAGCCCGGAGTCGAGACGACAATTCAGCCCGGAGTCGAGACGTTCTCCTCTCGCACCACCGTCACGTTCGGGGCCACCCCCGGCGCGTCCACGTTCGTCGACATCGTCGCGGCCCGTGTGCATTCGGCCACGCTGAACGGCTCCCCCGTCGACGTGTCGAACTACGACGAGTCCACCGGCATCACACTCACCGATCTCGCGGAACGCAACGAACTGGTGGTCGAGGCGGACTGCGCGTACTCGCACACCGGTGAAGGGCTACACCGCTTCGTGGACCCGACCGACGACGCGGTGTACCTGTACTCGCAGTTCGAGACCGCCGACGCCAAGCGCATGTTCGCCTGCTTCGACCAGCCCGACCTGAAGGCGACGTTCGACGTGCACGTCACGTCCCCCGCCGACTGGAAGGTGATCTCCAACTCCGCGACCGTCGAGACGGTGGCGCCGGAACCCGGCCGTCACATCTTCCGCACCACACCGAAGATGAGCACCTACCTCGTCGCGCTCATCGCCGGCCCGTACGCGGAGTGGACCGGCAACTACTCCGACGAGCACGGCGACATTCCCCTCGCGATCTACTGCCGCGCCTCGCTCGGGAAACACATGGATTCCGAGCGCCTGTTCACGGAAACCAAGCAGGGCTTCGCGTTCTACCACCGCAATTTCGGCACCCCCTACGCGTTCGGGAAGTACGACCAGCTGTTCGTTCCCGAATTCAATGCGGGCGCAATGGAGAACGCCGGCGCCGTGACGTTCCTCGAGGACTACGTCTTCCGGTCCAAGGTGACCCGGGCGTCGTACGAGCGGCGCGCCGAGACCGTGCTGCACGAGATGGCGCACATGTGGTTCGGCGACCTCGTCACCATGCGCTGGTGGGACGACCTGTGGCTCAACGAGTCCTTCGCGACGTTCGCCTCCGTGCTCTGCCAGAGCGAGGCCACCGAATACACCAACGCCTGGACCACGTTCGCCAACGTCGAGAAGTCCTGGGCGTACCGGCAGGATCAGCTGCCGTCCACCCACCCCATCGCCGCCGACATCCCGGACCTCGCCGCGGTCGAGGTGAACTTCGACGGCATCACGTACGCGAAGGGCGCCTCCGTCCTCAAGCAGCTCGTCGCGTACGTCGGGCTCGACCCCTTCCTGTCCGGCCTGCGGGACTACTTCCGCGACCACGCCTTCGACAACGCCACGTTCGACGACCTCCTCGGTGCACTCGAGAAGTCCTCGGGCCGCGACCTGTCCGACTGGGGAGCCCAGTGGCTCAAGACCACCGGGCTCAACATCCTGCGTCCCGAATTCGACGTCGACGCGGACGGCAAGTTCACCCGGTTCGCCGTTCTGCAGTCCGGCGCCGCACCCGGTGCCGGTGAGCGACGGGTGCACCGCATCGCCGTCGGCGTGTACGACGACCGGGCCGGCAAGCTCGTGCGCACGAAGCGGGTGGAACTCGACCTCGACGCCACCGAACGCACCGACGTCACCGACCTCGTCGGTGTCGAACGCGGGCAGCTGATCCTCGTCAACGACGACGACCTCACGTACTGCTCGCTGCGGCTCGATCCCGACTCGCTTGCCACCGCCATCGACCGGATCGGCGACATCGACGAGCCGCTCCCCCGCACCCTGGTGTGGTCGGCGGCCTGGGAGATGACGCGTCAGGCCGAACTCAAGGCGCGAGACTTCGTCGCCCTCGTGCAGCGCGGCATCGGTGCCGAAACCGAGGTCGGCGTCGTCCAGCGACTGCTGATGCAGGCCCAGACCGCGCTGCACAGCTACGCCGAACCCGAGTGGGCCAAGGAACACGGCTGGCCGGACTTCGCGAACCGGCTCCTCGAACTGGCACGGGAAGCCGAGTCGGGTTCGGATCACCAGCTGGCGTTCGTCAACGCGCTGGCGGGCGCGCAGCTGTCGGCATGGCACACCGAGGTCCTGCAGGAACTGCTCGACGCCGCACCCGAAACGGTCGGGCTGCCGGGCCTCGTCGTCGACACGGACCTGCGCTGGCGTCTCGTCACCGCGCTCGCCGGGGCCGGTGAGATCGACGCCGAGGGCATCGAGACGCCGTTCATCGACGCCGAAGCCGAACGCGATCCCACCGCGGCAGGCGCTCGCAACGCCGCCGCGGCGGCCACCGTCCGCCCGCAGGCCGCGGTGAAGGAACAGGCCTGGAACCGGGTGGTCGGCGACGACTCCGTGCCGAACATCACCGCCCGCTCGATCATCGGCGCTTTCGCCGGTCACGGGCAGTCCGAGATCCTCGCACCGTACGTGACCCGCTACTTCGCGGACATCCCCGCGGTGTGGGAGCGGCGTTCGAGCGAGGTCGCGCAGACCGTCGTCGTGGGCCTGTACCCGTCGTGGTCGATCAGCGAGGAGTCCGTGGCGGCAGCCGACGAGTTCCTGGCCGGCGACCACCCGCCCGCCCTGCGTCGCCTGGTGGTCGAGGGCCGCGCCGGCATCGTCCGGTCGCTCGCGGCCCGGAAGTTCGACGCGAGCTGATCGGTGGCCGATCCTGCCGGCCTAGTCCGGCAGGATCGGCACACTCACACCCTGATCCCGGCCCAGCAGCACCGCGCGGGTGACCGCCGAGGAGCCGAAGCGGTCGCGGAGGCTGTCGAGTGTGCTGTCGAGGGAACTGCTCGTGTACGGGTCGAAGGGCAGGGCGAGCTGTTGCGGGCAGTCGTCCTCGAGGTTGGCGACCGCGATCCCCACCAGGGTGATGCCCTCGGATTCGATCATCGGCCACGCGGTGCTCAGCAGGCCCCGGGCCGTGGTGAGGATCGTCTGCGTCTGAGCCGACGGCTGCGCGAGAGTGTGCGAACGCGTGACCCGGGTGTAGTCGTCGAACCGCAGCCGGAGCACCACCGTGCGCCCCACCCGCTTGCCGCGGCGCAGCCTGCCCGCTACCCGGTCGACCAACGTCACCAGAGCGGCGTCCACGTCCTCCCTCGACTTCGGTCTGCGCCCCAGGGCGTGCTGCGCGCCGACGGATCTCCGCCTGCGCCCCACCTGCACGGGCCGCGGGTCGCGTGCCCAGGCGAGCGCGTGGAGGTGGTGGCCCGCCGCGGGTCCGACGATGGACACGAGCAGCTCTTCGGGATAGTGGGCGAGCTGGCCGACGGTGCCGATCCCGGCGTCGCGGAGCTTGACCGACGTCACCGCCCCGACACCCCACAGCCGTTCGACCGGCAGCGGATGGAGGAACTCGATCTCGCGGTCCGGCGGCACGTGCAACAGGCCGTCGGGTTTGCCCACGGCGCTGGCGACCTTGGCGAGGAACTTCGTTCGCGCGACCCCGACGGTGATCGGCAGCCCCACCTGCTCCCGCACGTCGCGGCGCAGGCGTGCCGCGATGTCGACCGGTGCGCCCGCGATCTTGCGGAGACCGGCGACGTCGAGGAAGGCCTCGTCGATCGACAGTCCCTCGACCAGGGGCGTCGTCCGGCCGAAGACCTCGAACACCGCCTTGCTCGCGGCCGCGTACGCCGACATCCGTGGCCGCACCACAACGGCGTGCGGGCACAGGCGCAGCGCCTGCGCACCGCTGCTGGCCGTGCGCACCCCGTACGCCTTCGCCTCGTAGCTCGCTGCCAGCACGACGCCGCCGCCGACGATCACCGGACGACCCCGCAAACCGGGGTCGTCCCGCTGCTCCACCGAGGCGTAGAACGCATCGAGGTCGGCGTGCAGGATGGTCGCCTCGGCGCCACTCGAGATGCGCGGGCGCGGCGAATCGGACACGAACATATGTTCGCATCGACCACCGACAGTCCGGGAGCGTCTCGTCTCGTGCGACGAGGACGCGCGCCGACCGGCCTGGTCGATCGTCGACGGCCCCTACCGGCATCACCATGCGTCCGCCCAGGTGAGCGACGACGGCAACGGCGCGACCGTGTTCATCTGGATCGCGGACATCCTGCCCGCGAGTCTCGCGGACCGGACCGCGCGGATGATGGAACTCGGCATCGACGCCGTCCGGCGGACACTCGAGAGCGCCGACCGCGTCGTCGGCACCCGGTGAGACACCGACGGCCCGATCCGGTTCAGGAGGACTGAGCCGGATCGGGCCGCGCGGACGCTGATCTGTGCAGGTTTACGGCGAGGCGATTGCCGCGCTCATCACGCGGATGGCACTCACGAGACCGTCGATGAGGTCGCCGTCGCCGAACGAGGACACGGCGGCGGTGGCACCGAGCTGGGCGACCCGGTCGGTGACCCGGTTGGCCACGGCCCGGCCGCTGCGGATCTCGACCGTCCGCTGGTTGGGCGAGACCGCGATGAGCACGGACCGTTCCGCCTCGGGCGTCGTCGGGAACAGCGCGTCGGCGCCGGCTGCGGTGTCGGCGCCGAGGTCACCGATGTACGCGTTGAAGCGCACCTTCGTCTTGCGGGTGCCTTCGGTGAGGGCATCGTCGAGGCGGACGAGTTCGTCCGTCGTGAACGGCAGGTCGTCGGTGAACGGCTCACCGACACGGTGCACGCCCGAGATGCGACCACTGGAGGTCACGACGCTGCCGACAGGCAGATTGTCCGCGGATACCGCGGACGCGGGAATCAGGTCACCACTTGCCACTTGCCGAGCCTCCAATCAGGTCTGCCGAACCGGCGTGCGCGCCGTGGTGTCCGCCGTGATGACCGTGCGTGGTCACCTCGTCGACGGCGCTCCACAGCACCGGCGCGTGCGTCCATTCCTCACCGAGGTGGAACGCGGGCGGCACGGGGCCCGGCGTCTTCTTGCCGACGAACGACATCCCCGCGAAGAAGGCGGTGATCAACGCCGGAATTCCTACGAATATCAGCACTGTCTCGAGAATGCTCACAACGCAAACGGTAGCCCAGAACCGTGCGAGGGGACGCGTCAGGGCCGAACTTCGCGAAGGGGACGCGCGGAACGCTCAGGCGGCACCTTCACCGAGGTAGGGCATCCACGACGGGTGGAGGTCCTTGGTGGACGCCAGCAGTCGCCAGTGCGGCCCCGACGGAGGCACCAGAGACGCCCGGAGCGTCCAGCCGAGTTCGCTCAGCAACTTGTCCGCTTTGCGGTGGTTGCAGGGCGCACAGCAGGCCACGCAGTTCTCCCACGAATGCTCGCCGCCGCGACTGCGGGGAACCACGTGATCGACGGTCTCGGCCTTGGCGCCGCAATAGGCGCATCGGAACCGGTCCCGGTGCATGAGGGCTGCGCGGGTCATCGGAACGCGGGCGCGATACGGCACGCGCACATAGTTCCGGAGGCGGATCACGGACGGCACCTGCACGGCCCACTGCTCGGAGTGGACGACCGGGGCCTGGGGATCCTCGTGGACGGTATCGGCCTTACCGCAGGTCATCAACACCACGGCGCGGCGGGCAGGAAGGGCGGTGAGCGGCTCGTAGGTGACATTCAGAAGAAGCACCCGGCGCTTGATCCAGAGCGGAACCGCATTCTCGCCCGGGAAAGAAGGCTCTGCGCTGTGCGCGGAGCCTTCGGTGATCACTTGTAAAGCAAACGCCCCTGAAACCCCGGCACTCCGGGCATCAGTGGGCACGAGTTGTCGGTGCGCGCGGGCGCTGTGTCGATTCTTCATGCGACCTCCGGGAGATTGCCACCAAGTGCACCATGAATTGCCAGCTCGTGCACGTCCATTTCCGACAAAAATGCAGGACATTCGGTGAACAGACGGTGACGAAGACCGTTCGCGCCCGCACGTGCACAATGGAAGGCGCCATGACTGACGTGCAGCAGACCTTCTACGAGGCGGTGGGCGGAGCGGAGACGTTCCGCAAACTCACCGCGCGCTTCTACGAGGAAGTCGCCAAGGACGACATCGTGCGGCCCCTCTACCCCGAGGAAGATCTGGGTCCGGCCGAGCGCCGGATGCGGATGTTCCTCGAGCAGTACTGGGGCGGACCGCACACCTATTCGGACGAGCGCGGCCACCCACGACTGCGGCTGCGTCACCAGCCGTTCAAGATCGGCCCGATCGAGCGGGACGCCTGGCTGCGGTGCATGCACACGGCCATCGCGTCGATCGACTCCGGCACCCTCGACGACGCCCACCGCAAGGCTCTCACCGAGTACATGGACATGGCCGCCGCGTCGATGGTGAACTCCGCCTTCTGAAACCGCCCCGCGCCGATTACGCCGGTCGAGTCGTGGTGCGGGCGATCGTTTGGCACGATGGGCGTTTGTGAGCACTCCCGCCGAAACGTCCGCCGACGACACGCAGCCGGCACCCTGGTGGTCCGACGCCGTCTTCTACCAGATCTATCCCCGCTCGTTCGCCGACGCGAACGGTGACGGTGTCGGCGACCTCCACGGAGTGCGGGACAAGCTGGGATACCTCGAACTGCTCGGTGTCGACGCCCTCTGGCTGAGCCCGGTCATGCGCTCCCCCATGGCCGATCACGGTTACGACGTGTCCGATCCCCGTGACATCGACCCGCTGTTCGGTGACCTCGCGACCATGGACGAGCTGATCGAGGCCGCGCACGCGCGGCAGATCAAGGTGACGATGGATCTGGTGCCCAATCACACCAGCGTCGAACACGAATGGTTCCGCGCCGCCCTGGCGTCGCCGCCCGGCAGTCCCGAACGGGACCGGTACATCTTCCGCGACGGTCGCGGTGAGGACGGCGCGGAGCCGCCCAACAACTGGCCGAGCATCTTCGGCGGGCCGGCGTGGACGCGGATCACCGAGGCCGACGGCAAGCCCGGCCAGTGGTACCTGCACATCTTCGCGGCGGAGCAGCCCGACCTGAACTGGGACAACCCGGAGGTCGTCGACGACCTCACGAAGACGCTCCGGTTCTGGCTGGACCGCGGCGTCGACGGATTCCGCATCGACGTCGCGCACGGCATGGCCAAGCCGGAAGGTCTGCCGGACCATGACTGGTCCGCCAACGAACTGCTGCAGAACTCGGATGACGATCCGCGGTTCGACAACCCCGCGGTCCACGACATCCACCGCGGCATCCGCAAGGTGCTCGACGAGTACCCGGGCACGATGGCCGTCGGGGAGATCTGGGTTCGCGACAACGAACGCTTCGGCGAGTACATCCGGCCCGACGAACTGCACCTCGGGTTCAACTTCCGGCTGGCCGAGGCCGAATTCTCGGCGGAGACGGTGCGGGAGGCGATCGAGAACTCCCTGACCGCCGTCGACCAGGTGGGCGGGACACCCACCTGGACCCTGTCGAACCACGACGTCGAACGGGAAGTCACCCGGTACGGCGGCGGCGAGATCGGCACGGCACGCGCCCGGGCCATGATCCTCGTCGAACTGGCGTTGCCGGGTGCGGCGTTCCTGTACAACGGTGCCGAACTCGGCCTGCCCAACGTCGACCTCCCCGATTCGGCGTTGCAGGATCCGGTGTGGGAACGGTCCGGTCACACCGAACGCGGCCGCGACGGCTGCCGGGTGCCCGTGCCGTGGGAGGGCACCGAACCACCGTTCGGGTTCAGCACCGGCGAGCCCTGGCTGCCGATGCCCCCCGAGTGGGCGGACCTCACCGTCGAGGCGCAACTCGAGGACGTCACGTCGACGCTGTCGCTGTACCGGGCCGCACTCGAACTGCGCTCGCTGCGTCCGGAGTTCTCCGGTCCCGGGGTCGACTGGTACGGGAGCCCCGCGGGCTGCTTCGCCTTCCGCAGGCGCGGCGGGCTGATCTGCGCCCTCAACGCCACCGACGCGCCGATCTCGCTGCCACCCGGTGAGGTGCTGCTCAGCAGCGCGCCGCTCGTCGAGGGGCAGCTCCCACCGAACGCGGCTGCGTGGCTCATCTGACCCGCACTCCCGCAGTTGCGGCGGTCGTCGCCGCATCGATCCTGTTCGCCACCACGGGAACCGCGCAGGCCCTCGCATCCCGCTCCCTCGGATACGACCTCGACCCGCTGGCCGTCGGCTCGGCCCGGGTCGTGGCCGCGGGCGCGCTCCTCGCGGCGTTCGCGGCGCTGCGCGGCGGACTCGGGTTCGGTGACGGCTCCGGGATTCGCCGCTATGCGTCCGCCGTGTGGGGCGGGATCGGGGTCGCGGCGTACCAACTCGGATTCTTCACTGGCGTGCAGAGCGCCGGGGTGGCCGCAGGAACCATGATCGCGCTGGGATCGGGACCCGCGTTCACCGGCGCGCTGCAATGGGCGGTGCACCGGCACCGCCCCGGCCCGGTGTGGGCCGTGTCCACCGTCATCGCCGTCGCCGGCATGGCGTTGATCGTGGCGGGCACGACCGGCGGCTCCGACTCGTCCGGGATCCTCGCGGGTGCATTGCCTGCGCTGATCGCCGGTCTCGGATACGCCGCCTACACGGTTGCCGGGTCGTCTCTGCTCGCAGCGGGTGCGAGCCCCGAGGCGGCGATGGGACAGATGTTCGGTCTCGGTGGACTGTTCCTGATCCCCGTGCTCGTCGCGACCTGGCCCGGCGGCCTCGACACCGGAGCGGGCGCTGCGGCCGCCGTGTATCTGGCGATCGTCCCGACCGTGCTGGCGTATCTCCTGTTCGCCGCCGGTCTGCGGCGGCTGCCACCCGCGACGGTCGCGACGCTGACCCTCACCGAACCGGTGGTCGCGGCACTGCTCGGGACCGCGGTGCTCGGCGAGCAGCTGACCCTGGTCGCGGGGCTCGGCATGGCGGCCGTCGTCGCGTCGCTCGCCGTGCTGGCCACCAGCACGCTGCGGTCCGGCTGACGGCGCGCTACCGCGCGACCGTCAACGGAATCCCCCCACCGCGGTGCCGGTAGATCGACCCGAACCGGGCGTCCACCCGCAGCCACGACGCGGTGGCACGAACCCGGACCAGTTCGGAGGCGTCGATGCGCTCGAGGTCGATGTCGGCGGTCAGCCGATCCGAGCCCGCGTGCGGAACGAACCCCATCGCGGTGAGAGCGAACACCACCCGCATCGGGATGCCGACCGTGTGCTCCGCGCCCGCCACCTGCAGGACTTCCTGGTCGAGGAGCGATGCGGGCGGGCCGTGGCCGCTGCCGTGCTCCTGCGCCAGGGCCGCACCGCGCTGCGCGAGGTCGACGAGGACACGCGCCGGGACGTCGTCGACGTGAACGAAGCCCTCCGTCGGAGGCAGCGCGCCCCGCCACGCCGAATCCATCGAGAACCCCGGATCGATGTCGGCTGCGGTCGCGGCTTCGAGAGCGGCGAGCAGTTGGTCGCCGGCAGCCGACGTGTCGTCGGGGGTGATGGTCCCCGCGACCGTGCGCACCGCCAGCGCGTCGAAACCGGTCGCCGCCCAGATCGTCAGCCGGCCGGGTCCGCGTTGACGCAGACGCACCACCGTCGACTCGTCCAACCGGACCACCCGGGTGAGGAACGTGGCGAGATCACCGCGCTCCGTGGCGTCCGGGATCGACAGGACGCGCTCATACACGCTGCCAGCTCTCCAGGTACGCCCGCTCGACGTCGGTGATTCTGCGCAGGCGCTGGGTGTCGATGTCGAACGCCGCGATCTGCGTCGACGCGATGATGGACGGCGCGACCGAAACGTCGACGCCCTTCGGGCGTACCTCGTAGTTGATCGTGAAATCGACGGCGCGCACCTTTTCCACCCACATCAGGACGTCGAGCGGTGAATCGCTGTGCCGGAGTTGCCCGCGGTAGCGCACATGGAGGTCCGCGATGACCGCGCCGTCACGCAACGTGACGGTCGGACGGTCGTCCTCGAACAGCCAGGGAATCCGCGCCTCCTCCAGCAACGTCACCATCCGTGCGTGGTTGATGTGCTGGAAGACGTCCATGTCCGACCATCGAACTTCGACCTCCGCGTGAAAACCCTCTCTCAACGTCATACCTCCGATCGGGTGCCCATACCTCGCACCATGCTGCGTACCTGACGCGCCGCCACCGAGAGCGTCGCGAGATCAAGGGTCCCAGACTCGAATATTTCGGTGAGAGCGGACCTCGCCCTGGCCAGCCGGGACGCGTTCGTCGACTCCCAGTCGTCGATCTTCTCCTGCGGCGTCTCGTGAGGTTCACCACCCAGGAGCACCTCCATCGTGAGCTGACGCAGCGAACTGTAGAGGTCGTCGCGCAACGCGAGGCGGGCCAGCGAATGCCAGCGGTCACCCCGCGCGAGAGTGGACACGGCGCTCAGCAGCCAGTCGATGCCGAGGTGCGCGTCAAGCTCGTAGTACAGCTCGGCGACCTCGTCGATGTCGCGTTCGGCGATGTCGGCGATGTCGCTGATGTCGAGCAGACAGAACTTGTCCAGAAGCCGGAACACCTCGAACGCGAGGTCCTCGGGCGCGCCGCGGACGACGAGCGGCCGCGCCCGCGCCTCCACGTCGGCGAGCTGATGCCCCCGCACGAGCTGCGGCACCCTCGGCGAGAGTGCACGGAAGTCGGCCGAGTACCGGGCGATCTCGGCGCCCACGGCAAGGGGCTGAGGCCGATTGGTCAGGAACCAGCGGGACGCGCGGTCGAGAACCCGGCCGGACTCGAGAATCAGGTCGTCCTCGATGTCCGCCGCGATGTCCGCCGACCGGATCCTCGACCACAGCTCGGGCAGGGCAAAGATCTCGGTGACCGCCGCGTAGGCGCGGATGGCGTCGGTGCTGCTCGCACCCGCCTCGTCCGCCAACCGGTACGCGAACGTGATGCCGCCGTTGTCGATGGTCTCGTTCGCGAGCATCGTCGCCACGATCTGCCTGCGCAGAGGATGCGCCTTGATCGCCGTGCGGAACCGCTTGCGCAACACCGTCGGGAAGTACCGCGGCAGCCGCGGCGCGAACGTCTCGCTGTCGGGCAGGTCCGTCGCGAGGAGGTCGTCCTTGAGCGTGAGCTTCACGTGCGCGGTGAGGGTCGCGAGTTCCGGAGACGTCAGTCCCTGTCCGGCCTGCCTGCGTCGGGCGATCTCCTCGTCGGTGGGCAGGGCCTCGAGCTTCCGGTCGAGTCCGCGACGCGACGCCAGGTGCTCGATCTGCCGGCGATGCACGCTCAGCATCGGTGCCGCGCTGGTCCGGGAGACACCGAGGAGATTGTTCTGCGCGATGTTGTTCGCGAGCACGAGTTGGGCGACCTCGTCGGTCATCGACGCCAGCAGCGGATTGCGTTCCTCCCGCGGCAGTCCGCCGCTGCTCACCAGCGAGTCCAGCAGGATCTTGATGTTCACCTCGTGATCGGAGCAGTCGACGCCCGCGGAGTTGTCGATGGCGTCGGTGTTGATCCGGCCGCCGTTCTGGCTGTACTCGATCCGGCCGAGCGCCGTCACCCCGAGGTTGCCGCCCTCGCCGACCACCTTCGCCCGCACCTCGTTGCCGTCGACGCGCACGGAGTCGTTGCTCTTGTCGCCCACCATCGCATTGGTCTCGGTGGACGCCTTGACGTACGTGCCGATGCCGCCGTTCCACAGCAGATCCACCGGGGCACGCAGGATCGCCCGGACCAGTTCCGGCGGGGAGAGTTCGGTAACGGCGTCGTCGAGTCCGAGCGCGGCACGCGCGGCGGCACTGATCGGGACCGATTTGCGGGTCCGGTCCCACACTCCCCCGCCCTCGCTGATGATGCTGGTGTCGTAGTCGGCCCACGACGACCGGGGCAGCGCGAACATCCGGGACCGCTCCGCGAAGGACCTGGCGGGGTCCGGATCGGGGTCGAGGAAGATGTGCCGGTGGTCGAACGCCGCCACCAGCCGGATGTGCCGGCTCAGGAGCATGCCGTTTCCGAACACGTCGCCGCTCATGTCGCCGACACCGACCGCGGCGAAGTCCTGGGTCTGGGTGTCGACCCCCATTTCCCGGAAGTGCCGTTTCACGCTCTCCCAGGCACCGCGCGCGGTGATGCCCATCCCCTTGTGGTCGTACCCGGCCGACCCGCCCGACGCGAACGCGTCGCCGAGCCAGAATTTGTACTGCTCCGCAACAGAATTGGCGAGGTCGGAGAATTTCGCGGTGCCCTTGTCCGCGGCCACGACGAGATACCGGTCGTCGCCGTCGCGCCGCACCACCCGGGCCGGGGGCACGATCTCCCCCGACACCTGATCGACGTTGTCGGTGAGGTCCAGGAGCCCGCAGATGAAGGTGCGGTAGCAGTCCTGGCCCGCCTCGAGAGCGGCGGCGCGGTCGGTCGCCGCGTCCCCCGAGGGTGTCGGCGGATTCTTGACGACGAAGCCGCCCTTTGCACCGACCGGGACGATCACCGCGTTCTTCACGGCCTGGGCCTTCGCCAACCCCAGGATCTCGGTGCGGAAATCCTCACGCCGGTCCGACCAGCGCAGCCCGCCGCGGGCGACGGACCCGAACCGCAGGTGCACACCCTCGACGTCGGGTGAGTACACGAAGATCTCGTACTTCGGGCGGGGCTTCGGCAGTTCCTGGATCGACGTCGGATCGAGCTTGATCGACAGGTACGTGGGCGGCTCCCCGGTCTCGCCGACGACGAAATAGTTGGTGCGCAGCGTCGACTTGATCAGCCCGAACAAACCGCGCAGGATGCGGTCCGCGTCGAGGCTGACCACGGCGTCGATGTACTCCCGCAGACGGGTGTCGAGTTCGGACACCAGATCGGGTGAGGGCGTCTCCGGATCGAACATCGCCTCGAACAACTCGACGAGTGTGTACGCCGAACGGGGATTCGCCAGCGCAACCCCCTCGATGTGGAACTGACTGTACGGAAAACCCGCCTGACGCAGGTACTTTGCATACGTCCGCAGGATCACGGCCTGCCGCCACGACACTCCCGCCCGCAGGATCAGCTCGTTGAACCGGTCGGCCTCCGCCCGCCCGAACCAGACCGCGGTGAAGGCATCCGTGAACCGTTCCTGAAGCTTCGGTGCGGCAGCGGACGCCTCCTCGGCCGCGAGTTCGGCATCCAGGTCGTCCTCCACCGAGGAGCGGAGCAACTCCGCGGGCACCGACAACCCGAAATCGTAGATCCAGCACGTCAACCCGTCCGGCCGCGGAATCAGATAGGGCCGTTCGTCGAGCACCTCCACACCCAGGCTCTGTAGCACCGGAAGCACCTGGCTCAGCGAAATACCGTCCCCGCCCACGTACAGGGTGAATCGCCAGTGCCCGACCTCCGCCCCGGGATCGCGGTAGAGCAGCAGATCGATGGAACCGTCTTCGAGCGCCTCCAGCCTCGCGAGATCCGACAACGCGCGTGTGGCGTCGAAATCCTCCTTGTACCCCTCGGGCAGGACGGCGGCATAACGCTGCGCCAGAACGGGATCCACACCTGTGGTCACCGGGAGGAGGTCGCCGAGATGGTCGTCCCAGCTGCGGCTCGCCTCGGCCAGCATGGCCTGGACCCGTTCGCGGTCGGCGTCCGAGAGGTCGAGCCGCGACCCCATCTGTTCGGCGCTCTTGCGGATCGTCACGTGCAGCAACGCCAGGTCGGACTCGGTGACGCGCGCGGTGTATTCCAAAGTGCCGCCGCCGAATTCCCGCAGCAGGATGTCCTGCATCGCGAGCCGGACCCGGGTGGTGTACCGGTCGCGGGGCAGATAGATCAGGCAGGAGACGAATCGCCCGAGGAAATCCTCGCGCACGAACAGACGCACCTGACGCCGGAGCCCGATGCTGTGCACGGCGGTCACCGTGTCGAACAGTGTGTCGGCGTCGCTCGAGAACAGCTCGGTACGCGGGAACGACTGGATGACCTCCAGCATCGCCTGCCCCGAATACGAGTTCAACTGGAACCCCGCACGGTCGATCACCTTGCGCACCCGGCGAGCGATCACGGGAATGTCGAGGACGTTCTCGTGCAGCGCCGTGACCGTGAAGACCCCGAGGAACCGGTGCTCACCGGTGATGTTGCCGTTCTCATCGAGAATGCTCACGCCGACGAAGAACGGGTAGACCGAGCGGTGCACGGTCGCGGGGAACGAGCCCTGCGTGAGCACGAGCAGGGGACGGTCGGGGATCTCGGCGGCCGGCGGCAGACTCAGCGGGCCTTCGGTGACCGTGTCGGAGCGCAGCAGTCCGAGACCGCTGCCCGGCACCACCTGCAGGCTGCGGGCGCCGGAACTGTCCGGCTCCCCCAGTTCGAAGCGGCGGTAGCCGAGGGCCGCATAGTTGCCCTGCGACATCCACCGCAGCAGATCGGCACAGTCCTCCAGGTCGTCCTTCGACACGCCGGGACACGGTGTGGACGTCTCGAGTTCGTCGGCGAGTGTCCGCTCGAGCTTGCGCATGATGTCGGTGTCCCGGACCACCTGGCGCACGTCGGCGAGGACGGTGCCCACTTCCTTCTCGAGTGTGTCGAGAACCGCGGAGTCGGCACGTGGATCGAGTTGGACGTGAATCCACGACTCGGCGAGGCTGCCCTCGTCGGCATCCTTGGCCTTGTCTCCCATGAGGATTCCGCGCAGCGCACCGATCGGATCGCGCCGGACCGAGACGATGGGATGCACGAATTCGCTGATCCCGATGCCCAGGCGGTTCAGCAGCGCGGTGATCGATTCGACGAGCAGCGGCATGTCGTCCGTCACGATCTGCAGGGACGCACCGAGTTCGCGCCCGTCACCCGGGCGGTAGACCCGGGTGACCGCGCGCTCCGGCGGACGATGCAGGGCAAGTGTCAGATGTGCGCCGAGCACGGCCCCGGAGGCGCCGTTGACGGCGCTCTCGCTGTCACCGCGATCGACGTGACGGAAATACACGGCTGCGAGAGTCGGCACCTGAGACCGGAGACCTTCGGGCAGATTCCGCGCCCACTCCGCATCTTTCAGTGCTGCCGATTCCGTCATCGGGGCTCACTTCCTCTTCGTTCCGATCGCCGCGGGCAACTCTCTCGAGACTAGCCCGCGGCGATGGGAACAGAGGGTGAACTTCGGGCACCGCGCGCGCCGGATCCGTCAGCCGGTGGTCACCGGCGCGAGGTACCGCTCGAGCGCGTCCCGTTCCGCCTCGGAGAGCGGACGCGAACGTTCGGCCTTCGCGTCGAACGCCACCATCAGGGCGTCGCCCGTCGCGCAGCGAACCCCGTCGCGGTTCGTGACGACGTGCCGGATCGTGTACGACGAAGTGCCGACATGGAGCACCGACACGTCGATCGTCAGCGGACCGGAGGCATCGGTGACGGGACGCAGGAACTCCACGTCCATCTTGCGCACCACCGTGGCGCCCGCCCGGGCACCCACCGACTCCAGCTCCGACGACAGGAAATGCACACGTGCTTCCTGCATGTACTCGACGAAGCGGGTGTTGTTGACGTGACCCAGCCGGTCGGAGTCACCCCACCGGACCTGGATCTCGTACGTGAAGACCTTCGACTCCACCAAGGGTCAGTCCCTCGTGAGCTTGCGGTGCGTCACCCGGTGCGGACGCGCCGCGTCCGGTCCGAGCCGCTCGACCTTGTTGGCCTCGTAACCCTCGAAGTTGCCCTCGTACCAGTACCAGGCGGCTTCGTTGTCGCCGAAGCCGCCCTCCCACGCGAGGATGTGCGTGCAGGTGCGGTCGAGGAACCAGCGGTCGTGGGAGATCACGACGGCGCAGCCGGGGAACTGCTCGAGGGCGTTCTCCAGCGAACCGAGGGTCTCGACGTCGAGGTCGTTGGTCGGTTCGTCGAGCAGGATCAGGTTTCCGCCCTGCTTTAGAGTCATCGCGAGGTTCAGGCGGTTGCGCTCACCACCGGAGAGAACGCCCGCCGGCTTCTGCTGATCGTGGCCCTTGAACCCGAACGAGCTGATGTACGCGCGCGACGGCATCTCCGTCTGGCCGACCACGATGTGATCGAGACCGTCGGACACGACCTCCCACACCGTCTTGTCGGGGTTGATGCCCGTACGGTTCTGGTCGACGTAGCTGAGCTTGACGGTCTGACCGATCTTCACCTCACCGGCGTCCGGCTCCTCGAGCCCGACGATGGTCTTGAACAGCGTCGTCTTACCGACACCGTTGGGGCCGATCACGCCGACGATGCCGTTACGCGGCAGGGTGAACGACAGGTCCTTGATCAGAACCCGGCCGTCGAAGCCCTTGTCGAGGCTCGAAACCTCGACCACGACGTCGCCGAGACGCGGCGGCGCCGGGATCTGGATCTCGTCGAAGTCCAGCTTGCGGGTCTTCTCGGCTTCGTTGGCCATCTCCTCGTAGCGGTCGAGGCGGGCCTTGTTCTTGGCCTGACGGGCCTTCGCTCCCGAGCGGACCCAGGCCAGCTCCTCCTTGAGGCGCTTCTGCAGCTTCTGGTCCTTCTTGCCCGCGACCTCGAGCCTGGCGGCCTTCTGCTCCAGGTAGGTGGAGTAGTTGCCCTCGTAGGGGTACAGGCGGCCGCGGTCGACCTCACAGATCCACTGGGCGACGTGGTCGAGGAAGTACCGGTCGTGGGTGACGGCCAGGATCGCGCCCGGGTAGGCGGCCAGGTGCTGCTCCAGCCACAGGACGCTCTCCGCGTCGAGGTGGTTGGTCGGCTCGTCGAGCAGCAGCAGATCGGGCTTGCTGAGCAGGAGCTTGCAGAGGGCGACGCGGCGCTTCTCACCACCGGAGAGGTGAGTGACCATCTCCTCCGGCGGCGGACAGCGTAGAGCGTCCATCGCCTGCTCGAGCTGGGAATCGATCTCCCACGCGTCGGCATGGTCGAGCTTCTCCTGGAGCTCGCCCATCTCCTCCATCAGCTCGTCGGAGTAGTCGGTGGCCATCAGCTCGGCGATCTCGTTGTACCGCTTGAGCTGGACCATGGTTTCACCGAGGCCCTCTTCGACGTTCTCGCGAACGGTCTTGGTCTCGTCCAAGTGCGGTTCCTGCATGAGGATCCCGACGGTGGCACCCGGAGCGATGAACGCTTCACCGTTGCCCGGCTGATCCAGCCCCGCCATGATCTTGAGGATGCTGGACTTACCCGCGCCGTTCGGGCCGACCACACCGATCTTGGCTCCGGGGTAGAAGCTCATCGTGACGTCATCGAGGATGACCTTGTCACCGTGCGCCTTGCGCACCTTCTTCATCGTGTAAATGAACTCAGCCATGGGGCCAGCCTAATGGTGAAGTGCGATGAACCCACATCGCGGAGGGTCGGGGACGTGATCGGGGGCTTCGCAGGAAGAAGCCGCGGGCACCGGCGCCGCGGGCACGGGGTCGGCGCCGATACCCGCTGGTGCGCTACGCGACGAGGGACCGAGTGGCGACCTGTTCCGTCGCCGGGGTCGCCGCACCCCCGTCCGCGGTTCTGGGCGCGCGCTCGAGGACGACCGTGCAGCGGGCGAGATCCGGTCCGATCGCGGTCGCGCTCAGCTCCAGGTCGGAGCGGGCGATGCCGTCCCGCGTCGTGTACTCCGTGGTGCGCAACTCGCCGGTCACGATGACCGGATCCCCCTTCGCGATCGATTGGACGACGCCGGCCATCAGTCGCCGCCTGCAGGTCACCGTGAGGTAGAGCGTGCTCCCGTCGCGCCACTCGCCCGTCGTGTGATCGCGGCGCCGGACCGTGCTCGCCATCCGGAAATTGAGGAACTCGTCACCGGCCGCGTTCGACCGGGTGACCGGGCTGGTGATGACCGTTCCGACCACGGTGCCGTGTGTTTCGTACATTTCGCTCTACCCCCTGTGAGTGCGGCAAGGTGCCGTCACTCACAGCGTGCCGTCCGGATGGGAGATTGCCGGACGGCATCCGAAATCTGTGGAGAAATAGAGCGCTTGTGGAGAGAACGGCCGGCACGGTCGCCGAGCCTCCGAACGTGTCGGCACCCCGTGCTAGCGGTCAGTGCCCGGCTTCTCGGTCCCGTCGCGCCAGTTCCGCGAACATCGCATTGTGCGCTGCCAGGTCGGCGTCGTCGTCGCGGTCGGCAGCCCGGTCGACCCGCCGTGCGGTGCGGCCGTCGCTGCGGGACCACTGGATGAGCAGCGCCATCATCACCAGCACCAGCGGGATCTCGCCGGTCGCCCACGCGATGCTGCCACCCAGTTGCTGGTCACCCACCAGGTCAGCGTTCCAGCCCAGTCCGAGCGACCGGTAGTACCACTCGCCCATCACCGCACCCATGCTCATCAGCGCCACACCGAAGAACGCGTGGAACGGCAGCGAGCCGAACACCATCGCGAGCTTCGTCACCGGCTGCAGTTTGCGCGGCGACGGGTCGACGCCGATGGCGACCCAGTAGAAGAGGTAGCCGCTCAGCAGGAAGTGCAGGTTCATCAGGACGTGCGCGGAGTGCGAGTCGACGGCGGCCTCGAAGATCCCGCCGAGGTACAGGGCGTAGAACCCGCCCACGAACAGCACCGCCGCGACGACGGGATGGGTGATGAACCGGGAGAACGGGCTGTGCAGCGCCGTCAGGATCCACTCGCGCAGGCCCGGCACACCGTTCTTGCCCGCCGGATCGAGGGCACGCAGGGCGAGGGTGATCGGCGCACCGAGCACCAGCAGGACCGGGGTCAGCATCGACAACGCCATGTGCGCGCCCATGTGCACGCTGAACACGGCCGGTGAATAACGCCCGACACCCGACGACGTCGCCACGAGGAGCACCACGCATCCGCACATCCACGCGACGGTCCGGCCGACGGGCCAGCTGTCGCCGCGACGCCGGAGTTTGCGCAATCCGAGCGCGTAGACGACGGCCAGCACGATCGCGGCGGTGCCGTAGAGGAGGTCGAATCGCCAGTCCAGCATCAGCCTGGCGAACGTCGGCGGCCCCGCCAGGTTGTAACCGAGTTCCACCTCCGTGAGGGTGGGCGCCGCGGTCGGAGGGGGCGGGGGCGTGCGGCCGAGCCCGACGGCGAGGCCGATCGTGGCGGCGAACACCATGACCTCCGCGCCGGCGAACCGGATCAGATTGCCGCGGCTGGCCGGATCCTTCTGCAACGCGGGCAGGGCCCGTCGACGCTGCGCCCAGCCGAAGACCCCCAGGATGACGAGCGCCACGATCTTCGCGACCACCAGGCGTCCGTATGTCGTGTCGACGAGGTCACCGATCTGGACGCGTACGAGCGCGTTCACCACACCACTGACCGCCATGACGACGAAGCAGACCGTCGCGACCGCAGAGAACCGGCGCGCCGCCACGTCGGTGTAGGCGCCGCGCCTGCGGGCATGGGCGAGGAGAGCGAACAGGCCACCCGCCCACAGCGAGGCCGCGACGAGGTGCAGGATCAGACTGTTCGTCGCCATGTCGTGCGAACCGCCCGACGACGAGTGCCCCGTCAACGCGAGCGGCATCAGCCCGAGGATGCCGACGACCAGAAGGATCGGCGTCCACCACCAGCGCAGCACGAGCCGGGATGCGATCGCGAGGACGATCGCGATGATCGCGGTCCAGCGCCAGGCGCCGGCGAGTTCGACCTGATCGATCGAATTGAAGATGTTGGCCGGTTCGACCGCCTCGGCGAAGGGTTGCCCGGAGGTGTCCGACAACGTCAGCGGGACCAGGACGAGGGCGGTCGCGGCCCACACGATCGCGGCGTACGACGCCGTCCGGACCGCACGGTAGCCGTCCACGTCCAGGACACCGGATTTCTGCGGCGGCACGAAGAACGCCGCGAGCAGCAGCGATCCGATGGCGATGACGGCAGCGATCTCCGACACAGCCCGCATCGCGGGCAGTCCGTAGGTGGTGATCGGGCCGGGATCCGGAATTCCCAGCAGCACGAGCGCCTGAGCAGCGGAAAGTCCGACGACGATTGCCGCTACCAGACCGGCGATGAGTCCGCCGACGACGAACAGGGCGGTCGAATCGGCGCGATTCGGGGGTTTCGATGCCGGGTCGGACGCCGCGAGCTGGGGTGTAGCCATACATCAAGGGTAGGACCTACGACAGGCCGTCGGAGACGCGAGGGTTCCGTCGCCGCTCCGGTTACCGTCGACAGGGACGTGTCCCGAGGGAGCGAGAGTATGAGATGGCTGAGTTTCTGATCATCGCGGTGGCGCTGTTCTTCGCGGGCATGGGTGTGTACGGGCTCGCCGCGCCTGCCCGGCTGGTCGCCCCGTTCGCCCTGTCCGCGGATTCGGCGACCTCCCGCGCCGAGGTGCGCGCGGTCTACGGCGGCTTCGGTGTCGCGGTGGCGGCCCTGCTGTTCTTCGCGGCTTTCGACGCGTACGGCATCCGATCCGTCGCCTCGGTGACCGTGGCCGTCGCCCTGCTGGGGATGGCCTTCGGCCGGATAGTGTCGGCCGTCGCCGACCGGCCGACCCGCTTCTACCCCGTGTGGTTCTACTTCGTGGTCGAGCTCGTTCTGTCGGGACTTCTGCTCTCCGCGGCCGCCGTGGGCTCGTGACCCGGACACCCCAGCCCCGGTCGGAGCGCTCGGGACGGCAGGTAATATTTGCTGCGCGCCTCCGTAGCTCAGGGGATAGAGCAAGAGCCTTCTAATCTCTTGGTCGCAGGTTCGAATCCTGCCGGGGGCACTCATCCGACGGAGCACCGACAGACGAAAACCCCCGACCACCTGGACGAACAGGGATCGGGGGTTTCGTGTCAGTCCTTCAGGAACGCCAGCAGGTCGGCGTTGATCGTCTCCGCCTGCGTGGTGGGCATGCCGTGCGGGAAGTCCTTGTACGTCTTCAGCGTGCCGTTCGCGAGAAGCTTCGCGGACAGTGGTCCCGCGTCGGCGTAGGGGACGATCTGGTCGTCTTCGCTGTGCATCACCAGCACCGGCACCGTGATCTTCTTCAGGTCCTCGGTGAAATCGGTCTGCGAGAAGGCGACGATACCGTCGTAGTGAGCTTTGGCCCCGCCCATCATCCCCTGGCGCCACCAGTTCTCGATGGTCGCCTCCGAGGATTCCACGCCCGGTCGGTTGAATCCGTAGAACGGGCCCGACGGCAGGTCGCGATAGAACTTCGAACGATTGGCGGCGAGCTGTGCCTGCAGGTCGTCGAACACATCCTTGGGAAGGCCGCCCGGGTTCGCCTCCGTCTTCACCATCAGCGGCGGTACCGCACTGATCAGTGCGGCCTTCGACACCCGGCTCTCGCCGTGCCGCGCGAGATAGTGCACCACCTCGCCGCCGCCCGTCGAATGGCCGACGTGGATGGCGTCCTGCAGGTCGAGATGCGCGGTCAGCTCCGCGAGGTCGTCGGCGTAGTGGTCCATGTCGTGGCCGTCGCCGGTCTGTGTCGAGCGCCCGTGACCGCGCCGATCGTGGGCGATGACGCGATAGCCGTGCTGGAGGAAGAACAGCATCTGTGTGTCCCAGTCGTCGGCCGACAACGGCCAGCCGTGGCTGAACACGATGGGTTGACCGGTTCCCCAGTCCTTGTAGAAGATCTCCGTGCCATCCTGGGTAGTGATCGTGCCCATGTGGTTGCCTTCCTTGACCGCTCTGGGGATGACGCCGATGTGGACGCAATTTCAGTACATCAAACTTCGGTACGTCGCAGGCCGGCTTCGACCGCAGCATCCTGTACGACCGTCCGATAGGTATTGCGCCGCTCGTCCGTACCCGGAGTTCCGTACTCGCGCGTAACAAACCGACCAATTAGTCTTGTTCGCGCATCGCCCCAATCCGACGGGGCAAGGGTGCACCGGGACCCGCCACCATCCTCCGCGAGTGGCGGGTTTCCCGCGTTCAGCTGCCGTTACTCGCGCATCCGGTGTCAGCTCTCCGGTGGAACCTCGAACACCAGCAGGGTGCTGGTGGCGGTGGCGACGAGGCGGCCCTGCGAGTCGGTGACCTCCCCTTCCGCGAACGCGATGCGGCGACCCGACTTCTTCACGACGCCGGTGGCCGTGAGGGCCCCCGAGTCCCGGGTCGCCCCGCGGATGTAGTTGACCTTGATCTCGACCGACGTGTAGCCCCACCCCGCGGGCAACGTGGTGTGCACGGCGCAGCCTGCAACCGAATCGAGCAGGGTGCACACGGCGCCACCGTGGATGGCGCCGATCGGGTTGTACTGCGACTCGTCGGGGTCCAGCGCGAAGACGACCCTTCCGGGTTCTGCCTCGAGGAACCGCAGGTTCATCAGGCTCGCGATCGGGGGCGCGGGAATGTCGCCGCCGAGGATCGCCCGCAGGTAGCCGAGGCCGTCGAGTTCTCGCGCTTTCCGCGCCGGACCCGCCGGGTCGCGCCATTCGACGGTCCTCGATCGCACCTCTCCCCACTCCGCGTCCGCCACGCCCTCGACGGTCGACACCGCGCCGTTTCCGGACTCGCTCACTATGCCGCCCCCTGCTGCGCCGGCTGCGGATAGAGGACGTCGAGGTCGCCCGACAGTGCCGCCTTGACGGTGCGGGAGGTGTCGTCCGCGAGGACTTCGTTGGCGCCGGACTCGATGCCGTCGAAGGCCAGTCGCGCGACCTCGGCCGCGGAGATCTTCGGCACGTCCAGTCCGCTCGTCATATCGGTGTCCATGTACCCGAGGTGCAGCCCGACCACCTGGATGTTCTGCGCCGCGAGTTCGGCACGCATCGCGTTGGTAGCACTCCACAGGGCGGCTTTCGAGACGCTGTACGAGCCGCCGACGGCCAGCCAGGACAGGACGGAGTGCACGTTGAGGATCGCGCCGCCCCCATTGGCGGCGATGATCGGTGCGAGCACGCGAGTGACGTTGAGCGGCCCGTAGAGGTTGGTTTCGAGTTCGCGGCGCATTCCGTCGAGATCACCCGTGAGCGGCGACTCGCCGATGAGGATGCCGGCGTTGTTGATCAGGACGCCGAGGTCCCCCACGTGCTCCGCGGCGGCGTAGACCGATTCGGGGTTCGTGACGTCCAGCTCGACGGGCACGACCCGCGGATGCTCCTCGATCGTCGACGTGTCACGCGCCGACGCATAGACCGTGCGCGCTCCTCGCGCGAGCGCCTCGGCGACGAAGGCACGCCCGAGTCCGCGGCCGGCTCCGGTGACCAGCACCGTTCGATCTTGAATCGTGGTCATGACGACCCCTTCGAGTGAGTAAGTCTGCTTTTCCAACTAACTACGTTCACGACAGTAATCCCTATTAGTTGGAAATCACAACCCTCTATGATGGAGGGCATGACCAACGGCGACACCGAGCGAGCGACACCCGAGATCATCATGGACCGCATGCCACTGGCGCCGAGACCCTGCGCGATCGCCGCCACCATGGAACTGATCGGCGACCGCTGGTCCATGTTGGTGATCCGCGAACTGAGCTACGGGGTGCACCGCTTCGACCGGATTGCCGGGTACATCGGCGTCTCGCGCGACATCCTCACCGCGCGACTGCGCAAGCTCGAGGAGGTCGGCGTCATCGAACGCAGGCAGTACTCCGAGCACCCTCCCCGCTTCGAGTACCACCTCACCGCGGCGGGCGAGGACCTGCGACCGCTGCTGCTCTCGTTGTTCCAATGGGGCAGCAAGTGGGCCGTCGACGAGGCCCCGTCGGTGCTCGTGCACGAATGCGGGCACTCACTGGAGCTGGAACACCGCTGCGCGCACTGCGGCGAGGCAGTCGAGAACACCTCTGTCGCAATGCATTCCCGCACACCACTGCGGAAGCCCTAACCTTTCCGCCCGGCCCAATACAGGACACCCGACATCAGGTCTATAGTTTCCAAAGTAAACGTCAGGTAACGAATTCCTCACACGTCAGGCAGGTGGGTCTGTGTCAACGCGCGACCAGGTAGCAGAGATCTACGAGCAGGTCCGCCTGCGGAACGCCGGCGAACCCGAGTTCCACCAGGCAGCCGCCGAGGTCTTCGAGTCGCTGCAGGTCGTGCTCGACCACCACCCCCACTACGCGGACTCCGGATTGATCGAGCGGCTGTGCGAGCCCGAGCGGCAGATCATCTTCCGGGTGCCGTGGGTCGACGACTCCGGCAACGTGCACGTCAACCGCGGTTTCCGCGTGCAGTACAACAGTGTGCTCGGCCCCTACAAAGGTGGCCTGCGGTTTCACCCCAGCGTGAACCTGGGAATCGTGAAATTCCTCGGCTTCGAGCAGATCTTCAAGAACGCCCTCACCGGACTTCCGATCGGCGGCGGCAAGGGTGGTTCCGACTTCGACCCCAAGGGTCGCTCGGAGGCCGAGATCATGCGGTTCTGCCAGTCGTTCATGACCGAACTGCATCGCCACATCGGCGAGTACACCGACGTCCCGGCAGGTGACATCGGCGTCGGCGGCCGCGAGATCGGCTACCTGTTCGGCCAGTACAAGCGCCTCACCAACTCCTACGAGTCGGGGGTCCTCACCGGTAAGGGCCTCACCTGGGGCGGCTCGCAGGTGCGTCGCGAGGCGACCGGGTACGGCGTCGCCTACTTCGTCGCCGAGATGCTGAAAGCCGCGAACAGCTCACTGGGCGGCAAGACCGTCGTCGTCTCCGGTTCCGGAAACGTCGCGATCTATGCGATCGAGAAGGTGCACCAACTCGGCGGAATCGCGATTGCGAGCTCCGATTCTTCCGGATACGTCGTCGACGAGAAGGGCATCGACCTCGAGCTCCTGAAGGAGATCAAGGAGGTACGGCGCGGACGGATCGGTGAGTACGCGGACACGGTGCCGCATGCCCGGTTCGTGCCGAACGGATCCATCTGGGACGTGCCGTGCGACGTCGCGCTCCCCTGCGCCACCCAGAACGAACTCGACGAAGCGGCCGCCAAGACGCTGGTGGCGAACGGCGTGCAGGCGGTGGCCGAGGGCGCGAACATGCCCACGACCCCGCAGGGCGTCCAGGTGTTCCGCGATGCCGCGGTGGCGTTCGCCCCGGGCAAGGCGGCCAACGCGGGCGGCGTCGCCACGTCGGCACTCGAGATGCAGCAGAACGCGTCCCGCGACTCGTGGGGCTTCGAATACACGGACGAGCGGTTGGCCGGAATCATGCGCGGTATCCACGAACGCACCGTGGCCACGGCCGCCGAGTACGGCATGCCGGGCGACTACGTGCACGGCGCGAACATCGCCGGTTTCGTGAAGGTGGCCGACGCCATGATCTCGCTCGGCGTCATCTAGCAGAACGAACAGGGGCGCGAACGTCGCCGGCCGCGCCCCGTTCGACGGCGCGAACGTGTCAGCTCACCTGACACTGTGTCTGCCCCCATTCGACCCAGCACATCTGCTTGACGTCGGGCCGGGGGTTCTTGGTGGGCAGCGGCTGCGAACAGCCGGTCTCGCAGATCGGCTTGGCCGACGCCATGCCGGCGGCACCGCTCAGCGAAATGGCAAGGGCTGCAAAGCCGGCGAGCGCGATACGCACTGTGGTGGAGATTGTGATGGGGGACATGGGTTCCTTTCGGCGGGCGGTTTCGTGCTGCACCCAGCATTGACCGGAGCCCTGTCCGCAGAAAGGCCGCCGAGGGTGCAATGAACACACCCTCGGCGGCCGGATCTCTACCCTGGGCGAAACGCCCGGTCGGCTTACTCAGTCGACCGGTTCGGCCTCGCCCTCGTCGTCACGGGCCTTCTTCGCGGCCTCGCGCATCTCGATGCCGTCGGACACCCAGTCACCGATCTCCCGGGTGACGTCCCGGACGGCGCCCGCGATGATCGTCGCGATCTGGCCCACGTGCGTTGCCGCGGACTCCGTCAGTTCCTGCACGGTGTCCTTGCGCCGCTCGAACTTCCCCACCATGTTTTTCGCCTCTCAGGCTGCAGTCTTCTGCCGCTCGACGATAACACCGGGAGGGGTGTCGGACGAGACGAGACCGGGCGGCAGCGCGAACTTGAAGATCTTCCCCCACACGGAGCCGATCTGCTTGAAGAAGCCACCGGTGTTGTAGGGCAGCCCGTGCTTCTCGCACAGCGCCTTCACGACGGGCGCCATCTCCGGGTACCGGTGGGCGGGCAGGTCCGGGAACAGGTGGTGCTCGATCTGGTGCGACAGGTTGCCCGACATGATGTGGAACAGCGGGCTCCCCTCGATGTTGGCGCTTCCGAGCATCTGCCGGACGTACCACTCGCCGCGAGTTTCCTCCGCGGTCTCGTCCTCGGTGAAACTCTGCACGCCGGTGGGGAAATGGCCGCAGAAGATGATGGAGTACGCCCACACGTTGCGGATCAGGTTGGCGGTCACGTTGCCGAGCAGTGTGGGGACGAACAGTGGCCCGGTGAGCGCCGGGAAGATCACGTAGTCCTTGAGTACCTGCCGACCGGCCTTGCGCCACCAGCCCTTCAGCAGCGGCTTGACGTCGTGCCACTTCCGCTTGCCCTGGATCACGTTCTCCGCTTCCAGGTCGTGCATCATGACGCCCCACTCGAACAGCATCATCAGGAAGAAGGCGTAGACCGGGTTCCCCAGATAGTAGGGGTTCCACTTCTGCGCCTCGTCGATCCGGAGGATGCCGTAGCCGATGTCCCGGTCCCGGCCGAGGATGTTGGTGTACGTGTGGTGCATGTAGTTGTGGGAATGTTTCCACTGATCGGCCGGGCAGACGGTGTCCCACTCGAACACGCGGGAGTTCAGGCCCGGTTCACGCATCCAGTCGTACTGGCCGTGCATGACGTTGTGGCCGATCTCCATGTTGTCGAGGATCTTCGACACACCGAGAGCACCGACCCCGGCGATCCAGGCCGGCGGGAAGAAACCGAGATACATCAGCCCGCGACCGGCGACCTCGAATCCCCTCTGCGCCTTGATGATCTTGTAGATGTATTCGCGGTCCTCGGCGCCGAGGTCCGCAACTGTCCGGTCGCGGAGGGCGTCCAGTTCCCGGCCGATCTCTTCGACCTGGTCGTGACTGAGCACCACCGGGGCGTCGTTGCGGGAACCGTCGGAGCCGTCGACGAACGGGAGGAACGAGAGTGAGAGTCCAAACATGTCGGTCTCCAAGCGTTGAATGTCTTGTGAAAGTCAGATGTCGAGGGCGACGTCGCCCACCGGAACCGAGACGCACAGCTGGATCGCCTTGTCCGGGTCGGTGTCGGTGTCGCCGGTGCGGACGTTCTTGGTGCACCCCGACTTCTTCACCGTCGTGCAGGAGAAGCAGATGCCCATCCGGCACCCGTACTCGGGATGGAGCCCGGCGGCCTCCGCCTGTTCGAGCAGCGTGGCGCCGGAATTGTCCGCGGTGACACCGCTGGCGGTGAAGGACACCTCGCCACCGGCCTCACCCTCCGCCGGGGCTGCGGCGGGAGCGAATTCCTCGGTGTGCAGACGGTCCTCGATGCCGAGTTCGCGATACACCTCCCGAACGCCACGCATCAGTCCGGGCGGGCCGCACAGGAAGGTTTCGGCGTCCGCGTACCAGGGCGCAACCGCGTCGAGGTGCTCCTGACCGAAGAACCCGTGGAGATGGCCGCCGGTCTCCTGATCGGTGTACGCCAACACGAGGGAGACGTTGGCGTTCGCGTCCGCGAGTGCGCGCAACTCGTCGAGGTACGCGACGTCGTTTTCGGTGTACGCGTAGTGCAGAAAAGTGATGCTTCCGAAGTGCTGCTCGTCGACGAGGGTGCGCAGCATCGACAGAACCGGGGTGATTCCGCTGCCTCCGCTCACCAGCAGGAGCCGGCGAGGGCGCGGAGACGGGAGGGTGAATTCGCCCGCCGCCTGAGACAGGTCGAGCACCAGACCGGGGTGCGCGTGCGCGTGCAGGTACTGCGAGACCAGACCCTCGGGGTGCGCCTTGATCGTCAGCTCGACGAGCCCGTCGGTGGACGCCTGTGCATTGGCCGGTGAGTAGCACCGGGTGTGCCGAACCCCGTCGATCACGACGCCCACCTGCACGAACTGCCCCGCACGGAATCCCCGCCACTGACGGGTGGGACGCAGCGTGAGGGTGACGGTGTCGGCGGTGGACCGCCGGACCTCGACCACTTCGGCTCGCAGGTCGCGCACGGTGACCATGGGAGTGACAAGTTCGAGGTAGCGGTCGAGCTGGTGCGGAGTGGCCATCGCCTCGAACAACGACAGCAGCGAGAACCTGCGTCCCTCCGCCGGACGACTGGTGTGGGCAACTGACACGTCAGCCTCCTCCATTTGAGTGCACGGTTGTACACTGACAATAGTGTGACAGAGAGAGACAGGAACTTGTCAATCGAAATGTGACCGCACGCACACCCCAGACAGCGATCGGATACGCATGCCGGATGACGAGTACGAGTACCCGGAGATGACGGGTGTCGGCACCGCCACGAATACACTCACTGCCGTGAGTCAGTCGACCGGCGCCGAACCGGAGAGCAGGGCAGCCCGCAAGGAGCGCACGAGGAAGGCCCTTCTCGACGGCACACTCGAACTCATGGCGGACCGTAGTTTCGCCGGCGTGAGCCTGCGCGAGATCGCCCGCACCGCGGGAATCGTGCCCACCGCGTTCTACCGCCACTTCGCGTCCATCGAGGAGCTCGGCGTGGTGCTCGTCGAGGAGGGCATGCGAATTCTGCGGCAGATGCTCCGCGACGCCCGCCGCACCCCGAGCACCAAGAGCGCAGGCGCATCCCTCGACATCCTCGTGCGGCAGGTCCGCACCCACGAGGCGCAGTTCCGGTTCCTCAGCCGCGAACGCTACGGCGGCGTCCCGGAAATTCGCCGGGCGATCGCGACCGAGATGAAGCTGTTCGTCAGCGAACTCACGGTTGACCTGTCCCGCATCGACGGTCTGCAGTCCTGGGACCACGACGACCTGGAGATGGCGGCCGACCTGATCGTGTCCACCATGTTCGCCGTCGTCGTCGATCTGCTCGAGGCCGATCGTCCCGGAAGCCGAAGTGAGGCCGAAGTGGTCGCGCGTGCCGAACGGCAACTGCGCCTGATCATGCTCGGCATGAGCGGGTGGAATCCCGCGAAGTAGTGGCGCTCTCGCCGTACGGTGGGGGCATGTTGTCAACCTCGGAACACGCGCACATCACCCTCGGCGACCTGACGTTCGACGTCACCACCAGCGGTCCGGCCGACGGCGTCCCCGTCGTTCTCCTGCACGGGTTTCCGGAGAGCGCCGCGTCCTGGGAACCGGTCAGCGCCCTGCTGAACGAGTCCGGTCTGCGGACGTTCGCCCCGAACCAGCGCGGATACTCGCCCGGTGCGCGACCCGACGGAGTCGACTCCTACCGGATCGACCACCTCGTCGCGGACGTAATCGGATTGCTCGACGCACTCGGTCTCGACTCGGCACATCTCGTCGGGCACGACTGGGGAGCCGCCGTGGCGTGGGTCGTCGCGGCGCGGCACCCCGACCGGATCACCTCGCTCACCACCGTGTCGGTGCCACATCCGGGCGCGTTCGGCTGGGCCTTGCGCGAGGACGCCGATCAGAAGGAACGCTCCTCCTACATTCGTCTCCTCAGGACGGAAGGCAAGGCCGAGCGGGTCCTCCTCGAGGAGAACGCGCGGGCGCTGCGCGCGATGTTCGGTGACGTCGTCGCGCCGGCGCTCGTCGACCGGCACGTCGCGCTGCTCGGCGAACCGGGAGCGCTCACCGGCGCGCTGAACTGGTACCGCGCGATGACGAGCGACTTCGAGCAGACGCCTGCCGTCACCGTTCCGACGACCTACGTCTGGAGCACCGGTGACCAGGCGCTGGGGCGTGCGGGAGCGGAAAGGTGCGGCGAGTTCGTCGATGCGCCCTACGAGTTCGTCGTCCTGGACGGTGCCACGCACTGGATCCCGGAGCAGCGGCCCGACGCCCTCGCGGACGCGATCCTCACGCGTACCGGAACCGCACCGAACTGAACCGAAATCCGCTCTTCCCCTCGACGGGGCGTGCGTTCTGGTTTGATGGCACTACTCGTCTCGTGCACCGTGGGAGGGCACCATGAGTGGCATCGCAATCCTTCTGGTCGGCGCCGTTCTGTGCTTCGCCGGTGTCGGTTCACTCCACGTCGCCGTTCTCGCCTCGGGTTTCGGCCTCGGCTGGCTCCTGGCCGATCTGCTGTCGCTGTCGCTCGAGACGACGTTTCTGGTCGCGGCGATCGGGGCAGTCGTGGCGTGGGTGGCCACCACCCTGATCTTCAAGTTCGCCGCATTCTTTCTCGGGATCATCACCGGCGCCGTCATCGGGGCCAAGCTCAGTCGTGTCCTGCAACCCGACGACGCGAATTGGCTCCTCAGCGGAGTCGTGATCGTCGCGCTCGCCGTCGCCTGTGGTTTCCTCGCCGACCGGTACCGGGCGCGGGCGTTGTTGTGGCTCACCGCGCTCGGCGGCGCCAGCATGGTCCTGACCGGGCTCGGCCTGGCCATCCCCCCGCTGGGTTTCTTGGAGGATCCGAACGAGGGCAGCCAGCAGTTCTTCGCCACGCTGATCTGGATCGTCGTGGCGGCGGCGGGCTGGCTGACACAGCGGCGGCTGTTCCCGGAGAAGCTCCGGATCGATGACAATCGCGCGCGGCGCTAGTCGCGCTCGGGCGCCTTCACCACCGTCAGCGCGGCGAGCCCGATCGCGAGCACGATCACCAGTCCGATGATCCCGGCCCGATCCGCCGCGAACCACCAGGCGAACAGCCCGAAGAGGGTGGGCGAGAGGAACGACACCGCGCGACCGGTGGTCGCGTACAGACCGAACATCTGCCCCTCCCGGCCTGGCGGTGTGATCCGGGCCAGGAACGTCCGCGCGGATGACTGCGCGGGACCGACGAACAGGCACAGCAGCAGTCCGAAGATCCAGAACATGGCCGGTCCGGAGACGGCCGTCAGTACGACGCCGACGACGATCATCGCGATCAGGGACGTCATGATGACGGTCTTCGGTCCGATCCGATCGTCGAACCGGCCGGCGGTGAGCGCGCCGAGCGCGGAGACGACGTTGGCCGCGACGCCGAACAGCAGCACGTCACCCGCGCCGATGCCGTAGACGTTGACGGCGAGGACGGCGCCGAACGTGAAGACACCGGCCAGTCCGTCGCGGAACAGCGCACTCGCCACCAGGAAGTACACGGTGCGCCGGTCGGCGACCCAGAGGTCGCGCAGATCGCGCCACAGCACCCGGTACGACTCGACGAAACCGGCCTTGTCGGCACCCGGATCCGCGTGGGGGCGGGGTAGCTCGGGGACCTTCAGCAGGACGGGGATCGCGAAGATCGCGAACCAGACGGCGGCGAGCAGCGCCACCATCCGGATGTTCAGTCCGCCGTCGGTGGTGAGCCCGAGGAATCCCCGGTTGTCGCCGTCACCGGAGATGAATCCGAAGTAGCACAGCAGCAGCAGCACGATCCCGCCGAAATAGCCCATCGCCCAGCCGAACCCGGACACCCGGCCGATGTTCGCCGGCGTCGACACCTGCCTGAGCATCGCGTTGTACGGGACGCCGGCCAGTTCGAAGATCACCGAACCCGCGGCCAGCAGCACCAGCCCGAGCCACAGGTACTGATACGAGTCGCGGACGAAGAACATCGCCGCCATGCACCCGACCGTCGCGAACGTGAGGACACCGAGCGCCCACTTACGTCGTCCGGCGGCGTCGAATCGCTGACCGGTGACAGGGGCGAGCACGGCGATGAGGAAACCGGCGATGCCGAGCGACCACCCGAGCCACGTGCTCGCGGAGATCGACCCCGGCAGGTCCTCCCCCACGGCGTCCGTCAGGTACACGGAGAAGACGAACGTGAGGATCACGGCGTTGAACGCGGCCGATCCCCAGTCCCACAACCCCCACGCGACAACCTGTCTGCGCGTCGCGGCCTCGCCGATCCCGGCCGGCGGACGAACGTCGGTGCTCATGTCCGCGAGCCTATGCGAGCGAACGGGGAGTTCGTACGGTCCGACGCGACGAGTGTCCCGCTCGGACGGAACTACTAAGTGTGCACTCAGTTGCATACGCACCTCGTTGCATACATACTTCGGTTCGTGGCACTCGAACATGCGCTCCTCGTCTCCCTCACCGAGCACTCCGGCTCGGGCTACGAATTGGCGCGCCGGTTCGACAAATCCATCGGCTTCTTCCAGAGCGCCACCCACCAGCAGATCTACCGCGTCCTCAAACGCATGGACGAGTCCGGATGGGTCGACGCCGAGGTCGTGGCGCAGGACAGCAGACCCGACAAGAAGGTGTACCGGGTCAGCGCGGCCGGGCGCGCGGAACTCGAGCGCTGGATCGCCGAACCGACCGAGCCCAACCACCTGCGCAACGAGCTGGCAGTGAAGATCCGCGCCGCTCAGCACGGTGACATCGCCGCACTCACGGCCGAGGTCGCTCGCCACCGCGACGGCCACGCCGCCCGGCTCGAGGTCTACCGCATGATCGAAAAACGTGACTTTCCCGCACCGGACCAGCTCTCCGGGGCAGCCCTGCACCAGTACCTCGTCCTGCGCGGCGGAATCCGCGTCGAAGAGGGATTCGCCGACTGGTGCCAAGAAGTACTCGACGCGCTCGCACAGTAAGGACACGCCGCCAATGACCCAGTTCCCGCAGCTCCTCGCTCCCCTCGACCTCGGTTTCACGACGCTGAAGAACCGGGTGATCATGGGTTCCATCCACACCGGGCTCGAAGATCGCGCCAAGGACATTCCCCGTCTGGCCGAGTACTTCGCCGAGCGCGCCCGCGGAGGTGTCGCGCTGATCGTCACCGGCGGCTACGCGCCCAACCGGACGGGCTGGCTGCTGCCGTTCGGCGCCAAGCTCACCCACCGAGTCGAGGCCCGCAGGCACCGCGCGATCACGAAGGCGGTGCACGACGAGGGCGGCAAGATCGCCCTGCAGATCCTGCACGCCGGCCGGTACAGCTACCAGCCCTTCAGCGTCTCCGCCTCGTCGATCAAGGCCCCGATCAACCCGTTCCGGCCCCGCAAACTCACGGGCCGCGGCGTGCGCTGGCAGATCCGCAACTTCGTCCGCTGCGCCCGGCTCGCGCAGCAGGCGAACTACGACGGCGTCGAGATCATGGGCGGCGAGGGCTACTTCATCAACCAGTTCCTGTGCGAGCGCACCAACAAGCGCACCGACGAGTGGGGCGGCACTCCCGAGAACCGCAGGCGGATGGCCGTCGAGATCGTCCGCCGCACTCGCAAGGCGGTGGGCCCCAACTTCATCATCATCTTCCGCCTGTCGATGGCCGACCTCGTCGAGGGCGGTCAGACGTGGGACGAGATCGTCGCGCTGGCACAGGAAGTGGAGGCCGCGGGCGCGACCATCATCAACACCGACATCGGCTGGCACGAATCCCGTGTTCCGACGATCGTGACGTCGGTGCCGCGGGCCGCGTTCGCCGACATCACCGGCAAGCTCGAGAAGCACGTGAGCATCCCCGTGGCCGCGTCGAACCGGATCAACATGCCGGAGGTCGCCGAGGAAATCCTGACCCGCGGTGACGCGCAGCTCATCTCGATGGCGCGCCCGATGCTCGCCGATCCCGACTGGGTGCGCAAAGCCGAAGCGGGCACCCCCGACGAGATCAACACGTGCATCGCGTGCAACCAGGCCTGCCTCGACCACGCCTTCGTCCGCAAGCACGTGTCGTGCCTGCTGAATCCCCGTGCAGGCCGGGAGACGGAACTGACACTCTCCCCCACCCGGGCCGCGAAGCGTGTCGCCGTCGTCGGCGCCGGACCCGCGGGCCTGTCGGCAGCACTGGGCCTGGCACAGCGCGGCCACTCGGTGACCCTGTTCGAGGCGGATTCGGAGATCGGCGGACAGTTCGGCATCGCCCGCAAGATCCCCGGCAAGGAGGAGTTCGCGGAGACGATCCGGTACTACAACCGCCAGCTTCCGCTCGCCGGTGTCGACGTCCGGCTCGACAGCCGTGTCACCGCGACCGAGCTGGTCGGCGAGTACGACGAGGTGATCGTCGCGACCGGGGTGACGCCGCGGGTTCCGTCCATTCCGGGTATCGACCACCCGAAGGTGCTCACGTATCCGGAGGTCGTGCGGGGCGGCAAGGCCGTCGGGCAGTCGGTCGCGGTGATCGGGGCCGGTGGGATCGGCGTCGACGTCAGCGAGTTCCTCACCCACGAGCACTCGCCGACGCTCGACCTGAAGGAGTGGAAGCAGGAGTGGGGTGTCACCGAACCCGAAGCGGCGGCGGGCGCCCTCACCACACCCATTCCCGAACCGTCGCCGCGCGAGGTGTACCTGCTGCAGCGCAAGAGCGGCCGGATCGGCGCCGGACTCGCGAAGACCACGGGCTGGGTTCACCGGGCAGCGCTGAAGAACAAGGGCGTGCAGGAACTGTCCGGGGTCAACTACGAGCGCATCGACGACGACGGCCTGCACATCACGTTCGGCGCCAAACGCGAGAGGCCCCGCACCCTCGCCGTCGACAACGTCGTGATCTGCGCAGGTCAGGAATCGGTGCGTGACCTCGTCGACGAACTGACCGTCGCCGGCGTCACCACCCACGTCATCGGCGGCGCCGACGTCGCAGCCGAACTCGACGCCAAACGCGCGATCGAGCAGGGCACCCGGCTTGCCGCGCGCATCTGACGCACTACGCTGCTGACCGTGAGCTTGCCGAACCCCACCCCCAGTGCCCGCGCCGTCGTGACCGGCGCCTCGTCCGGAATCGGCGAGGCGCTGGCCACCGACCTGGCCTCCCGGGGCCACTCCCTGATCCTCGTCGCGCGCCGCGGCGAGGTGATGGATTCACTCGCTGCGGCCCTGCGTGACAAGCACGGCGTCGAGGTCGACGTGCGCGCGTGCGATCTGTCGGATCGAGACGCGCGGGCCACCCTCGTCACCGAACTGTCCGGACGTGAGATCAGCGTCCTGTGCAACAACGCGGGCATCGCCACGTTCGGCCCGGTCGCCGGACTCGATCCCGCGTACGAGCGGGCCCAGGTGGAACTCAACGCCGTTGCGGTGCACGACCTCACCCTCGCGGTGTTGCCCGGGATGCTCGAACGCAAGTCCGGCGCCATCCTCATGGTCGGCTCCGCGGCAGGCAACATGCCCATCCCCCACAACGCCACCTACGCGGCCAGCAAGGCGTTCGTCAACACCTTCTCCGAGTCGCTGCGCGGCGAACTCAAGGGAACGGGAGTGAACGTCACGCTGCTCGCACCCGGCCCGGTCCGCACCGAGGAGCCCGATCCGGCGGACGCGTCGATCGTAGACAAGTTGGTGCCCGACTTCCTGTGGATCTCCAGCGAATACACCGCCAAGGTGTCACTCGATGGTCTGGCCGACAACAAGATGCGCGTCGTGCCCGGCATCATCAGCAAGGCGATGTCCGTTGCCGGGCAGTACAGCCCGCGCGCGGTGGTCGCCCCGATCGTCGGAACGTTCTACAAGAAGCTGGGCGGATGACCCCCGGGTGAATGTACCGGTCACCCCTGCCGAGGCGCTGAAAGGTACATTCGCCCAGCGTTTCTAGCGCCTGCGACGTTTGCCCGTCCCGAAGATGCTGCGGGAGATCTCGCGGCCGGCGGCCGACGCGGCCGAGCGGAGGAAGCTCTTCACCGCGGAGTTCCCGAGAATCTGTTCGGCCATGTTCGGACCCTCCCGCTGTGCGGGCGGCGGGGGCGGCAGGTCGGGAAGCGGGGGCAGGTCGAGGCCCGGTTCCGTGGCCGGTGCCCCGGCGACCTTGGCCGTCAGCTTCTCGTACGCCGATTCGCGGTCGACGGTCTGCCGGTACTTCGCCGACAGCGGACTCGACGACGCCGCGGCGGTGATCGCGTCGTTGCCGATGGTGTCCATCAGCGAGCGGGGAGGCCGAATCCTCGTCCACGCCACCGGCGTCGGTGCACCCCGTTCCGACAGGACCGTGACGATCGCCTCACCGATGCCCAGTGAGGTGAGAGCCTTCTCGAGGTCGTAGTTCTCGGTGGTCGGGTACGTCCGTACCGTTTTCGTGAGCGCCTTCTGATCGTCGGGAGTGAAAGCGCGCAGCGCGTGCTGGATCCGCGCGCCGAGCTGTGACAACACCGCATTCGGGACGTCCGTCGGCAACTGGGTGCAGAAGAAGACCCCCACACCCTTCGAGCGGATGAGCTTCACGGTCTGTTCCACCTGCTGCAGGAACGCCTTCGACGCGTCCGCGAAGAGCAGGTGCGCCTCGTCGAAGATGAAGACGAGTTTGGGTTTGTCGAGATCGCCTTCCTCGGGCAACGTCTGGAACAGATCGGCCAGCACCCACATCAGGAAGGTGGAGAACAATGCCGGGCGCGCGGCCTGGGCGCCCAACTCGAACAACGTGATCACGCCCCTGCCGTCGATCACCCGGAGCAGGTCCTCGGTCTCGAGCTCGGGCTCCCCGAAGAACGTGTCGCCGCCGTCGGCTTCGAGATTGACGAGGGCCCTGAGGATCACACCCGCCGTGGCCGGGGACACGCCGCCGATCCCCTTCAGATCGGCCCTGCCCTCGTCGCTGGTGAGATGCGCGATGACCGATCGCAGATCCAACAGGTCGAGCAGCGCAAGCCCCTGAACGTCGGCCCAATGGAAGATCAGCCCCAGCGTGGACTCCTGAGTCTCGTTGAGCCCGAGAACCTTGGCGAGCAGGATCGGCCCGAACGCCGTGATGGTCGCGCGGACGGGAATCCCCAAGCCTTCCGTTCCCAGCGAGAGGAATTCGACCGGGGATCCCGCCGGCCGCCACTCGTCGTCACCCGTCTCGGACGCTCGGGCGGTGATCTTGTCGCCCGCCTCACCCGGCTGCGACAGGCCCGACAGGTCGCCCTTCACGTCGGCCATCACCACGGGAACCCCTGCAGCCGACAACTGCTCGGCAATACCCTGCAGCGTCTTCGTCTTTCCCGTCCCGGTGGCGCCGGCGACGAGTCCGTGCCGGTTGACCGTCGCGAGCGGGATACGCACCCGGGCCGCCGGATCCACGGCGCCGTCGAGCACCACCGTTCCCAGCTCCAGAGCCGCACCCTCCGAGGAGTATCCGGCCGCGATGTCCGCGGCGGCACCGGAGGAGGCGGCGACGTCTGCGGGAGCACGGTTCTCCGCGGCCTCCGCGTCCCGGGCTTCCTGCTCCGCCGCCTCTGCCGCTGCCGCAGCCTCCGCCGCGATCCTGGCCGCTTCGGCGGCCGCCGCCCTCGCCGCCGCCGCCCTTTCCGCCGGGGTCGAGGTCGCGTCGCCGTCCTGCGATTGCTGGGTCATCCAAGCCCTCCTCGAATCACGCACGTCGGGAGAAAGTGTCTACCGCAGACCTTATCCCGTCACTCACGTGACTACTGTGTTCCTGGTGCAGGACAAACTTGTGTGGATCGACTGTGAAATGACCGGGCTCCGGCTCGGCACCGACAAGCTGATCGAGATCGCAGCTCTGGTCACGGACAGCGAGCTGAACGTGCTCGGTGAGGGTGTCGACATCGTCATCCACGCCGACGACGACGCGCTCGCGGCCATGCCCGACGTGGTGACCAAGATGCACGAAAACTCGGGGCTGACCGACGAGGTCCGGAAGTCCACGGTCACGCTCGCCGAGGCCGAGCAGCAGGTGCTCGCCTACATCCGCGAGCACGTGCCGGTCGCCGGGACGGCGCCGCTCGCAGGCAACTCGATCGCGACCGACCGCGGATTCATCGCCCGCGACATGCCGGACCTCGACACCTACCTGCACTACCGGATGATCGACGTCAGCTCCATCAAGGAACTGTCCCGGCGCTGGTACCCGCGGATCTACTTCGGTCAGCCCGAAAAGGGTCTCGCCCACCGCGCCCTGGCCGACATCAAGGAGTCGATCCGGGAACTGAAGTACTACCGGAAGACGGCGTTCGTGCCCGAGCCCGGACCGTCTACCAGCGACATCGCCGCAGTTGTCGAGGAACTCGGGCCCGCCTGAGATACCGATTGGCTTCTCGGGCACCGGACGCGCTAGTATCTTCCTCGCCGAAGTTACTGCCCCCGGGCGGTGCCTGAAGCACATGGTGAGTGTAGTTCAGTTGGTAGAGCACCAGGTTGTGATCCTGGCTGTCGCGGGTTCGAGTCCCGTCACTCACCCCACACGGAAAGCCCCCGGCCTCGGCCGGGGGCTTTCCTCTTTGCGATTGGTCTGACGCCCGCCGTCAGGCGTTGGCGTTGCCCGCCTTCCAGACATCCCACGGGATGTTCCAGTCGCCGAGGCCGTCCGTGCCCGACAGCGTGCCGCCCAGCGTATTCTTGACGATCACGATGTCGCCGCGCTTCGTGTTGTCGTACACCCACTTCGCGTTGGACGGGCTCAGGTTCAGGCAGCCGTGGCTCGCGTTCGAGTACCCCTGCTGCCCCACCGACCACGGCGCCGAGTGGAAGAAGATGCCGCTGTAGGACATTCGCGTCGCCCAATCGACGGGCGTCTTGTATCCCTGCGGGGAGTTGACCGGCACACCGTAGGTGGACGAGTCCATGACGAGGTTCGCGAACCGGTCGCCGATGATGTACACGCCGTTGTCGGTGGGTGTGTCGTCCTTACCCATCGACGTGGGCATCGTCATGATCACTTCGCCGTTGCGCTCGAACGTCACCTGCTTGGTGTTGTCGTCCGCCGTCGCGACCAGGGCGTCGCCGATGGTGAACGCCGTGTGGACGTCCTCCTGGCCGAACAGTCCGTCACCGAGATCACGGCCGTACACGGCGACCTTGACGTCCACGGCGGTGCCGGGGGCCCAGTAGCTCTGCGGACGCCACCGCACCTCACGGTTGTTCACCCAGTAGAACGCGCCCTCGACGGGCGGATTCGTCGTGACGGTGATGCCGGCCTCCGCGGCCTTGCGGTCGGGGATGTTCTCGTCGAACTGGACCGCGATCGGCTGACCGATGCCCACCACGTCACCCTCCGACGGCATCACGTACGGCTTGGTGACGTTGCCGGGCGCGCTGGTCGTGAACGCCGACGTCGAGGTGGTGCCGCCGCCGAGTCCGTTCGCCTTCACCTCGAGCCGGTACTCCTTGTCGTAGCCCAGCGGCTCCGTGTTGACCCAGGACAACCCGTCGGGGGCGATGGCGCCGTCGACCGGCTCGCCCTCCGGGTTGAGCATGGTGACCGCCGCCAGCGTGCCGTCGGCCACCGTCACCGTCACCGGCTGTCCGGGCGAGAATCCCACCGCACCATCGACGGCCGACGCCGTCAGCTTCGGCTTGATGAGTTCGGTGACCGGATTGGAATCGATCGGCGCCTCACCTTCCGACGTGACGCTGTCGGCACCGGAGACGGTGCACCCTGCGATCGACACTGCGAATACGAGTGATGCCGCCACAATCGTCACCGTCTTCGAGACGGATCTCACCGATTGCGCACGCACGCGCCCGCCACGCCCCACACCCATGGATAACCCCACTTCACGTCCTCGCTCCGAATTCACGTTCAAGCCGGCACGTCCCTCGCCTTCGCAAGACGAATCAGCACGTCGAGACCGTGTGGTCTCCAATGATGCCAGCCACTGGAGACCGGTTCCAACCAAGCGCCGAGCCGCTCAATAACGTTCGAATATCAATCGTGACCAGCGGCGCTGTTGTTACGCGCCACCGTCCGGATCGGGTCGCCACGGGCAGTCGCCACCAGGCGATTTGCATTCCCGAGAAGCGACCCGCTAATGTTCTGTCTCGCAAGAGCGAGCGCCTATAGCTCAGTTGGTAGAGCAAGTGACTCTTAATCACTGGGTCCGGGGTTCGAGTCCCTGTGGGCGCACTTGCACGAAGGCCCCCATCCTCTCACGAGGATGGGGGCCTTTCTCGTGTCACGATCTCACCGCACCGAGTGGGCTGTCGGATGACGAACAGGCCGCCGGAACGTGAAGTCACTGCGAACTTCACATCCGACGGCCCGTCAGTGACGAGGGTCGTTCAGCGCAACGCTTTGCGGAGCACCAGGAGCCCTGCCACCGCACCCACGGCGATCAGTCCGTACTTGACCGCCGGCTCGTTCAGCTTCGCGATCAGCGTCCGCTTCGTGTTCTCCATGAGACGCTTCGGGTTGGTGCGGACCGTCAATTCGTCGAGAGTGCTCGCGAGCTGATTACGCGCGTTCTCGATCTCACGCTCGATGCTCTCGGTGTCCCTGGGCACGTGTCCTCCAACTTGTTCGACTGGTTCGATCAGCGAGAGCGACGCTACCGCGACGATCCCACACTTGCGTCAACCGTAGACGAGAACACGCGACCAGCGACTCTGTCTCCCCCGATCGCGCCGCGGCCCACGGTCAGACCGTCCCGGTAGCCTGACTTCTCGTGACCGACAACAACAGACTCGCCCCCGGAGACACCGCACCCGCCTTCACGCTGCCCGACGCCGACGGCAACGACGTGTCGCTCGCCGACTACCGCGGCCGCAAGGTCGTCGTGTACTTCTACCCGGCGGCGAGCACGCCGGGCTGCACCAAACAGGCCTGCGACTTCCGCGACAACCTCGCCGACCTGAACGGCGCAGGCCTCGACGTGATCGGCATCTCACCCGACAAGCCGGCGAAGCTGGCCAAGTTCCGTGACAACGAGGAACTGACGTTCCCTCTGCTGTCCGATCCCGACAAGGCCACGCTCGAGGCGTGGGGCGCGTTCGGCGAGAAGAAGATGTACGGCAAGACCGTGCAGGGTGTCATCCGCTCCACGTTCCTCGTCGACGAGGACGGGAAGATCGAAGTGGCCCAGTACAACGTCCGCGCCACCGGCCACGTCGCGAAACTGCGGCGGGACCTGTCCGTCTGATCGACGCGACGGGCGGCTGCATGTTGTCGGCCGTCCGTCACCGGCGTTGTGGTGGGTCGGTAACGCAGCGGTCGGCAACTTGTGGGCGATCACATCGTTCACACCGAAACGGCGCGAGCAGTCTCCTCGCCCAGGTGAAACCCGACGCGTCACCGGGAGGGATCTTCGGAATCCGGACGAAAGACGGATAGCCTGGGGCGGTGGAGTCTTCAGTCAGCAAGCAAGCGCCGCGCCGAGTGGACCCGGCGTTGGAGCTGCAGTCGGACCCGCAGGAACTCCTGCCCCGCAGACGTCCGACCCAGGAACGTAGTCGCCGGAAGTTCGACGCGCTGCTCACGGCATCGCGGGAGTTGCTGGTGGACGTGGGATTCGAATCGTTCACGTGCGAGGAGGTCGCCGCACGCGCGGACGTCCCGATCGGCACCCTCTACCAGTTCTTCGCGAACAAGTACGTGATCGTCTGCGAACTCAACCGGCAGGATCTCGTCGGCGTCCAGCACGAGATCGCCCAGTTCAACGGTGAGGTCCCGTCCCTCGACTGGCTGCGGTTCCTCAATTCCTTCGTCGACCACATGGCAGGCCTGTGGACATCCGACCCGTCGAGGCGCGAGGTGTGGCTGGCGATGCAGTCGACGCCCTCGACCCGCGCCACCGGCGCCATCCACGAGAAGGCGTTCGCGGAGCAGGTGTCACGGATGCTCGCGCCCCTCACCCCGCGGACGTCGCGGGAGCGGCGGACGATGATGGCCGAGGTGCTCGTCCACGTCGTGTACTCGATGCTCAACTTCTCCGTGCAGGACAATCAGAGCCACGCAGACGCCGTCGCCGAACTCAAACGGCTGATGGTGGCATACCTGCTGGTCGCCGAGAAGGAATCGCGCTCCACCTAGCCGCTACGCGCCTGTGCGCCCTTCCGGGGGCCGGAAGCTACCAGAAAGGCGCACGGGCGCCGGAGGCGCCTACAGGGACTCGATGACGGCGAACGCGCCCGCCATGTCTCCGTCGTGTGTGAGGGAGATGTGAATCCTCACGTCGGTCAGATGCTTGGCGACGTCCCCGCGTAAGCGGATACTCGGCCGTCCCCACGCATCCGTCACCACCTCGATCAGGTGGTGGATCATCTCGGGCAGCACCGGCGGGCTGGCGAAGAGAGACGTGGACCAGGCCTTGATCACTGCCTCCTTCGCAGCCCACCGGGCGGCGAAATGTCTAGCCGGATCGGAGCTCCGGGTCACGGCGTCCCGACGCTCGCCCGGTGTGAAGTTGTCGAGCATTGCCGTCCCTGGCCGGTCCAGCTGCTCGGCGAACTCCGACACCGTCACGAGATCGAAGCCGATCCCCAGAACTCCCATCCGTCGTTCCTACTTGCAGCCGGGCAGACCCGAGCTGTACACGTCGTCCGCTCCGAGGCGCGCGGCCTCGGTGAGCAGGACGTCCGCCTCGAGCTGACGGGACGCTGCGGCCGGGACGCTGTCGCCGCCGAAGCGACGATCCGCCGGACGCTCGTACAGGCTGCCGCCACCGACCATGGCCTTCGCCAGACGACGCTGACCCTCGACGGTGCGCTTGCGTGCCTGCTCGAGGTACGCCTCACGCTTGTCGGCCGGGATGGCCTCGACGAACGCCTGCGAGTGCACGACCGCGACCATGCCGGACACGTGCCCGAAGCCGAGGCTGGTCAGCAGACCGGCCTTCAGCGGGAACTGCTCGCCGAAGCGGAGCGGCTCCCGAGCCCACACGAGGTGTTCGAACTCGGCCATCTTCTCGTCGACGCAGTCGAGGCTGCGGTTCGGCGGCACGATGCCCTGGTCCAGCACCTGGCAGAGACCGATCAGCTGGAATGCTGCGGCACCACCCTTGGCGTGTCCGGTGAGGCTCTTCTGCGAGACCACGAACAGCGGCGCACCTTCGCTGCGGCCGAGTGCCCCGGCGAGGCGCTCGTGCAGCTCCGCCTCGTTGGGATCGTTGGCCGCGGTGGACGTGTCGTGCTTGGAGATCACCGAGATGTCGTCGGCACTGACACCGAGCTTGCCGAGGGACTGGGCGAGCTGCGAATCCGCTCCCCCACGTCCCGCGCCGAGCGCACCGATTCCGGGAGCCGGGATCGACGTGTGGACACCGTCCGCGAACGAGCCGGCGTAGGCGACCACACCGAGGACGGGCAGGCCCATCTCCAGTGCCAGGTCACCGCGGGCCAGCAGGATCGTGCCACCACCCTGCGACTCGACGAACCCGCCGCGACGACGGTCGTTGGCCCGGGAGAATCGACGGTCGTCGATGCCCTTGGCCCGCATGTCGTCGGTCTTGGCCGTGGCGGACATGTCACCGAATCCGATGATGCCCTCCGCGCTGAGGTCGTCGAACCCGCCGGCGACCACGAGCTGGGCCTTGCCGAGCTTGATCTTGTCGACGCCCTCTTCGACGGACACCGCGGCCGTGGCGCACGCCGCAACCGGGTGGACCATGGCGCCGTAACCGCCGACGTAGGACTGGACCACGTGCGCCGCAATCACATTCGGCAGGGCTTCCTGCAGGATGTCGTTCGGCCGGTTCTCGCCGAGCAGCGTGTCGATGTACAGCGACCTCATGGAGGTCATGCCGCCCATGCCGGTGCCCTGGGTGTTGGCGACCAGCGAGGGGTGCACCCACCGCAGCAGTTCGCTGGGCGTGAATCCACCGGTGAGGAACGCGTCCACCGTGGCGACGATGTTCCACAGGCCCACGCGGTCGACGGAGTCGGCCATGTCGGCGGGGATGCCCCACTTGGTGACGTCGAATCCGGTCGGGATCTGACCACCCACGCTGCGCGTGAGCTTCATCTTGCGGGGGACGCGGATCTCGGTGCCCGCACGGCGGGTGACCTGCCAGTCACCGCTGTCCGGAACCGGCGTCGCGACCGTGTTCTCCGGGTCGGCCTCGACGAAGGCCAGTGCCTCCGCCTCGGTGCTGACCACGAAGCTCAGGTCCTTGTCGAGGAAGACCGACGTGAGGAGCGGTGCGGTGTTCTCGACCATCGCGCCGTCGTCCGCGTAGCGGCGGATGCCGCAGCGCTCGACGACTGCGTCGTGGTACTTGTCCGCGATCTCGGCCTCCGGAACCAGTTCCCCGGTCTCGGCGTCGTACCAGCCTGCGGACGGCGTGGTCTCCCACACGACGAGTCCGGTGTTCCAGGCGAGTTCGAGAACGCCTGCCGCCGAAAGCTCTTCGTCGACCTCCATCTCGAAGCGGGTACGCGAGGAACCGAACGGTCCGAGCTCACCGGCGCCGACGATGACGACGAGGTCTTCCGGAGCCGCCGTGACGCCGGCCCAAGCCGGTGCCACCGACTCGGAGACCCGCGGCGGGGCGGGCAGAGCCGCGATGGTGTCGAGCTCGTCCGCATCCGCGTCGGCCTCGGCAGCAGCGGTCGCAGCTTCCTGAGCCTGCTTCGCCAGCGCGGGCAGGTCCAGGTTCGCCTGGGCGAGCCCACCGGTCAGATCGGCCGCGAGCGGCTCGGTGGAGGCGAGGCGACGTGCCTCGGGCTCGCACCACTGCAGCAGCTCGGTGGCCATTTCCTGGGTGGACCAGGTACGGACTCCGGCACCTTCGACGGCCTCGACCAGCGGGTCGTTGCCGCCCATGAGGCCGGTTCCGCGGACCCAGCCGATGAGAGCGTGCACCAGGGTGACGCGCTCGGCCCAGTTGCGCTCGGCCTTCCAGCGGCCGACCACAGCGTCCAGCGCGGCCTTGGCCTCGCCGTACGCACCGTCGCCACCGAACAGGCCGCGGTTCGGGGAACCGGGCAGGACGACGTGCAGGTGGGTGTCGACGTCACGGTCGTAACCGATCTTCGACAGTCCGCCGATCAGACGCTCCACCGACCACAGGAGAACGCGCATCTCCATTTCGGCGCGGGCGCCGGCGTCGGCGAGGTCGCCTGCCACGCGGGGCGCGGCGAACGGGAACAGCAGCGTCGGGGTGACCGCTTCCTTGACGAGCTTCTTCGATCCACCGGCCGTCTCGTACTGGGCTTCACCGATCCACTCGATGAGCGCGTCGATGTCCGTGTAGGACGCCATGTTCGCGGGGACCACCCACAGGGCGGCACCGGCGCGAGCATTGCGGCGGTAGAGGTCGCGGTAGAAGCCGAGACGCTTGTCGTCGAGACGCGAGGTGGTCACGAAGACCGTTGCGCCGCCGGCGAGGAGCTTGCCTGCGACCGAGGCCGCGATGGAACCCTTGCTGGCACCGGTGACGACGGCGACCTGGTCTGCCCATTCCGGGGTCTCGTCGGTGACGACGACTGCCGCCTCCGCGATACGCCCGTACTTCTCGGCCAGAGCCGTGCGACCCTCGTCGGTTGCGCGGGCCTGCCACCATGCGGCCTGCGCCGCAACGGACTTGCCTGCACCGGCGAACCCTTCGATCTCGAGAGACTCCACGCCTGCCGCGTCGATCCACAGACGAGCCAGATCCTCACGTGCGCTGGCCCAGCGGTCGTCGAGCAGCACCGCCCGCTTGGCGTCGAACGCGGGAGCGACCAGTCGCGGCCAGTCGGAACCGAGTTCCGCCGACACGAGGTCGACGAGTTCGGTGTCGGTCGGCTGCGCTGCCGTCGCCGTGTCGCCTGCGAAGCCGAGCTGCTCGAGCACGAGGCGGGCGGCCGAGGCCAGCACGCCGTCGCGGCCCGTGATGTGCTCGGTGAACTCGCCCAGCGCCGCGGCGTCGACGGTGCCACCGGCTCCGCCACCCGAGGACGGGAGGGAGACGCTGATCCCACGGCGCGAGGCCACTGCGGCCACTGCGCTGTCGATGACGGCGTCCACTGCGGCGCCGTCGGCGAGACCGCCGCCGGCCAGGCCACCGAGGTCACCACCACGGATGCTGGAACCGTCGCGGGTTCCGAGCGCCACCTCGGCGGTGACGTGGTACGCCCAGCCGTCGCCGAGTTCCCAGACCTTCTTCACGCGGTCTGCGATGGCCGCCGGACGACGACCCGAGGGGCCGAAGACCTTGCGGAGGTGATCATTGATCGAGTCGGACAGCACCGGGCCGAACGGCTTGTACGTACGGGCCAGGGAGTCGACCGTGCCGGCGAGCGAACCCATGTCGGCGTCCGCCGCACCGTCGATCGCGCCGAGCGAGAGCTCGGAGCCGAGGTCGACGAGCAGCTGGTTACGCCGTGAGGACACGCCGTCGCACAGCGCCTCGATCGTGTCGACGGGGCCGACCTGATCGGGACGGAGCTTGGTCCACAGGCTGATCAGGACCTTGGTGGCGTCTGCGGCCTTGAACGCGATGTCGTCGGGACGCGGTCCACCGGACGGTGCAGCGGCCGCGGCCGGAGCCGCGGCGGGTGCGGCCGATGCGGCGGGCGCCTCGGCTGCGGGTGCTGCGGGCTCGTCGTCCTCGACCGGCGCCGGATCGACGTCGGTGGAGTACACGATGGACGCTTCACGCTCGATGTTGAGGACCTCGACCGGGTAGCCGAAGCGGCCCGGCAGCTTCAGGGTCTGCGATGCGAGGTTCGCGACGGTCGGGACGGAGCCCAGACCGATCTCCACGAACCGCTCGACACCCAGTCCACCTTCGGACTCGTCGGCGAACAGCAGATCCTGCGTCTCGATCCAGCGCACCGGGCTGGCGAACTGCCAGGCCAGGAGCTCGGTGAGGACCACGCGGGTGAGCTGGACCGGCTTCTTCGCCCAGGAGTCGAAGTCCTTCAGCACCTTGTCGAGGGGCTTCGACGGCACCAGGTCGGCGATCTCCTGCACGAACTCCTTCTTCAGGGAGAACGGCTTGGGGACCAGGTTCGGGATGTAGCGCCCGATCAGGATGGCCGGGTCGATGTCCTGCGGAAGCAGTTCCTCGAGACGTCCACGGAAGTCGTCGACGCCGCCACGCAGCACCGTCGAGTGGAACGGAACGTCGATGCCCGGGACCATGATGTACGCGCGCTTGCCACCGAAAGCCTCACGGCGGATGTCGATTTCGACCTCCAGCGCGTTGAGTCCGGCGACCGTACCGGCGATGGCGTACTGCGAGCCACGCAGGTTCAGGTTCACGATCTGCAGGAACTCACCGGTCGCCTCGGCGACACCGGCGACGAACGCCTCGACGTCGTCGTCGGCCAGACCGATCTGCGACGGGCGGATGGCAGCCATCCGGTAGTCGGAACGGCCGGCCTCGTCGCGGGGAACGAGTGCGTGCATCGCGGAACCACGCTGGAAGACCACCTCGAGAACAGCTTCGAGAGGCAGCACACCGGCGACGGCGGCGAGAGCGTTGTACTCACCGACCGAGTGGCCTGCGAGCAGGGCACCCTCGACGAAGGCACCGGACTCGCGGAGCTCGGCGACCTGAGCCACACCGAGCGTCGCCATCGCGACCTGGGTGAACTGGGTCAGGTGCAGGACACCGTCCGGGTGCTTGTGCTCGACACCACGGGCCTTGACGACCGTCGGGTTGTCGCGGACCACGGCGAGGATCGAGAAGCCGAGGGCCTTGCGGGTGTGCTTGTCGGCGCGGTCCCAGATCTCACGGGCGGCCTTGGAGCGGGCGCGGGCGTCGAGGCCCATGCCGGGACGCTGGATGCCCTGTCCGGGGAACGCGTAGACGGTCTTCGGGGCGGCGGTGCGACCCGTTGCGACCATCACCAGTTCACCGTCGATGCGGCAGCCGACCTCGACGATCTCGGCGCCCCGGTCCACGGCGATGCGGTCGACGCGGACGTCGATCTCGGCGCCCGGGCGAACCATGCCCAGGAAGCGTGCGGTCCAGGCGGTGAGACGACGCGGCGGCGTCTTGGTCTCGGCCGGATCCACGGCGGTGACGACCTGCTGGGCGGCGGCGGAGAGCCACATGCCGTGCACGATCGGGCTGCCGAGGCCGGCGAGCAGTGCCGCGTTGTCGGAGGTGTGGATCGGGTTGTGGTCGCCCGACACCTGGGCGAAGGAGCCCATGTTGCGGGGAGCGACGATCGTGGTGTCGCGGCGACGACGACGCGGGGTGTCGACGGCCTCGTCACTCAGCGAGCCACCGGCGCGGGCCGGGTCGGACAGTTCGCCCTTGCCGGTGCGGCCGCGGATCGCGAAGCGCTCCGACAGGGTGACGACGGCAGGCGCGTCCAGGCCCTCGCCGAGCATGGCGCCGACCTCGACCTTGACCTCGACGACGCGGCCCAGGTCGGTGTCGAGAACCGAGGCGACCTCGGCCTTGACGACGAGAATGCTGGTCTCCGAAGGCAGTTCGCCGACGAAATCGACGCTGTGGTCCAGGTGGACCAGGTCGAGCATGCCTTCGATGACGGACAGCGAGTCCTCGGTCTTGGCAGCACCGAGCACGGCGAACACGGCCGGCCAGCAAGCGCCGACGACCACGTCCGGGACGGCCTTGCCGCTGACGCTCAGCGTCGTGGGCAGACCCGAGCCGGTGACACCGGCGTGGTCGGCGACCAGGTCGGGCGTCCAGGCGAGGTTGAGGCGTGCGACACCGTTCTTGACGGCGGGCAGTTCCTGACCGGCCGCGACCGCGAGGAGCGCGGTCATCGACTTCTCGGCGTCGGCCTCGGTGACCACGGGAGCGCCACCGTCCGCGACGGACGCGGGAACGGTGATGGTGATCTGGACGGACTTGGCTGCCACCAGCGGGACGGTGAGGAGCACCTGCTGGTCGTCGATGACGGACAGCTCGGCACCGGTGGTCTCGTGCACCGCGAGGGTGTCGGACTCGATCGACCACTTGTCGAGGTCACCGAGCCGGCGAACCGGGTTCAGCGTCAGGCGCGAGGCCCACTGGATGTCGGGAGCCGACAGCACGGTGTCGAGGAGGCCGCGGGCAATGTCCGCGTGACGGCGTGCGGGCAGCGACAGCGGCGCGACACCGGCGGTGACCAGCTCGTCGTACGTGGCCTTCTCGAAGCGGTCCAGCAGCTCGCCGACAGGCTCGTCGACGCGCGTGATGCCGGCGACGGCGACGGTGCCGGGGATGACGCAAACCTGGTCGGCCGTGTAGCGAGGATCGTGTGCCTGCCACAGCGAGTCGGAACGCCACCAGCGGCGGACGTCACCGTCGACGACGGGCACGAAGTTGACCGGCTTGCCGGGGGTCTTGCACAGCGAGACGAAGAAGGAGACGTCCGCGGGGTGCAGAACCGTGGTGGCGTAGTCGGGGTACTGCGCCTGCAGGGCGCAGACGGCCGCCTCGGGACGCTCGAGAATCGCGTCGTCGGCGAACAGGGTGGGGATGGGGCCACGGTCGACCGGGTGCAGACGCGACTCGGTGCGCTGCAGCATCTCACCGAAGCGCGCACGCCAGGTGATGTCGAGCCACGGGCTCTCGGTGGCCTCGGTGATGGCGTCCTGGAGGTCGGTGCTGCAGTCGAATGCCTTCGCCGCGTCGATGCCGACGGCCAGCTCGAGGTAGCGGCGCAGCCACTGCTCGTACGTCATGGTCGCGACGTCGCCGAAGTACGGCTTCGCCGTGATGTTCAGTGCCTCGATGATCTCGTCGCGACGCTCGGCGACGGCGTCGGCGTCACCGGCGACCTCGTCGAGCAGACGGCCGGTGCGGGACGCTGCGTTGTCGATCTCGTGGATGTCGGCGCCGAGCTGGCTGCGGCCGGAGGCCATGCCGCCCTCGGCGGTGCCTGCTCCGACCCAGTCCGGAGTACCGGGGGTGTCGACGAGGAGCTGCTTCACCTCGGCAGAGGTGGTGGCCTCGAGGGTGGCCATGGCGGCGGTGCCGACCAGGATGCCGTCCAGCGGCATGGCCGGGAAGCCGTGTGCAACGGACCAGCGGCCGGTCAGGTAGTCGGCAGCCCGCTCGGGCGTGCCGATGCCGCCACCGACGCACAGGACCAGGTTCGGCCGGGTGCGCAGCTCGGCGTAGGTGTCGAGGAGGAGGTCGTCCAGGTCTTCCCACGAGTGGTGGCCACCGGCGCGGCCGCCCTCGATATGGGCGATGACGGGGAACGAGGGAACCTCGTTGGCGATGCGGATGACCGAGCGGATCTGCGCGACCGTGCCCGGCTTGAACGCGACGTAGCTGAAGCCGGCGTCGGTGAGGTCTCCGATGATCGAGACGGCGTCCTCGAGCTCGGGGATACCGGCGGTGACGACGACACCGTCGAACGGGGCACCCGCGGCACGGGCCTTCGGCACGAGGCGCTTGCCACCGACGTGGAGCTTCCACAGGTAGGGGTCGAGGAACATCGAGTTGAACTGCACGGCGCGGCCCGGCTCGAGCAGCCCGGTGAGCTTCTCGACGTTGTCGGCGAAGATCTGCTCGGTGACCTGGCCACCGCCGGCGAGCTCGGCCCAGTGGCCTGCGTTGGCTGCTGCGGCGACGATCTTCGGGTCGACCGTGGTCGGGGTCATGCCGGCGAGCAGGATCGGCGAACGACCGGTCAGCTTCGTGAACGCGGTCTCGACGCCGATGCGGCCGCCCGGCAGCGACACCGGCTTCGGGAGGAACTCGGTCCACGCGGCGGGAACCTCGGGGGTTGCGCCGGGGGTGAGGAGGTTGCGGTGACCGCCACGGGTCGCGGCGGCAACGATGCCGACGCCCTGGCCGCGGACACTGGCCGACGTCATGCGGGTGAGGAGGTCACCGGGTCCGAGGTCGAGGATCCACGCGGCACCGGCTTCGAGGGTGCTGTCGACGGCGGCGACCCAGTCGACGGGATCGACGAGGCAGGCGCTCGTGAGAGCGCGGGCCTTCTCCTCGTCGAGACCGCAGCGCACGGCCCACTGGCCGACGATGTCGATCGTCTCCGCGAGTGCGGGGTGGTGGAAGCCGATCTCGACCGCGAGGGGCTCGAAGACGGGCGCGAAGATGGAGCCGCCACGCTTCTTGGCGTCGCGCTCACGGGCTTCGTCGGCCTCGATCTGCTCGCACCGCTGCTGGACGCGTGCCAGCTGGGCGGGCGGGCCGGACAGTACGACGCGGCGACGGGCGTTACGGATGCCGAGGACGGCTGCGCGCTCGGGCTCGAGGCCTTCGGCGAGCTCCTCGACGATCTGACGGAGTCGTTCCGGGTCGACGTTGGAGACAGCGAGCATCGGGGTGGAGTCGGCGGCGGCGATCACTCCGCGACGACGGCCGACGAGGCCGGCAGCCGCACCGATGAGCTGAGCGAGGGCGAGGAGTTCGCCGTCCTTCTGACCCGAGGAGGCAACGGCCTCCGCGGCGAGGAGTCCCTGGGAGTGGCCGATCACCGACACGGGAGCCGTAACCGCGGGATCGAGGCCCTGAGCTGCCAGCGCACGCAGCGCTGCGATCTGGGTGAGGAAGACGCCGGGGAGAGACACCGCCGCCGAGGTGAGCGCTGCCGCGGAGGGTCCGGCCGCCTGGGCGCCGTCCTCTTCGTCGGCGAGTTCCTGCTCGAGGATCCATGCGATGGGGTCGAATCCGACCGGGCGCACGACGAGGAGTTCCTGCGCCACGGGGGCCAGGTGGTCGGCCGCGTCGTTGACGATGGTGGTGAGTGCCGGCTCGAGTCCGTTGTCGCGGCTCAGTTCCTCCAGCGAGCTCAGCCAGGGCGCGCCCTGACCACCGAAGGCGAGCGCGTACGGCTCACCTCCGAGCAGACGATCCACGAGGGTGCCCTTGCTCGACGACCGAGTGTCGTCCCGGTCTACGCCGATGCGCCGCGAACCCTTCGAGTTTTTTCCGTTTCCTGCGGGTGTCGTGTCGTCAATCGTCACGCGTATGTCCTCTCCTGGTCCCCTCTAGGGGGAGGTGGGGATAGTGTCTGCCGCCCTCGGCATCGTGTGCCAGCTGTATCGGCTCTGATCAGCTCTTCCGGGCTGTTCAAGGTTGACACAGAATCATGAGGATTTCCTCACGTTCAAATGCCGCCGGGGTGTCACAGGCGTGCATCGGAGAAATATCGCGTGATGTCTCTCACAGCCCTCCCGTGAAGTGACCGGTGAGTAGATCGCGTCCGTGCTGGACGAGGGCGGTGCGAGGACGTCCAAGAACCTGAGGAAAGCCTCATATTAATCGTTATCAATCTGTTACCACCTTGACGAAGTCCCAGGTTCATGCAGGTCCGCGCCCCCGAACCCGGGTCCGCGACCAGCGAAACCGAACCTGTCGGACCCTCGCACTAATGTTCGAATCCAGGAACAGCCGACAGCCATTCTCCGGGGGGAAGAAATGAGCACAGCCCACGTCCGCGCCCTACTCGATCATGTCGACGCGAAGCTGCCACGAGAGTCGTGGCCGCACTGGACGGAGGGCTGGCCGCACGAGATCGAAGCCGGTCTGCTCGATGCCGCGTTCTCCGCCCGCGCCACGTACGGCACGCCCACCACGGGGGTCCGCGCCGTCATCACCCGCTGGCGCGATCACCGGGCCGCACCTCTCGACGACCTCACGGCGCTCGCCGCACACGCCGACGAACCCGAAGGCCTCCTGGCCGTCCTGAACAACCGGCAGCGAGTACCGGGGAACTACACCACCAAGGCCGAGGCCGTCGCCTCGGCGGCACGCTCGCTCACCGAGCTGGGCTGCACCACCTCGGCGGATCTCCGCGACGACGAGGCCCAGCGGAACGCGATCGTCGGGGTACCCGGGTTCGGTGCCGCCACCTGGGAGTGCCTCGCCATGCAACTCGGCATCCGCACCGCCGAATCTCACCGCCTGGTGTGCGAGTTCCTCGGCGAGGCGCTCGATCTCGAAGCACCCCCATCGACGGCAGACGCCGAACACCTCGTCGCCTCCGCAGCAGTGCGGCTCGAGATCACGCCCGCCACCTTCACCCACGCCGTCTGGCGGCACCAGCGCGCGCAGCGGCGGGTGGCAAGTGCGAGATGAAGTACACGCGAGAAGCGCTCGAGCAGGCGGTCGCGGAATCGACGAGCGTGGCCGGCGTCATGCGCTACCTCGGCCTGAAACCCGCGGGTGGGACACAGGCTCACCTGAGTCGACAGATCAAGAGGTTCGGAATCGATACGACGCACTTCACCGGGAGCGCACACACCAAGGGCAAGCCGGCTCGCAATCGCATGTCGTGGGAGGAGATTCTCGTGGAACGACCACCAGGTAGCGCACGAGTGAAACCACATCTGTTGCGCCGGGCCCTGATCGAGGCCGGGGTCGAATACAAATGTGTTCTCTGCGGCCTCGGCGACGACTGGTGCGGAAGCCCCTTGACTCTGCACGTCGACCACATTGACGGTGATCCCCTCGACTCACGTTTGCATCAGATCCGGTTCCTCTGCCCCAATTGTCACAGTCAGACACCGACGTGGGCCGGCCGAAATCGCTGGACACAGGGTGGTGAGCACACAGGCTGATCCGAGGATGGGCTCCTGTCGAGGTGTGGCGTAGTCTGTCCTCGCGCGCGAGTGGCGGAATGGCAGACGCGCCACACTTAGGATGTGGTGTCCAACGGACGTGGGGGTTCAAGTCCCCCCTCGCGCACTTCTCGGGTTTCCCTGCCGATTCGGCGGCCCTGTTTCGCTTAGATCGACGGCTCGTCGGGCGCCTCCGGCGGCTGTGACCGCCACCATAGCGGCAACCTCTCCTAGCAGCGCATTCAGCGATTCAGGTACCGTCGTTACGTGTCCGGTAACCGTAAGCAACGCCGCCCCGCGCTGATCCTGTTGGTGGTCGTCGGGGCTGTCGGATGCCTCGCACTCGGCTGGTGGCAGTGGACACGTTTCGAAGCGGTGGGCGGGACCGGCCAAAATCTCGGCTACGCATTCCAGTGGCCCCTGTTTGCGGCGTTCCTCGTCTACGCCTATCGGCGATTCGTGCAGCTCGAGGACGCCGAACCGGCCGACCCCGCCGACGTCCCGGATGCTCCCACCGAACTGCGGGAGATCCCGGCCGACGTCTTGCCCCCTCGCCCCTCGGTGGCCGAGGACGACCCGGACGACCTCGAGAGCCGGCAGATTTCGCAGTACAACCAGTACCTCGCCGAGCTGTCTGCTCGCGAGACCGATAGGAGCACCACGTGAGCACGGGCCAAGACGAAACGACTGCCGGTTCGGTCGCAGACACCGCGAAGCAGAAGAAGATCGCCCCCGCGCTCCTGCGCTACCGCGTCCTCGCCTACGCCACCGGTGTGTGGCTGCTGGTCCTCACCGCAGAGATGGTGGCCAAGTACATCTTCAAAGTCGACAACCTGCCCAGCTGGATCGCCGTGGTCCACGGCTGGGTGTACTTCGTCTACCTGCTGGTGACGCTCGACCTGGCGGTCAAGGTGCGCTGGCCCGCGGGCCGGACGGTCGGAACGCTACTCGCGGGCACCATTCCGTTCCTGTCGTTCTACGTGGAGCACCAGCGGACCAAGCAGGTCCGCCGCGACTTCGGTCTCTGACCGAACCGGTCGGCTCTCTCACATGATGACCGGCTGCCCGGTGATCATCGCGATCACGTAGGTCAGCCAGCCGAGCGGTGTCTGAGGCACCATCATCGGCGACATGTGAACCTCCTCCCGTGAAACGTAGCGACTGTCAGTGCCCGGTGAGCGCCGCCAGGTCGGGGACGAGCTGAACGAGCGCCCGCCCTCGGTGCGAGGACGCGTCCTTCTCCTCGGGTGACAGCTGGGCGGCCGAGCGGGTATCTCCATCCGGCACGAAGACCGGGTCGTAACCGAATCCGCCGTCGCCGACGGGCTCACGGGCGATGCTTCCCCGCCATTCGCCGCGGACCACCGATTCCTCGCCGCCGGGCACCACGAGCGCGCACGCCGAGACGAACGCCGCTCCCCTGCGGTCGTCGGGCACGTCACCGAGCTGAGCCAGGACCAGGGCGGTGTTCGCGGGATCGTTTCCGTGCGCGCCCGCCCACCGGGCGGACAGGACTCCGGGCATGCCGTTCAGCGCATCCACCTCGATTCCGGAATCGTCTGCCACACAGGGCATACCGGTTGCGGCGGCACCGTCGCGCGCTTTCGCCAGGGCGTTCTCCTCGAACGTCGCACCCGTTTCGGGGGCCTCGGGGTACTCGGGTACGGCATCGAGCCCGACCAGTTCGATCCCGTCGACACCGGCCGCCGCGAGCACCCGATGCAGTTCCCGGAGTTTCTTCGCGTTGCGGCTGGCCACCAGCACCCGTGTGGTTTCCCGCACCGATCTAGCCCCCGAACTTCTTCTTCGACGTCTCCGGGACCTTCGGCTCCGGAAGCGCACCGGGGTAGGGCAGTTCGAGTGCGGCCTTCTGGATCTCGAACAACTGCTCGCACCCTGCGAGCGCGGAGTCCAGCAGTTTGTCGAGCGTGCTCCGCGGGAACGTCGCGCCTTCGCCGGTGCCCTGGATCTCGACGAGGGTGCCCGTGTCGGTGGCCACGACGTTCATGTCGACCTCGGCGCGCGAGTCCTCCTCGTACGGCAGGTCGAGGCGCACACGGCCGTCGACGACGCCCACGCTCACCGCGGCGATGCCACAGGAGATCGGCTGGGGGTCGGCGAGGCGGCCGGCGGCGCGGAGGTAGGTCACCGCGTCGACGAGGGCCACATAGGCGCCGGTGATGGCGGCAGTGCGGGTTCCGCCGTCGGCCTGCAGCACGTCGCAGTCGAGGGCGATGGTGTTCTCACCGATGGCGGCGAGGTCGATGCAGGCACGGAGGGAGCGTCCGACCAGCCGGCTGATCTCCTGGGTTCGTCCACCGACCTTGCCCTTGACGGACTCTCGGCCGCTGCGGGTGTGGGTGGCGGCGGGCAGCATGGCGTATTCGGCCGTCAGCCAGCCGAGTCCGGAGCCCTGACGCCAACGGGGAACACCGTCCTCGACGCTGGCTGTGCACATCACCCTGGTGTTTCCGAATTCCACCAGCACCGATCCCGCGGGATGTGTGGTGAAGCCCCGGGTGATCTTGACCTCGCGGAGTTCGTCGTCCGCCCTACCGTCTTCTCGTGTGGTCACGGCAGAGAGCCTAGTCGCCCCCGCCCGGGGCGCGGGCACACGGCTTCAGACGGTGTAGACGCCGCCCGCGGACACCGCGTGCACGGGGCCGGAGAATTCGGCCTTGGCCTCGGCGATGACGTCTTCGCGGGACGTCCACGGCGGTATGTGGGTGAGCAGCAGTTCGGCGACACCGGCGCGGTGTGCGACCTGACCGGCCTCGGTCCCCGAGAGGTGGATCCCTTCGGGCCGGTCCGGGCTGTGCGTCCACGACGCCTCGGCGAGCAGGACGTCGGCCGCGCGGGCGAGGTCGATCACTTCGTCACACATGCCGGTGTCGCCGGTGTAGACGAGGGTGCGCCCGGCGCCGTTGGTCAGCCGGAACCCGTACGCCTCGGGCGGGTGGTTGACCCGGCGCGCGGTGATGGTGAGGTCGCCGAACGTGACCGGTTCGCCGTCGGTCCAGTGGTGCAGGTCGATCGTGTCGGAGATGTCGTCGATGTCGCCGCCGCACTCCGCGGACGCGACGCCGATCCGGCGGGCGGTGTCGGACGGGCCGTAGACGAGTGCGCGCCCCTTCGGCGGGTGCGGATGATAGCGACGCCAGACGAGCAGTCCTGGGAGGTCCAGGCAGTGGTCCGCGTGCAGGTGGCTGAGGAGGACGGAGACCTCGCCGGGATCGGCGAACCGCTGGAGCGCACCGAGGACACCGGGTCCGAAGTCGAGTACCAGCGGCGGTGTGTCCGGCGCGGTCAACAGATAACCCGATGCAGGTGAGTCTGGTCCGGAGACGCTCCCTGAACACCCCAGGACGGTAATGCGCATACCCGCCATGCTGCCACGACGACCCGTTTCGGAAAAAGCTTCCGACGGAATTGGCGCGTCGACCTCACAACCGATGGGGAACTGTGACCTGACCATGGCGATCTACCGCGGATCCGCCGCCGTTACCGTTCCCATGCCTCTTCGAGGACTTGGACCTGTGGGTCGTAGGTGCCGGTCGAGAGGTACTTCCATCCGGCGTCGGCGACCACGAACGCGATGTCGGCCCGCTGTCCCGTCTCGAGGGCGTACCGCGCCACGTCGAGTGCAGCATGGAGATTGGCGCCGGTGGAGGTGCCGGCGAAGATTCCCTCGACGTCGATCAGTTCGCGGGTGCGCTGGATCGCCTCGGTGTGGCGTACCCGGAATCGCCGGGTGAGTACCGATTCGTCGTACAGTTCCGGAACGAATCCCTCTTCGATGTTGCGGAGGCCACACACCATTTCGCCGAAGCGTGGTTCCGCGGCCACGATCTCGATGCCGTCGACGTGCTCGCGGAGAAACCGGCCCGTACCCATCAGTGTCCCGGTGGTGCCGAGCCCGGCCACGAAGTGGGTGATCTCGGGAAGATCCCTCAGGATCTCCGGCCCCGTGGTCTCGTAGTGCGCCATCGCGTTGGCCGGGTTGCCGTACTGGTAGAGCAGTACCCAGTCCGGATTCTCGTCCGACAGTCGCCTCGCGACGGCGACGGCCTCGTTGGAACCACCGGCGGCGGGAGAGTCGATGATCCGGGCGCCGAACATCGTCAGCAGCTGGCGGCGCTCCATCGACGTGTTCTCGGGCATCACGCAGATCAGCTGGTAGCCCTTCAGTTTGGCGGTCATCGCCAGCGAGATACCGGTGTTGCCGCTGGTCGATTCGAGTATCGTCGCACCGGGAGTGAGACGGCCGTCCCGTTCTGCTTGCTCGATCATGCGTAGCGCCGGGCGATCCTTGATCGAACCGGTGGGATTGTGATCCTCGAGTTTGGCCCACAACCGCACCGGGCTGCTGCCGTTCCAGCGTGGCGACAGCCGGGGCAGGCCGACCAGAGGTGTGTTCCCGAGAGTGTCGATGTACGAATCGAACCTTGCCACGGCAGCGATCAGCCTCCCGTGACTACACAGCGAACGGACGGACACTCACCGTCGACGTCGGGGGTCGAAACTGTGACAGCCATGATCAACTCCTGAGGGTGCGGTGGGGTGCGGCGACGGAGTCCGCCGCTGGGGACGCCCGGACCTCGGCGGCACGGCGTGTGCGCGAACCGCGAGTTCGACCACCTCCACCGGCCCTCCGTGACGACACTGTCGACAGCTCTGAACTAGGCAGTACCTGGGTGCCCGAATCTCGGGTGGAGCCTACCAGCAGGCCCTACTCGCAGCGGTCGGATGCGCGGTACACGCCGGTGCATCGCACGCGCCTCACCCCGGGGGGATCACCCGAACGATTGTGGCCCCACCGCTTTCCGTGCCCGCTGCTTCCTGGCGTCCGCGGAGAGCAGCCAGGCTGCGACGACACCGCCGACGGCGCCGAACAGATGGCCCTGCCAGGACACACCGGGAGCGCTGGGGAGCACACCCCACAGCAGGCTGCCGTAGACGACGAACACCACCACACCCACGAGGATCTGGCCGAGGCTGCGGGCGAAGATTCCCCGGACCAGCAGGTAGGCGAGCCAGCCGAAGATCAGGACGGAGGCGCCGATGTGGTTGGAATAGGATCCGCCGGTCAACCAGGTGCCCAGACCTCCGACCACCCAGACGATCCCGGTGGCGGCGAGGCCGCGGGCGATGCCCGACAGCAGCACGAGGAACCCGAGGACCAGCAGCGGGACGGTGTTCGCGAACAGGTGCGCCCAGTCGTCGTGCAGGACCGGGGCGAACAGAATCCCCCACAGCCCGTCAATGGAGCGCGGCCCGACGCCGTTCTCTTCCAGTCGCTCGTCGGACGCCACGTCGACGATCTCGATGACGTACAGCAGCATCGTGAAGGTGCCGATGAGGATTGCGGACTGCAGCCACAGCGGCTTCGACTTCGACGCGGGCGCCGGCTTCGCGCCACCCCTCGGCACCGGCGAGTCGAATCGCGAGGAGTCGAACGACGACGTCATGATCCACACACCCCTGCCGTCATGCCCACAACTGCCCTTCCAGTGCTTCTTCTGCTTCCTCGACCGTACCGCCGTATGCGCCGGTCGACAGATATTTCCATCCGCCGTCGGCGACGATGAACGCGATGTTCGCCGCGCGTTCGGCCTTGACGGCCTTGCGCGCCACCCCCAGCGCGGCGTGGAGGATCGCGCCGGTCGAGATGCCCGCGAAGATGCCTTCGTTGTCGATCAGTTGCCGGGTGCGGCGGACGGCGTCGGCGGGGCCGACGGAGAACCGCGAGGTGAGGACGGATTCGTCGTACAACTCGGGGACGAAGCCCTCGTCGATGTTGCGGAGGCCGTAGACGAGTTCGCCGTACCGGGGCTCGGCGGCCACGATCTCGATGCCGTCGACGTGTTCGCGGAGGTAGCGCCCCACACCCATCAGGGTGCCGGTGGTGCCGAGGCCCGCGACGAAGTGGGTGATCTCGGGAAGGTCGCGCAGGATCTCGGGGCCGGTGGTCTCGTAGTGCGCCAGCGCATTCGCGGGATTGCCGTACTGGTACAGCATCACCCAGTCGGGATGCTCCGCGGACAGCTCCTTGGCCACGGCCACAGCCTGATTCGAGCCACCGCGCGCGGGCGAGTCGATGATCTGCGCACCGAACATCGTCAGCAGTTGCCTGCGTTCCACGGACGTGTTCTCGGGCATCACGCAGATCAGGTGATAGCCCTTGAGTTTCGCGGCCATCGCGAGCGAGATCCCGGTGTTCCCGCTGGTCGGTTCGAGGATCGTGGCGCCGGGTGTCAGGGTGCCGTCGTTCTCGGCCTGCTCGATCATGCGGAGGGCGGGCCGGTCCTTCACCGAACCGGTGGGGTTGCGGTCCTCGAGCTTGGCCCACAGGCGGACCGGCGCAGCACCGTTCCAGCTGGGAGACAGGCGGGGCAGCCCGACGAGGGGTGTGTCGCCGAGGGTGTCGATCAGCGAATCGAACCGCGCCACGGCCGCGATCAGCCTCCGGCGACGGCGGGCAGGATCGTCACGGAGTCCCCGTCGGCCACCTCGGTGTCGAGTCCGCCGGAGAATCGGACGTCCTCGTCGTTGACGTACACGTTGACGAAGCGATGCAGGCGGCCGTCGTTGATCAGGCGGTCCTTGATGCCGCCGTAGTTGCCGTCGAGGTCGTCGATGACGGCGGAGAGTGTGGGACCTGTTGCCTCCACCCGCTTTTCACCGCCGGTGTGGGTACGCAGGATGGTGGGGATCGAAACTGTGACAGCCATGGTCGGCTCCTCGAGATGTGGGTGTCTTACCTGCCGCGGGCCCGTCGCGAGGGACGGCACCGTCACTTGTCGGGGACGTCTGCCACCGACGTGTGGGCAAACTTGTAGCTCTGGACCACGTCGACGGGTTCCTCGGTGACGACACCGTCGACGATGCGGTAGCTGCGCAGTTCGTGGACTTCGGGGTCGCGGGTGGAGATCAGCACGTAGTGGGCGTCCGGTTCGGATGCGAAGGAGATGTCGGTCCGGCTCGGGTACGCCTCGGTGGCGGTGTGCGAGTGGTAGATCACGACCGGCACCTCGTCGGCGTCGTCCATCGCCCGCCACACCTTCAGTTGCTCACCCGAGTCGAAACGGTAGAACGTGGGCGAACGCTCGGCGTTGATCATCGGGATGTGCCGTTCGGGGCGGTCGGAGCCGTCCGGCCCGGCGATGACCCCGCACGCCTCGTCCGGGTGGTCGGCGCGCGCGTGCGCGACCATCGCCTCGACGAAGTCCGATCGAATCACCAGCACGTCATCCACCTCCGTGAGCGCCATCCTAGGTGCGCACCGGCGAGTCGGCCACCGACCGGCCGGTACCTCAGGAACGCGTACCTCAGGAACGCAGTGCTGAAGGGAACAGTTCGCGGTAGGTGGGAATTCCCGCGACGGGGGTGGCGCTGAGGACGGCGTCGACGATGGCCTTCTCCACCACTTCGGCGGCCGCGGTGCAGACGGCGTCGACGACGGGCAGATCGGGCGGGAACGCGTCGGGCACTCCCGCCGGATGGTGGACCGGGTGGATGCCGGTGGAGAGCGCGAAGATCGTGTCGCCGTCGAGCGGCGAATGCGCCGGCCGGATCGCGCGGGCCAGCCCGTCGTGACCGGCGACGGCGACGCGGCGTAGCGCCGCCTTGCCCAGGACGGCGTCGGTCGCGACGACCCCGATGGTCGTGTTGAGGACGGTGCTCTTGGCGATCAGTTCGCGCGCCGCCGACACCTCGGCGGCGACGGGGGGTCTGAGCCCGAAAGCGGCTGCACCCACGGTGGCGACACCCCACGGCAGTCCGGTCGCGGGATCGAACACGGTTCCGACGGGATTGGCCACCATCAGCGCGGACACCGTGATGCCCTTCGCCGGACCGTCCGTGACGACGACGCTCGCCGTTCCGACACCGCCTTTGAGCGCGCCCGCACGCGCCCCGACCCCGGCGCCCACCGAACCGGAGAGCACGGTGTGCGACGCAGAATCTGCTGCCCGGTAACCGAATTCGGCGGTGGGACGCCTGCGCCAGTCACCGACCGGCAGATCGAAGATCACGGCAGCGGGAACGATCGGGACCACCTGATCGGGCTCCCCCATGGCGATTCCGTGACCGTGCTCCTCGAGCCACCGCATGACGCCGTCGGCGGTGGCGAGTCCGTACGCGCTGCCGCCGGTCAGGACGATCGCGTGCACCTTCCGGACGCTGTGACTGGGGTCGAGGAGGTCGGTTTCCCGGGTGCCCGGTCCCCCGCCACGGACGTCGACCGCACCGGTCGCGCCGTGCGGCGCGAGGACCACGGTGCATCCGGTGGCGGCGCCGCGTCCGAGCGCGGCGTCCGCGTCGAGTTCGTGGTGGTGCCCGACGCTCAGGCCCACCACATCGACGAGCGAATCGGTGCGGCCCGGCGTCGTGGCCGTCACGGTGCGAGCGCCTGAACGAGCGAATCCTGCATCCAGGTCAGCCAGTGGTAGATGTCGAGGTGCGGTGCGCGGGGATCGGCGGGATCGAGTTCGTCGGGCGTGTCGGCGTCGATGCCCAGGTTGGTGCCCAGTGCCAGCCGCACGTCGTTGAGACCGCTGAGCCAGGCGTCGGCCTGTTCCCGCGTGAGCAGCACCTTGCCGCCGTTCTCGGGCACCGTGTGGAGAATGACCGAGCCCGCCGCCAGTTTGGCGTCGATGATCTCCGGTTCGTGGAGTCCGCGCAGCGCACCGTTGATGTCGGCCTTCGATTCGGCGCGGATCTCGTCGTCGTCCGGCGCGTCCATGTCGGGACGGTGGAAGTCGGGCAGCAGCCGCGCGAGGACCTCCTCGTCGGGTGCCGCCGTGTTGCCGGTCCGCATCCCGGTGAGCGCCGCGAGTTCGTCCTCCGGGGCGGACGCGGCCCGCTCCTCGAGGAGACCGAGGACGGAGGCGACCAGCGATCGCAGCACCGTGGCCTCGTGCGCGTCCATCTCCGAACGCAGCTTCACACCGCCGAGCGAGTTCTTCCTGCTCCACATCCGCACGTCGTGTACCGAGTTCCTTACTGTCCGAACGGAAAGTTAGCTGCCGTCGCGCTGCATCGTGGCCCACAGGCCGGCCGCGTGCAGCTTGCGTACATCGTTTTCGACCTTGTCCCGGGAGCCGCTCGACACCACGGCCTTCCCCTCGGAATGGACCTGCATCATCAATTCCGTGGCCTTGGCTTTGCTGTACCCGAAGAGCTTCTGGAAAATGTAGGTGACGTAGTGCATCAAATTCACCGGATCGTCCCACACGACGGTGACCCAGGGACGATCATTGGCTTCATCGATCTCGGCGACCTCCGACTCTGCAGGGGTGACCTGCGGCGATGCCGGCATGGCATCCACGAATGGAGCTGTCGTCGAGCAATGAGCCATGACACCAGGGTACGACGCTCCTCTACTGGGCGACACCGCGGCTTACAGTGGCCGGGTGTCCAGAGACAGCACCGCCTTGTTCACCGACCAGTACGAGTTGACGATGCTGTCGGCGGCCCTCGCCGACGGTTCCGCCCACCGGCGCTGCAGTTTCGAGGTGTTCGCCCGCCGGCTCCCCGACGGCCGCCGGTACGGAGTCGTCGGCGGCACCGCCCGTCTGGTTGCCGCGCTGTCGAACTTCCGCTTCGGCGAGCAGGAACTCGCGATCGTGTCCCGCTTCCTCGACGAGGCGACGGTCGCGTGGCTGCGTGACTATCGCTTCAGCGGGGACATCGACGGCTACCGCGAGGGCGACTTCTACTTTCCCGGTTCCCCGATCCTCTCCGTCCGTGGAACGTTCGCCGAATGCGTCCTGCTCGAGACTCTGAGCCTGTCGATCCTCAACCACGACAGCGCGATCGCGTCCGCCGCCGCCCGCATGGTCAGCGCCGCCGACGGACGCCCCATGATCGAGATGGGTTCGCGGCGCACCCACGAGGAATCCGCGGTGGCGGCCTCCCGCGCCGCCTATCTGGCGGGTTTCACGGCCACGTCGAATCTGGAGGCGGTCCGCAGGCACGGAGTGCCCGGTGCAGGTACCAGCGCGCACGCGTTCACCCTGTTGCACACCACCCCGGACGGGCCGGACGAGGCGGCGGCGTTCCGCGCGCAGGTCGCGGCACTCGGAGTCGGGACCACGCTTCTCGTCGACACGTACGACATCACCGAGGGCGTCAGGACCGCCGTCGAGGTGGCGGGCCCCGGACTCGGGGGTGTCCGGATCGACTCCGGCGATCTGGGTGTGCTGGCCCGGCAGGTCCGCAGGCAACTCGACGACCTCGGTGCGACCGGGACGAAGATCGTCGTCTCCGGCGACCTCGACGAATACGCCATCGCCGCGTTGCGCGCCGAACCGGTCGACGTCTACGGCGTCGGCACGTCCGTCGTCGTCGGCTCCGGCGCGCCGACCGCCGGAATGGTCTACAAACTCGTCGAGGTGGACGGCATCCCCGTCGAGAAGAGAAGCAGCAACAAGGCGTCGCGGGGCGGCACCAAGCGGGCGTTGCGATTCGCCCGGGACACCGGAACCCTGGTCGAGGAGGTCGTGTACTCGGCCCACTCGGACGCACCCGGCTCGGCTGGCCTCGAGGCGCGGGAACTGCTGGTCCCGCTGGTGCGGGGCGGTGAGACCGTCTGCGACACGACTACCCTGGAGGACAGCAGATCCCTCTTGGCGGCGGGCCTCGTCAGCCTGCCCTGGGAGGGCCTGAAGCTCTCCCACGGCGAGCCCGCGATCCCGGTGCGCTTCGCCGAACCCGAACCCAGGAGGGCACCATGACCGACATCGAGAACACCGACCTCCGGCGGGCGCTGCTCGTGGTCGACGTCCAGAACGACTTCTGCGAGGGCGGCTCCCTCGCCGTCGACGGCGGTTCCGCGGTCGCGGCCGCGATCAGCCGCTTCCTGGCGTCGAACGAGTACGACGCCGTCGCGGCCACGATCGACCACCACATCGACCCGGGCCACCATTTCTCCGACGAACCGGACTACGTCGACACGTGGCCGGTGCACTGCAAATCGGGAACGTCCGGCGCGGACTTCCACCCCGACCTCGACCTGAGCGGCATCGAATCGGTGTTCTCCAAGGGCGAGTTCTCGGCGGCCTACTCGGGCTTCGAAGGCAGGAACTCCGACGGCCAGAGCCTGGAGAAATGGCTGCGTGCGGCCGGAGTCACCGAGGTCGACGTGGTGGGGATCGCCACCGATCACTGCGTGGTCGCGACGGCGCTCGACGCCGTGGCCGCCGGGTTCCCGACGCGCGTCCACCTCCCCCTCACCGCCGGTGTCGCCCCCGCGACCGTCGAGGCCGCGATCACCGCGATGCGGGCCGCCGGGGTGCACCTCGTGGGCCGCGACTCGGACACCCCCTCGGACCGCGTGACGATTTCTGACGTAGGTCCCGAGTAACCTGCTCGGGTGCCTGAAAACCTCCCCAACGTCCCCGAGCTGTTGCGCACGGCGGTGCGGTCGCTGGGCGGTGCCGAGCGGTCCAACCAGCTGACCATGGCTTCCGCCGTCGCGCATTCGATCGATACCGGGGAGCATCTGGCCGTCCAGGCCGGGACGGGCACCGGCAAGTCCCTCGCCTATCTGGTGCCGAGCGTCCGGCACGCGGTGCAGAGCGGGAAGACTGTCGTCGTCTCGACGGCCACCATCGCACTGCAGCGTCAGCTGATCGACCGCGACATGCCGCGGCTCGCGGACGCGCTCGAGGGTTCACTCGGACGGCGACCGCACTTCGCGATCCTCAAGGGCCGCAACAACTATCTGTGCATGAACAAAATCCACACCGGATCCGCCGAAGAGCCTCCCACGGACGAGTTGTTCGACCCGTTCGCGGTGTCGCGGCTCGGACGCGAGGTCCAGCGCCTCACCGAGTGGTCCTCGGACACCGAGACCGGCGACCGCGACGACCTGGCCCCCGGAGTCAGCGACAAGGCGTGGCGCCAGGTCAGCGTCACCGCCCGGGAATGCCTCGGCAAGTCCCGGTGCCCGGTCGGCGAGGACTGCTTCGCCGAGCGCGCCCGCGCGGAGGCCTCTCAGGTCGACGTCGTGGTCACCAACCACGCCCTGCTCGCCATCGACGCCATCACCGGAATCGCGATCCTCCCCGAACACGACGTCGTGGTCATCGACGAGGCGCACGAACTGGTCGACCGGGTCACCAACGTCGCCACCGCGGAGCTGGCGGCGTCGACGATCAGTGCCGCGGCGCGGCGCTGCGCGAAGCTCGTCGAGGAGCAGGACGCGGACCGTCTCGAGGCCGCGGGTGAGGGCTGGGCGGCACTGCTCGAGGAATTGCGGCCGGAACGGTGGGAGGCACTGCCGCCCGGCGCCGCCCCCGCACTCGCCGCTGTCCGCGACGCCGCGTGGTCGCTGCGCACGGCCATCGGCCCGTCCCGTCCCGGCATGGCGTTGAGCGATCCCGAGGCCGCCGCCGCGCGCAACACCGCACTCGCGTCGGTCGAGGAAGTCCACGACAGCGCCGTCCGCGTTCTCAGCGCCTTCGACGAGCCGGATCCGGCCAAGCGTCACGACGTGGTGTGGCTGGCCGCCGACGACAATCGCGGTTCGATCCGCCGGGTGGTGCGGATGGCGCCGCTGTCGGTCGGCGGGCTGCTGCGTTCCCGGCTGTTCGCCGAATCGACCGTGGTCCTGACGTCGGCGACGCTGACTGTGGGCGGGTCGTTCGACGGTCTCGCGGTCAACTGGGGACTTCCTGCCGAATCGTCAGTCGTGATCGATCCGGCGACGGCCACCGGCTCCGAGGCGCCGTCCGATTCGGGCACGCTCAAATGGAACGCCCTCGACGTCGGGTCGCCGTTCGACCACGCCCGCGCCGGCATCATCTACATCGCGAAGCAGCTTCCGCCGCCGGGCCGGGACGGCCTCTCCCCCGCGTATCTCGACGAGATCGCCGAACTCGTCGAGGCGGCGGGCGGGCGCACGCTGGGATTGTTCTCGTCGATGCGGGCCGCCAAGGCCGCGTCCGAGGCCATGCGCGACCGGCTCGACACCCCGATCCTGTGCCAGGGCGACGACTCGACGGGCGCCCTCGTCCGGGCGTTCGCCGGCGACGAGCCGACATCGCTGTTCGGCACGCTGTCGCTGTGGCAGGGTGTCGACGTGCCGGGCCCGTCCCTCAGCCTCGTAATTCTCGACCGCATCCCCTTCCCCCGCCCCGACGACCCGTTGCTGGTCGCCCGGCAGAAGGCCGTCGAGTCGCGCGGCGGAAACGGGTTCCTCTCCGTCGCAGCCAATCACGCGGCGCTGCTGCTCGCACAGGGTGTGGGACGTCTGCTGCGCAGCGTCGACGACAAGGGTGTGGTGGCCGTCCTCGATCCGCGGCTCGCCACGGCCCGCTACGCCGGGTACCTTCGCGCCTCGCTGCCTCCGTTCTGGGAGACGTCCGATCCGGAAGTCGTGCGTAAGGCACTGGGGCGGATCCGCGATTCGCGCCCCTGAACCGCGGCCGCGCACTGAGTCGGACAGCGACGGGGTGCGCACCTATGCTCGACCGATGGACCTTGCGATCTCAGTCCGCGGACTCACCAAGAAGTTCGGCGAAGTCCTCGCCCTCGACGGCCTCGATCTGGAGGTGAAGTCGGGCGAGGTGCACGGATTCCTCGGACCCAACGGCTCGGGCAAGTCCACGACCATCCGGGTGCTCCTCGGCCTCCTGCGCGCCGACGGCGGTTCGGCGTCCGTTCTCGGTTCCGATCCGTGGCAGGATTCCGTTCCTGTGCATCGGCGACTGGCCTACGTTCCGGGGGATGTGAACCTGTGGCCCAATCTGTCCGGTGGCGAGGCGATCGACCTTCTCGGGCGGCTGCGCGGCGGACTCGATCCGGTCCGTCGAGCGTCGCTGATCGAGCGGTTCGAACTCGACCCCACCCGCAAGGGCCGCACCTATTCGAAAGGCAACCGGCAGAAGGTCGCTCTCGTGGCTGCGCTCGCCGCCGACACCGAACTCCTCATCCTCGACGAGCCGACGTCGGGCCTGGACCCGTTGATGGAAGCGGTGTTTCAGGAGTGCATCACCGAATTCGCCCGCGAAGGACGCACGGTGCTGTTGTCCAGCCACATCCTCGCCGAGGTCGACGCGCTGTGCCACGCCGTCACCATCATTCGCGCGGGTAAGACCGTGCAGGCGGGAACGCTGTCCGAACTGCGCCATTTCACCCGCACCACGGTGACGGCGACCACCCGGATCAAGCCCACCCCCATCGCGAATGTCCCCGGCGTGCACAACCTGCAGAAGGGTGAGGACGCGAACACGGTGACGTTCGACGTCGATTCCGATCAGATCGATCCGGTCATGACCACGCTGACGGGGCTGGGCATCATCTCGATCACCGCCAACCCGCCGACGCTCGAGGACCTGTTCCTTCGCGAGTACCGCGACGAGGTCGAGGCACTCGGGATCGGACGGCCGCAGTGAGTCGACTGAGCGGAACGGGTGTGCTCGCCGAACTGGCGGTGCGCACCGACCGGGTCCGGATTCCGGTGTGGACGGTCGCGGTGGCGGGCCTCACCGTCCTGATCGCGTCGAGTTACTCGACCATCTACCCGACCGCCGAATCACGGCAGGCCCGTGCCGAACTCATCTCGTCGCCGGCAGCCACGGCACTCGCCGGGCCTGGGTACGGGCTGGACGACTACACGCTCGGTGCGATGGTGGCCAACGAGATCGCCGGCATGACGATGGTGGCCGTCGCGATCATGTCGGTGCTGCTGGTGACGCGGCATCTGCGGACGGAGGAGGAGACCGGACGCACGGAACTGGTACGCGCCGGCGTCGTCGGGCGGTATGCGGGAATCACGGCGGGACTGATCTCCGCGGCGCTCGCAAACCTGTTCGTCGCGCTTCTGCTCGTCATCGGGTTGCTCGGTGTGGGTCTGCCTCCGGCGGGTTCGCTGAACATGTCCGCGGGTGTGCTGGTGGTGGGTCTGGTGTTCACCTCGTTGTCGGCGCTGGCGTCCCAGTTCACCGAACACGCCCGCACGGCAAGCGGTGTCGGGATCACCGCGATCATCGTCGGGTATCTGCTGCGTGCAGTGGGCGACGTGCAGCAGGGACACAGCGGGAGCCTGCTGACGTGGGTGTCGCCGATCGGCTGGTCGCAGGCCACCCGCGCCTATGTCGACGAACGCTGGTGGCCGTTGCTGATCGGAATCGTCGCAGCGGCGCTGACCGTCGGGTGCGCATATGCCGCCATCGGTCGCCGGGACGTCGGGGCGGGGCTCCTTCCGCCGCGGGGCGGGCGCGCCGAGGCGTCCCCCCGCCTGACCGGTATCACCGCGCTGGCGGCGCGTCAGCAGCGCGGTCAGATCCTCGCCTGGGGTGTCGGTGTGTTCGCGCTGTCGCTGCCTATCGGTTCACTCGGCAAGCAGATCAGCGATTTCATCGACCAGGATCCCGATCTCGCGCAGCTGCTGCCGGGTGGCGCCGCGGCGGCGGCCGACGGTGCATTCGCCCTGTATCTGGTGTTCCTGGTGGTGATGGCGGCGATGTACGCCGTCGGCGCCGTCGTATCCATCCGTTCCGAGGAATCGTCCGGTCGCGCCGAGGAGGCACTGGCCACCCCCGTGTCGCGGGCGTCGTGGCTCGGTGGACAGCTGGCCGTGATCGCCGCTGCGGCGGTCGCGATCGCGGTGGCGGCGGGGGTCGGCATGGGGATCACCGCGGCGTTCACGCTGTCCGATGCCGGGGCGCTCGGCCGGTTGATCGGCGCGGCCCTGAACTCCGTGCCTGCCGTGCTCGTGATCGTCGGTGCGTGCGCGGCCGTCTACGGCCTGAGTCCGCGCGCGTTGCCGGCGTTGTGGGTATTTCTGGGCTACGTGCTCGTCGCCGGAATGTTCGGGGAAGTGCTCCCCGACTGGTTCGGGGTGCTCTCCCCCTTCCACTACACGCCGGCCCTGCCTGCCGAGAGTTTCTCGGCTACTCCCCTCGCGGTTCTGCTGCTACTCGCGGCGGCCCTGTTCCTCGCGGCGGTCACCGGATTCCAGCGCCGGGACGTCGGCCGGTGAAGGCTCGGTAGCGCCGGTCAGGGGTTCGGCGCCGTCACCAGGCCCAGCTCGGACGGGGCGACGAGCAACCGGTGGTGCGGAAGGACCCGCACCGTGTATCCGACCGACCCGGACAGCGGCAGGGCCAGGTCGGCGACGAACAGCTCCCCCGACTCCTCCGATGCGAAGTGGGTCATCGGGACCGTGACGATGTCGGTGAGTTCCTCGTCCGGTCCGGCCTTTCCGATCACGGCCTGCACGGTGACGTCCGAGACGGACAGTTCGCCGAGGCGGATGCGGGCGCGCAGCACCAGGTTGGCGCCGATCTCGGGAGTGTCGGGTAGTCCGGCGCCGTCGACCTGCAGGACCGCCACCGCCGGCCAGGCGGCCTCGACGCGACGACGGAACGCGGCGAGTTCGCGGGCCCCGGCGTAGTTCTCTTCCGCCACCGTCCGGGCCGCTTCGGCGGCGGGCGCGTAGTACTGGACGGCGTAGTCGCGCACCATCCGCGACGCGAGCACCTTGGGTCCGAGATTCTGCAGTGTGTGACGAACCATCTCCACCCAGCGCACCGGCAGGCCGTCCGCACGGTCGTAGAACCTCGGCAGAACGGCGCGTTCGAGCAGTTCGTACAGTGCGCTGGCCTCGAGATCGTCGCGCCGCGTCTCATCGACGACGCCGTCCGCGGTCGGGATGGCCCAGCCGTTCTCGCCGTCGAACATCTCGTCCCACCAGCCGTCGCGGATCGACAGGTTCAGTCCGCCGTTGAGGGCGGACTTCATCCCCGACGTGCCGCACGCCTCGAGCGGGCGCAGCGGGTTGTTGAGCCACACGTCGCAACCCCAGTAGAGGTACCGCGCCATCGACATGTCGTAGTCGGGCAGGAAGGTGATGCGGTGCCGGACGTCGGCGGCGTCGGCGAACCGCACGACCTGCTGGATGAGGGCCTTCCCGCCGTCGTCCGCGGGGTGGCTCTTCCCGGCGACCACCAGCTGCACGGGCCGCTTCTCGTCGAGGAGCAGGGCCCGGAGCCGCTCGGGGTCGCGGAGCATCAGCGTCAGTCGCTTGTAGGTGGGCACTCGCCGGGCGAAGCCGACGGTGAGCACGTTCGGGTCGAACACCTCGTCCGTCCAGCCGAGTTCGGCGGACGTCGCACCGCGTTCGATCCAGGATGCGCGTACCCGGCGGCGCACCTCCTCGACCAGTTTCCCGCGCAACGCGTTGCGGGTCGACCACAGTTCCTCGGCGGACAGGTCCTGCAGCCGCTCCCAGCCGCGGGCCTCCTCCACCAGTTCGGGGCCCAGGATGCGGGTTGCGAGATCGATCCATTCGGGTGCGGCCCAGGTGGGCGCGTGGACACCGTTGGTCACCGACCCGATCGGTACCTCTTCGGCGTCGAATCCCTGCCACAGCGGCTGGAACATCTCGCGGCTGACGATGCCGTGCAGCTTGGACACGCCGTTGGCCCGTTGCCCGAGACGCAGGCCCATGTGGGCCATGTTGAACACCGACGGATCCGATTCGCGGCCGAGTCCGAGGATCCGGTCGATCGTCAGCCCCGGTAGCAGCGAGGATTCGTTCGCACCGTTGTCGCCGCCGAAGTAGTGCCGCACGAGGTCGGCCGGGAACCGGTCGATTCCCGCGGGCACCGGGGTGTGGGTGGTGAAGACCGTGCCGGCCCGGACCGTGGCGAGCGCTTCGTCGAAGTCGAGCCCGCCGGTGGTGACCAGTTCACGGATCCGCTCGATGCCGAGGAAACCCGCATGCCCCTCGTTCATGTGGAAGACGGCGGGGTCGGGCAGGCCGTAGGCGTGGGTGTAGGCGCGCACGGCCCGGACACCGCCGATGCCGGCGAGGATCTCCTGTTTGATGCGGTGGTCCTGGTCGCCGCCGTACAGACGGTCGGTGACGCCCCGCATCTCGGCGTCGTTCTCCGCGATGTCGGAGTCGAGCAGCAGCAGCGGGACGCGTCCCACCTGGGCGATCCACACGCGGGCGCGCAAAACCCGGCCCCCGGGGATCGCGACGTGGACGAGGACGGGCGCCCCACCCGACGACTGCGGCCCGGACTCGGTGAGCAGACGCAGCGGCAGGCCCTGCGGGTCGTGCGGCGGGTAGTGCTCGGCCTGCCAGCCGTCCGCGGTCAGCGACTGCCGGAAGTAACCCGAGCGGTACAACAGGCCGACACCGATCAGCGGCAGGCCCAGATCGGACGCCGCCTTCAGGTGGTCACCTGCGAGAATTCCGAGTCCACCGGAGTAGTTGGGCAGCACCTCGCTGACCCCGAACTCCATTGAGAAATACGCGATCCCACCGTCGAGCGACACTCCCTTGGCCTGCTGGTTCTGATACCAGCGGGGCCGGGACAGGTAGTCGTCGAGGTCGGCGGCCGCGGCGTCGAGCCGGGCCAGGAACGCGACGTCCTCGGCCAGTTCGTCGAGGCGGGCGGGATCGACCTCACCGAGCATGCGGACCGGGTCGAACTGCACCTGCCGCCAGAGTTCCGCGTCCAGCAATCCGAACAGTTCCTGCGTCGCCGGATGCCACGACCAGCGAAGATTGGTGGACAGCGGACCGAGGGCAGCGAGCCGCTCCGGAAGGTGGGCTCGGACAGTGAACCGACGCAAGGCTTTCACCTCGCGAACGATAACGCACTACGGGCGTCGTTGCTCCGTGTCGGGGCGGGTAGACGTCAGAACTCCAATACGGACAGGAACCGGTCGACTCCATTACGGTTGAACGGGCGGCCCAGCCCACGAGCCGCCGGCAACTTCCGGCTATGGAACGGAGCCCAGCGTGACAGGTCGACTCGGTATCGACGACGTGGAACCGAACATCGGGTGCGGTCGGTATCCCGCCAAGGCCGTTGTGGGTGAGGTGTTTCCCGTCCGGGCAACCGTGTGGCGTGAAGGTCACGACGCCGTGGCCGCCACGCTCGCGGTGCGGGGACCGCGCAGTGCCGCGTCGGGCGGCTCGGCGACCTTCCGCATTCCGATGACCGGCGGTCCGGTGCCCGACACCGTCGACGGTTCCTTCACCCCGACCGGCGAGGGCGTCTGGACGTTCCGGATCGAGGCCTGGAGCGATCCAGTCACCACGTGGAAGCACGCGGTCGAGGCCAAGCTGGCGGTGGGACAGGGGCCGGCCGAACTGGCCAACGACCTCGAGATCGGTGCGCAGTTGTTCGAGCGTGCCGCGAAGGGCGTCCCCCGCGCGGACCGCTCGCGGCTGGCCGGGGTCGCGGCGTCGCTGCGTTCCGACCGTCACCTCTCCGAACGTGTGGCCCCGGCGTTCGGGTCGGACGTCACCGAACTGCTGCGCGCACATCCGCTGCGCGATCTCGTCACGAAGAGCGAACCGCACACCGTGCTCGTCGATCGCACGCGTGCCCTGTTCGGGTCGTGGTACGAGTTCTTCCCGCGGTCCACCGGCGGCTGGGACGAGAACGGCAAGCCCCGGCACGGCACGTTCGCCACGTCCGTGACCGCACTTCCGCGCATCGCGTCGATGGGATTCGACGTGGTGTACCTCCCACCGATCCATCCGGTCGGCAAGATCAACCGGAAGGGCCCCAACAACACGCTGACCCCCGGCCCCGACGACGTCGGTTCGCCGTGGGCGATCGGCTCGGACGAGGGCGGCCACGACGCGATTCATCCGCAGCTCGGGACGATGCGCGATTTCAAGGCGTTCATCGCTGCCGCCCGGAAGCTGCACATGGAGGTGGCGATCGACCTGGCCCTGCAGGCCGCGCCGGACCATCCGTGGGCGAAGAAGCACCCCGAATGGTTCACAGTGCTCCCCGACGGCACCATCGCCTACGCCGAGAACCCGCCGAAGAAATACCAGGACATCTACCCGGTCAACTTCGACGACGACCGCGACGGCATCTACGCGGAGGTCCTGCGGGTCGTCCGGCACTGGGTTGCGGCGGGCGTCAAGATCTTCCGGGTCGACAACCCGCACACCAAGCCGCCGGACTTCTGGGAGTGGCTGATCGCCGAGGTCAAGAAGTCGGATCCGGACGTCCTGTTCCTGTCCGAGGCGTTCACCCGTCCCGCACGGTTGTACGGTCTCGCCCGCCGCGGCTTCACCCAGTCCTACACGTATTTCACGTGGCGGACGGCCAAGTGGGAGCTGACGGAGTTCGGCAAGGAGATCGCCGCCAAGGCCGACGAGGCGCGCCCGAACCTCTTCGTCAACACCCCGGACATCCTGCACGAGAGCCTGCAGACCGGCGGCCCGGGAATGTTCGCCCTGCGCGCCGCCCTGGCGGCCACACTGTCCCCCTCGTGGGGGGTGTACTCGGGATACGAACTGTACGAACACGTTCCGGTGCGACCGGGCAGTGAGGAATACCTCGACTCGGAGAAGTATCAGCTGCGTCCCCGCGACTTCGAGGGCGCCGCCGCGCGCGGCGAGTCCCTCGAACCGTGGATCACGGCGCTCAACCGGATCCGCAGGCAGCATCCGGCGCTGCAGCAGTTGCGCAACATCCATTTCCACCACGTCGACAACGACGCCCTGATCGCCTATTCCAAGTTCGACGCCACCACCGGGGATGCCGTGCTGACGGTGATCAACCTCAACCCCTACGGCGCCGAGCAGGGCAACGTGTGGCTGGACATGCCCGCGCTGGGCCGCGACTGGCACGACCACCTGACCGTGCTCGACGAGGTCACCGGGGAGCAGTATCACTGGGGGCAGACCAACTTCGTGCGCCTGGAACCCTGGCGCTCGGTGGCCCATATCCTGGCATTACCGTCGATCCCCTATCCGGCCAGAACGAAGCTGGCCTACCGCGGAGGTACATAGTGACCGTCGAACCGCCTGTCGCCATCGCACCGGACGCCGCCGACCTCGACCTGCTGTCCCGGGGCGAGCACCACAACCCGCACTCGATCCTGGGCGCACACCCGCACCCCGACGGCACGGTGATCCGCGCACTGCGCCCCCACGCCGAGGCCGTCGACGCCGTCATCGGGGGGACGAGCTTCTCGCTGGAGCACCTCGCGCACGGTGTGTGGGGGGCACTCGTCCCGTACCGGGATCTGATGGACTACCGGCTGTCCACGACGTGGCCGGGTGGCCACAACGACGTCTCCGCCGACGGGTACCGATTCCTGCCCACGCTGGGGGAACTCGACCTGCACCTGTTCGGTGAGGGCAGGCACGAGCGGCTGTGGGAGATCCTCGGCGCGCACCGCCGCCGCTACGACACCCCCGACGGCACCGTCACCGGCACCTCGTTCGCCGTGTGGGCTCCCAATGCCCGCGGAGTGAGTGTGATCGGCGATTTCGACGGGTGGAGTGGGCGGAACTACCCGATGCGGGTACTCGGCTCCACCGGGGTGTGGGAGTTGTTCGTTCCCGGTATCGAGGTCGGCGACCTGTACAAGTTCCGGGTCCACGGGCCTGACGGCAGTGTGCGCGACAAGGCCGACCCCATGGCCTTCGCGACCGAGGTCCCGCCCGCCACCGCGTCCCGGGTGTCGGTGAGCACGTACGAATGGAACGACGCCGAATGGCTGGCGCAGCGCGCGGCCACCGAGCCGGCGCAGTCCCCGATGAGCGTGTACGAGGTCCACCTCGCTTCGTGGCGGCCCGGGCTGAACTACCGCGAGATGGCCGAACAACTCGCTACCCACCTCACCGAGACGGGATTCACCCACGTCGAACTGCTGCCGGTCGCCGAGCACCCGTTCGGCGGTTCGTGGGGGTACCAGGTCACGTCGTACTACGCGCCCACCTCACGATTCGGCTCCCCCGACGACTTCCGGTGGTTCGTCGACCATCTGCACGCCGCCGGCATCGGGGTCATCGTCGACTGGGTTCCCGCGCACTTCCCCAAGGACGAGTGGGCGCTGGCACGTTTCGACGGCACACCGCTCTACGAGCACAGCGACCCCCAGCGCGGCGAGCAACTCGACTGGGGAACATATGTGTTCGATTTCGGGCGCCGCGAGGTGCGCAACTTCCTCGTCGCGAACGCGCTGTACTGGCTCGACGAGTTCCACGTGGACGGTCTGCGCGTCGACGCGGTCGCGTCGATGCTGTACCTCGACTATTCGCGGCCGGAGGGCGGTTGGACGCCGAACATCCACGGCGGCAGGGAGAACCTCGAGGCCGTCGCCTTCCTGCAGGAGACCAACGCCACGGTCCACAAGCAGCACCGCGGGGTCGTCACCATCGCCGAGGAGTCGACGGCGTGGCCGGGTGTCACCCGCGCGACCAACGTCGGTGGTCTCGGTTTCAACATGAAATGGAACATGGGGTGGATGCACGACACCCTCGGTTTCATGGCGCACGATCCCGTCCACCGCAGCTATCACCATCACGAGATCACGTTCTCCCTGATGTACGCGTGGAGCGAGAACTATCTGCTGCCCATCAGTCACGACGAGGTGGTGCACGGCAAGGGCACGCTGTGGACGCGGATGCCCGGCGACGACTACGCGAAGGCCGCCGGTGTTCGTGCCCTGCTGGCGTACATGTGGTCGCACCCCGGCAAGCAACTGCTGTTCATGGGTCAGGAATTCGGACAGACCGCGGAATGGTCCGAGGAGCGCGGACTCGACTGGTACCAGCTGGACGACCCGTACACCGGTGGCTTCCACCGCGGTCTGCTCCGGCTCGTCCACGACCTCAACGCCACCTACCGCGAACACCCGGCGTTGTGGACTCTCGACACCTCGCCGGGCGGGTTCTCCTGGATCGACGCCAACGACACCGCGAACAACGTCCTGAGCTTCCTGCGCTACGGCACCGACGGGTCGATCCTGGCCTGCCTGTTCAATTTCTCGGGTTCCCCGCACGCGAATTATCGTGTGGGCTTGCCAGAACGGGGCGAATGGCGTGAAATTCTCAACACCGACGCCGAGATCTACGCGGGATCGGGTTGGGGAAATCTCGGTGCGGTGACGGCAACTTCGCAGCCGTGGCACGGCCGTCCCGCCTCTGCCGAGGTGGCACTGCCCGCGAACGGCGCGATCTGGATGAGTCTGGAGCGTTGATGAAGGCACGGCCTTGCTGACCCGACGTCGGCAGTGGGCTGCGAGCGTGGGCGTTCTGGCCGTGACTGCGGTCGTCCTGTCCGGGTGCACGCGTTCGGTGGACGGTGAGGCCGCGTCCATTTACGACGATCCGTTCAAGGTGGCGGGACTCGATGCCACGTCGGGTCCGAGCGGTGCCCGCAAGGGCGTGCCCGACGCCGACCTCCCCGTCACCGGCACCGACGGCGGTGACATCGACACGATGGCCGCCAACGCGGTCAGCGACATCGAGGACTACTGGCGCACCGAGTTCCCCGCGCTGTTCCAGCGCAACTTCGAGCCGGTCGAGGAACTGATCTCCTGGGATCCGCGCGACTCCGACGGCCCGCGCTTCTGCGGGGACCGCACCGAGGAACTCCTCAACGCCGGCTACTGCAGCACCGACCACACGATCGGCTGGGACCGGGCGCTGCTGCTGCCCGAGGTGGTGGAGAAGTTCGGTGTCGTCGCGGCCGTCTTCGTTCTGGCGCACGAGTACGGGCACGCCGTGCAGACGAAGGCGGGAATCGCGGACGAGAACGTGGGCGGTGGCATCGTGCGGGAACAGCAGGCCGACTGCTTCGCGGGGGCGTTCATGCGGTACATCGCGGAAGACAAGGCGACCCACTTCACGCTGAACACGTCGGACGGGCTGAACAAGGTACTGGCGTCCGCGGTCGCCATCGGGGACACCGACCCGAACGATCCCGACAACGTGCACGGCTCGGCGTTCGAACGTGTCACCGCCACCCAGATCGGTTTCACGGACGGTCCGGCGCCGTGCACGCGCATCGACGAGAAGGAGATCGTCTCGCGTCGCGCAGATCTGCCTCAGCGGTTCGACGACGAGAGCGACGACGGCGAACTCCCCGTCACCGAGGAGTCGCTCGAGGCGTTCTTCACGTCCTTCCAGCAGATCTTCGATCTCAGCGATCCCCCCACGCTGCAACTCGACGGCGCCGACCTCGACTGCCCCGACGCCGACGCGACCGAACCGGTGTCGTACTGCCCGGCCACCAACACGATCGGGGTCAGTGTCGACGCCCTCGCCGAACGCGGCACACCGGGCCGCCCGGGCAGGCGGGAACTGTTCCAGACCAAACTCACCGGCGACTACAACGCGTACGTCCTGCTCGCGTCGCGGTACACCCTGGCGTTGCAACGGGACCGGGGTAACGATCTGCACTCACCCCAGACCGCGCTGCGAGCCGCCTGCCTGTCCGGTGTCGTCACCAGCGCGTTGAGCCCGGACAGTCCCGCTTCCCTGGAGGCAGGCAGCGTGTGGTTGTCCCCGGGCGACCTCGACGAGGCCGTGTCGGGGCTGCTCACCGACGGACTCGCGGCCAGTGACGTCAACGGGGAGACCGTGCCGAGCGGATTCTCCCGGGTGGACGCGTTCCGCACCGGAGTGCTCGGCGGTGAGCAGGCCTGCGAGGGCCGGTACCGCTGACCGTCCCACCACGTGACGTCCCCCGACCGCTGCGTCAGATTTCCCGGTAGCCGAGCGCCGCGGAGATCCGCCCGGCGGCCCGGCACACGACCGGAACGAGTCCGCGCATGCGCTCGTCGGGCATGTACGGGCTCGTGGCCGACACGCTGATCGCACCGACGATCGCGCACGACGCGTCCCGCACCGGCGCCGCCACGCAGCGGATTCCGGGTTCGTTGTCCTCGAGGTCCATCGCCGCGCCCCGCCGCGCGTAGTCCTGCATGCGCGCGAGGAAGTCCGCCGATCCGCGGGAGCCCGGCGGCCGCTGTCCCTGCGCGGCGTCGCTCTCGTACAGCGCATCCCAGCGCTCGGCGGAATCCAGCAGCAGAGCCTTTCCGACCCCGGCGCGCGGGTCAGCGGCATGCGGTGCCCGATGCGGGAGCGCATCTCGGCACCCCGCGACCCCGGCAACTTGTCGAGGTACAGCACCGAACCGCCGTCCTCGACCGCCAGGTGCACGGTGTCGTGGACGTGCGCCGACAGCTCCTCGAGGATCGGGCGCGCGACGACGGGCAGCGGGTTGCCGTGCAACGCCTTGAACCCCAGTTCGATCAACGTCGGGCCGAGGGTGTAGCCGCGGCTTCCGCTCCGGAGGTAGCCCTCGTGGACCAGCAACTGCACGAGACGGTGCGCGGTGCTGCGCCCCAGCCCGGTGCTCTCGACGACCGCGCGGAGATCCTGCGCGCCGTCGGAGACGGCACGGACCACCGCCAGCCCTCGGGCGAGCGTCTGCGTGCCGGGTGGAATGTCGTACGGAGGAATCGCCACACCCCACTGTCCCACATATAGGGACCATGTTCGTCATTATGGGATTCGCGTCCGATAGTGGTTCGCGTGATCCAGAACACCCCCGCCCCCTCGGCACCGCGGCTGATCGCCCTCGACTGGGGCACGTCGTCACAGCGCGCCTGGCTCCTCGGCGACGGCGGCCGCATTCTGGACGTTCGCCGGCCGGACTTCGGCTTGCTCGGCACCACCGGAGACGACCCCGCATCGCGCACCCGTGACTACGAAGCCGCCTTCGACGAGGCCTGCGGCGACTGGATCGCGGCCACCCCCAATCTCCCGGCGATCGCGTGCGGCATGGTCGGCAGCGCCCAGGGTTGGCGCGAAGCCGGCTATCTGACCACACCGACCGATCTCGCGATCGGCGCCGACGACCTGACCACGGTCGCCCATCCACGCGGAGTTCTGCACGTCGTACCCGGCCTGCGCGTCGCCCCCGCGGCCGACGGCACTGTGGCCGGCGACGTCATGCGGGGCGAGGAGACGCAGATCATCGGGGCACTGGGCATGCTCCCCCCGACCGACCGCCCACTGACGATCGTGCTCCCCGGAACACACACCAAGTGGGCACGAGTCGAGAACCGCAAGATCGTCTCGTTCGCCACGTCGATGTCGGGCGAGTTGTACGGCCTGGTGATCCGGCACGGCATCCTCGGCCGCACCGCCACCACCGCCGTGCGCGACGATGCCGCGTTCGAGCGGGGCCTCGCCACCGGAACGTCGACGCCGTCACGCGGACTGCCCGCCGAACTGTTCGGCGCACGCGCGCTCGTGCTCGACGGACTCCTCGATCCGGGCTCGCTTCCCGACTACGTCTCCGGCGTGATCATCGCCGACGAAATCCGGCATCTCCTGCCCCAGTACACCGCCGAGAATCGAATGCTGTTGTGCGGAAACGCCGATCTCTGCCGACGCTACGCAGCCGGACTGCGTGTTCACGGCGTGGCCGCCGACATCGTCGCCGAGGAAGCCGCGGCACAGGGGCTGTGGCGGGTGGCGCTCGATGCGGGGCTGGTCGACCCGGCGCCATCCACGAATCCCGAGAAGGAGTCACTATGAGCACCACAGTCACTACAACCACCGGTTTGATCGCCATTCTGCGCGGCATCACCCCGGAGGAGATCGTCGCCGTCGGCTCGGCCCTCGTCGACGCCGGGTTCACGGCGATCGAGGTCCCGCTGAACTCGCCGCGACCGTTCGACTCGATCGAGCGGTTGGCGGCGGCCGTCGGCGACGTCTGCGTCATCGGGGCCGGGACCGTGCTGAGCGTCGACGACGTGATCCGGTCCGAAGCGGCCGGCTCCCGGATCATCGTCTCCCCCAACACCGACGTCGAGGTCATCGGCGCCGCCGTTGCCCGAAACCTGCGCCCCTATCCGGGAGCCGCCACTCCGACCGAGGCGTTTCGCGCCGTCGGTGCGGGAGCGCGCAGCATCAAACTGTTCCCCTCCGACTCGGTCGGGACAGCCGGGATGCAGGCCTGGCGGGCGGTCCTGCCGACGGAGGTCGAATTGCTCCCCGTCGGCGGCGTCGACCGCACCAACCTCGCCGAGTGGGCCGCCGCGGGAGCGGGCGGCGCGGGACTCGGAACCTGCCTGTACCGGCCCGGGGACGGCGCCGACACCGTCCGCGACCGCGCCCTCACCCTGATGAACATCTGGTCGGCCGAAGCCGCCTGAACCGACACCCACGACCACCGGGGCCACCACCACAGCCCCGCACAGGAGGACTCATGAAGATCACGTCACTCACCACGTACGCCGTACTCCCCAGGTGGCTGTTCCTGCGGATCGAGACGGACGACGGCGTGGTCGGCTGGGGCGAACCGGTGCTCGAAGGCCGGGCCGCGTCCGTCGCCGCCGCAGTGGAGGAACTGTCCGACTACCTGATCGGGCAGGATCCGACGCAGATCGAGGACCTGTGGACGGTCATGTACCGCGCGGGTTTCTACCGCGGCGGCGGCATCCACATGAGCGCGCTTGCTGGCATCGACCAGGCCCTGTGGGACATCAAGGGCAAGGCCCTCGGCGTGCCGGCGTACGAGCTTCTCGGCGGCCGCGTCCGCGACCGGATCAAGGTCTATTCCTGGATCGGCGGCGACCGCCCGTCGGACACCGCGAAGGCGGCACGCGAGGTGGTCGACCGGGGGTTCACCGCCGTGAAGATGAACGGCACGGAGGAACTGCAGTACCTGGACTCCTGGGACAAGGTGGACCGGTGCCTCGCCAACGTCGCCGCGGTACGGGACGCAGTGGGCCCGAACATCGGCATCGGCGTCGATTTCCACGGCCGGGTGCACAAGCCGATGGCCAAGGTGCTGCTGAAGGAACTCGAACCGTTCCGGCTGATGTTCGTCGAGGAACCGGTCCTCTCCGAGCACGTCGACGGTTTCGTCGACGTGCTGCGACAGTCGCCGATCCCGATCGCGCTGGGTGAGAGGTTGTTCTCCCGTTGGGATTTCAAAACCGTCCTCGCGTCCGGGGCCGTGGACATCATCCAGCCGGATCCGTCACACTGCGGCGGAATCACCGAGGCCCGGAAGATCGCGCACATGGCCGAGGCGTACGACGTGGCACTCGCGCTGCACTGCCCCCTCGGGCCGATCGCCCTGGCGACGTGCCTGCAGATCGACGCGGGCTGCTACAACGCGACGATCCAGGAACAGAGCCTCGGCATCCACTACAACACGTCGAACGATCTCCTCGACTATCTCGTCGACCCGTCCGTGTTCACCTACGCGGACGGTCAGGTCCGGATCCCCACCGGTCCGGGACTGGGCATCGAGGTGAACGAGGAGTACGTCATCGAGCGGGCCGCCGAAGGACATCGCTGGCGAAACCCGGTCTGGCGCCACAGCGACGGATCCTTCGCGGAGTGGTGAGGGCAATGGTGCAGACCCAGAAGATCGGCAAGTCCACTACGGTGGCCGCGCAGGCGTCGAAGGCGCGCGTTCTCATCGCGGTGATGCTGTTCGTGACCGTCGTCATCAACTACATGGACCGGGCGAACCTGTCTATCGCGATGCCCGCGATCGCGGACGAAATGGACCTCACCAAGGCGCAGCAGGGACTTCTCCTGTCGGCGTTCGGCTGGACCTATGCGGCGCTGCAGATTCCCGGTGGATGGCTGGTCGACCGGATTCCCCCGAGACTGCTCTACCCCGGCTGCCTCATCCTGTGGTCGGTCGCGACCGCGTTCATGGGGGTCATCGGTGGCTTCGTGGCGCTCATCGCGTTGCGCCTGCTGGTCGGTGTGTTCGAGGCGCCCGCGTATCCGATCAACAATCGGGTCGCGACGGCCTGGTACCCCGAGCGGGAACGTGCGACGGTGATCGGCTTTTACACGTCCGGGCAGTTCATCGGACTGGCCCTGCTCACGCCGTTCCTGTCCTGGCTGCAGTCCGTGCTGTCGTGGCACTGGGTATTCATCGTGACCGGAACGATCGGGGCGGTCTGGGGTGCCGTGTGGTACGCGTTCTACCGCGAGCCACGCGATTCGCGGGCGAACGACGCCGAGATCGACCTGATCCGCGACGGCGGCGGACTCGTCGACCTCCTGGACGAGCAGCAGCCCGAACGTCCGGCCGTGACCCGGAACGATGTCGCCACCGTCCTCGGCCGGCGCAAGCTGTGGGGAATCTACCTGGGGCAGTTCTGCCTCACGTCGACGCTGTGGTTCTTCCTCACCTGGTTCCCCACGTACCTCGTCGAGTACCGGGACATGGATTACATCAAGTCCGGATTCCTCGCCTCGCTGCCGTTCGTCGCGGCACTCGTGGGTGTGCTGTTCTCCGGAGTCTTCTCCGACTTCCTGCTACGCAAGGGGGTGTCTCTCGGAGTCGCCCGCAAGGGCCCGATCATTGTGGGACTGTTGCTGACCGTTGCGATGATCGGCGCCAACTTCACCGACTCGACGGCGATGGTGATCGTGTTCCTGTCCATCGCGTTCTTCGGCAACGGGCTCGCGTCGATCACGTGGTCGCTGGTGTCGGCACTCGCGCCGGAACGACTGCTCGGGCTCACCGGTGGAATGTTCAACTTCATCGGCAACCTGTCGTCGATCGCGACACCCATCGTGATCGGGTTGCTCGTCACCGACGACAGCTTCGCGCCGGGATTCGTCTACATGACCGTGGTGACCGCGGTCGGGATCGCGTCGTACGTCTTCCTGGTCGGACGGGTGGAGCGCGTTCGAAGCTGACCATCAGACGAGAAAACCGGGGTGAGTGCCGTCGGCACTCACCCCGGTTTTCTCGTCAGTACAGTGCGGCGGCGAGTTTCCGGCGCGCGGTCATGACGACCGGTTCGGCCGGGTCGAACAGTTCGAACAGTTCCAGCAGACGTGTCCGTACCCGCGTCTTGTCGTCGCCGGCGCTGCGGGCGACGACTCCGATGAGCCGGGCGAACGCCGCGTCCGGGGCCTGGGAATAGACCTCGACGTCCGCGGCCTGCAGCTGGGCGTCGATGTCGTTCGGGGCGGCGTCCGCCGCGGCGACGGCGCCGGGATCGACGGACTGCACGCGGGCGAGGAAACGCACCTGGCGGATCGCGCCTTGCGCCTCGGTGTTGGCCGGTTCCTCGTCGAGGATCTTCTGGAACTCGGCTTCGGCTGCCGACAGGTCGCCTTCGTCGAGCGCGGCCTCGGCGGCCACGAAGCGCGGGTCCTCCGGCTCGGGCTCGTCGGCGTTCCCGTCCGCGGCCGGCGGTCCGGACAGCTTTCCGGCGGTTGCCTGCTGGACGGCGGCGAGCCACTGGCGCAGTTGAGGTTCGGGCTGAGCGCCCTGGAAGTCGGCGAGCGGCTGTCCGCCGGCGATGGCGACGACGGTCGGGACGGACTGGACGCCGAAGGCCTGCGCGATGCGCGGGTTGGCATCGACGTCGACCTTGGCGAGCACCCAGGTGCCGCCTGCCTCGTGTGCCAGCTTTTCGAGCAGGGGTGAGAGTTGTTTGCACGGCTCGCACCAGGTGGCCCACAGGTCGACGACCACCGGGACCTGCTGGGACCGGACGAGCACCTCCGCCTCGAACGTCGCCTCGGTGACGTCGATGACGGGGGCGAGTCCGGTACTCCCGGATGCGGCCGGAGCGGCGCCGTCCCCGGAGGGTGCGGGCGCCGGCGGGGGCGGAGCGGCCGCACGCTCCTTGAGGGCGGAGAGATCGACTGCTCCGCTCATGGCTGCGGCCACTGCTGAGGAACGCGCTGACGGACGAGAACCTGGTCGAGTCACGTCCACCAGTTTGTCACGATTTGAGCGCGCACCGGAATGCGGGCCGTGCCTACCGCGGAGTGGATCAGACGAACGACGGTTCACTCTTCACTGCGCTCGACCGGGACAGTTCGCCCATCCGGCCGGTGCGGGCCGCCCAGACCTCGAATACGACGGTGCCGAACGGCGGGACGCTGGCGACGAGCGCCCAGAAGGTGGTGACCAGATTCCAGCTCAGCTTGCGGGCGGTCCACAGCGAGATGAGCAGGTACAGGACGAAGACGCCGCCGTGGATGGGGCCGAAGATCTTCACGCCGATCTCGTTGCCGTCGGCAGGCAGGTACTTGAAGGCCATGCCGATGAGGAGGCCGAGCCAGGTGAAGGCCTCCAGAATTGCGACAAATCGGAAGCGCTTGGCCGTGGTGCTGAGATCGAAGACGTTCGCCATGCCGACCATTGTGCCCGACCATCTACGACAGTCCGTAGTGGTGTGAGATACACCACCACGGACTGTCGTCGTGTCACGCCTTGGGGACGCGCACGATCAGGGCGTCACCCTGGCCGCCACCACCGCACAGCGCCGCAGCGCCCACACCCCCGCCGCGACGACGCAGCTCCAACGCCAGATGCAATGCGATCCGCGCCCCCGACATCCCCAGCGGGTGCCCCATCGCGATCGCCCCGCCGTTGACGTTCACGATCTCCGGATCCAACCCCAGCTCCCGCGTCGACGCGATCCCCACCGCGGCGAACGCCTCGTTGATCTCCACCAGATCCAGCTCCTTGTGGTCGATCCCCTCCTTGGCGCACGCCTTCGCGATGGCCCGCGCCGGCTGCGACTGCAACGTCGAATCCGGACCCGCCACCACCCCGTGCGCGCCGATCTCGGCGATCCACGACACCCCGAGTTCCTGCGCCTTCGCCTTGCTCATCACCACGACAGCGGCCGCACCGTCGGAGATCTGCGACGCCGACCCTGCGGTGACCGTGCCGTCCTTGCTGAACGCCGGCCGCAGCCTGGCCAGGGATTCCACCGTCGTATCGCCGCGCACGCCCTCGTCGGAGCCAACCAGCACCGGATCACCCTTGCGCTGCGGCACCGGCACCGGCACCACCTCGTCGTCGAACACCCCGTCCTTCCAGGCCCGGGCCGCCTTCTGATGCGACGCTGCCGCGAACGCGTCCTGCTCCTCGCGGCTGATCCGCTGCCCGTCCTCCGCGTTCTTCGCCTCGGTCAGACTCCCCATCGCCTGATCGGTGAAGATGTCGTACAACCCGTCGAAGGCCATGTGGTCGCGCATCGTGACGTCGCCGTACTTGAAACCCTCCCGCGACTTCTCCAGCAGGTGCGGGGCGCGCGACATCGACTCCTGACCCCCGGCGACGACGACGTCGAACTCGCCGGCCCGGATCAGCTGATCCGCCAGTGCGATCGCGTCGATCCCCGACAGACACACCTTGTTGATGGTCAGGGCCGGCACATCCATCCCGATCCCCGCGGCCACCGCAGCCTGCCGCGCCGGGATCTGACCCGCCCCCGCCGTCAGCACCTGACCCATGATCACGTACTCGACCTGCTCGGGAGCGACGCCCGCCTTCTCCAACGCACCACGAATCGCCACGCCACCCAGATCCGAACCCGACACATCCTTCAACGAACCCAGCAACCGGCCCATCGGGGTCCGGGCTCCGGCGACGATCACAGAACTGGTCACGATTTCCTCCGCGTGAGACAAATAGACAGGTGCGGGGCGACGGAAGTCACATCCCGACGAGAACTACCGAAACGGTAGCGCTAACGTCGGGAGCATGACACAGTCCTCCCCCACCCAGACCACGTCACCGCTGTCCTCGGACCTGGTGACCGCCATCGACCACGTCGGCATCGCGGTTCCCGACCTCGACGCCGCCATCGCGTGGTACTCCGAACACCTCGGCATGGTGTCAACGCACGAAGAGGTGAACGAGGAGCAGGGCGTGCGCGAAGCGATGCTGAGCGTGGTCGGCTCCCCCGAGGGCAGCACCGCGCTGCAGCTTCTCGCACCGTTGAACGAGAACTCGACCATCGCCAAGTTCATCGATCGCAGCGGTCCCGGTCTCCAGCAGCTCGCGTACCGCGTCACGGACATCGACGCCATCTCCGCCCAGTTGCGCGAGCGCGGTGTACGGCTGCTGTACGACGCACCGCGCCGCGGCACCGCCGATTCGCGCATCAATTTCGTCCACCCGAAGGATGCGGGCGGAGTTCTCGTGGAGCTCGTCGAGCCGTCTGCGACCCACTAGAGCTGTGGCCGGCCGCCGGGTACCAGGCGCAGAGACAAGTTCTACTTTGCCCAGGTAGATTGGCGGCCATGGTAAACGAGCAGGACCGTGGTTCGATCCCCCTTCCCTTTTCCACCGTGCGCAAGGGATTCGACCGGGACGAGGTACGCAACTACTTCGAGCGATTCGACGCCGAGCTCCGCGTCACTGCCGCCGACCGCGACGCCGCGGCGGCGCAGGCGCGGGATCTCGCCAAGCAGCTCGACGATGCGCGGGACGAGATCGACGATCTGCGCAAGGATGTCGACCGCCTGTCCGTTCCGCCGACCACCGCGGAGGGAATGAGCGACCGTATCTCGCGCATGCTCCGGCTCGCGTCGGACGAGGCGTCCGAGGTGCGCGCGAAGGCCGAGGCCGACGCCGCCGAGATGATCTCCGTCGCCGAGCAGGAGGGCGCGCAGCTCCGTGGCCAGTACGAGTCGCTGGTCGCGGAACTCGAAGACCGCCGGAGCGCTCTCGAGATTCAGCACGAGCAGACCATGGCGAAGGCCCGCACGGAGGCGGCGAAGATCGTCGAGGCCGCTCAGTCCGAGCGCGACCGCCTGGCTGCCGAGGCCGAACTGCGTCGATCGCAGGTGCAGGAAGACTTCGACCTCGCGATGTCCGAGCGCCGCCAGAAGACGATCACGGCGGTCAACGAGCTCGAGTCCACCAGCAAGGCCGAGGCGCAGCGTCGTCTCGCGGACGCCACACACGAGGCGGAGCGCAGGCTGCAGGCGGCCACCGACCAGTCGGAGCGCAAGATCGCCCACGCCAAGGAACTGGCGGAAGAACTTCGCGTACTCCGCGGCCGGATCCTGGCGCAGCTCTTGGGGATTCGGGGACAGCTCGATTCCGTTCCCGCAATGTTGGCGTCGGTCAACCGGGAGAGCGAACTATTGGACGCGCAGCCCGACACCGCGGCATCGGGCTCGGAGAAGCGCTTCACCGAGAACACGAACAGCAAGTCGGCAACGGCCGGTGGCGCGGACCGGAAGTCCGCGCAGAACGAGTCCGGGAAGAACTCCGCGGACGAGACGGACAACTCCGACGAGGACACTGCAGTGCTGTCCACCGTCGAGAAGAACCCGGCGAACCGGACGGCGGATCAGCGGACCGTGAAGACGGGAAGCTAGGACCACCTGCGTGTGAGGCCCCGGGTGCTGCGTCCCGACCAGCACCCGGTGTGCCAGTGCCGCCGGTCCTCGGCTCCGCCGTATTCGGCCGGCCAGGTGACGAGGTGGGCGACGCCCGGCCGGATGTCGTGATCGCAGCCGGGGCACCGGTACGACTTGGTGGCCCGGGCCCCGGGGATCGTGCGCACGATGAAGCTCTCGTCGGCGTAGCCCGCGGGCCCGGATTCCTGACGCATCATTGCACTACCGAACAGCGAGCCCTCGGACGTGTCCGGGGGCGCGTTGCGGCGTGTGTTCTTCCGCTGCGGTTTACGACGGGGCACGGGTTCAGCCTAGGCCTCAGAAGAGCCGGAACTCGGTGCTCTCGGTGCCGCGCAGCGCTTCGTAGTCGAGCACCAGGCACCGGATTCCGCGGTCGGTGGCAAGGGTTTTGGCCTGCGGCTTGATCTGCTGGGCGGCTAAGACACCGCTCACCGGCGCCAGCAGCGGGTCACGGTTGAGCAGTTCGAGGTACCGGGTGAGTTGCTCGACACCGTCGATGTCTCCGCGGCGCTTGATCTCCACGGCGACGGAAGCCCCGTCGGCGTTCCGGCACAGCAGGTCGACGGGACCGATGGCCGTCATGTACTCGCGCCGGACGAGCGTGTAACCGCTGCCGAGCGTTTCGACGTGTTCGGCGAGCAGTTCCTGCAGGTGCGCCTCGACACCGTCCTTGACGAGCCCCGGATCGACACCGAGTTCGTGACGGGAGTCGTGCTCGATCTCCTCGATGGTGATCCGCAGTTCCTCACCGGCCTTGTTGGTCACCACCCACAGCGCTTCGGCGTCTTCCACGGTGTCTTCGACGAGCCAGCAGGGCGGGCTCATCCAGTTCAGCGGCTTGTAGGCGCGGTCGTCGGCGTGGATGCTCACGGAACCGTCGGCCTTGATCAACAACAGGCGACGAGCGGTGGGCAGATGTGCCGTCAAACGGCCTACGTAGTCGACTCGGCATCTGGCAATCACTAGGCGCACCCGCCCACCCTAAGGGATCGCGCCGACTAGTCTCGAATGACTATGCGCAGCCCCCGTCGATCCGTCGCCCCGCTGGGGTCGTGGTTGCTCGGGTCACCGGACGAGAGTCCCCGCAGGCGGCGGATCCGTGTCCAGCTGCTGCTGACCGCCCCGCTGGTGTTCACCAACCTGGTCGGCGCGGTGATCACCTGCCTGCTCGTCAGTGTCGTGGTCCCCGGCCCGAGTGTGTGGTCGAGCGAGTTCGTGATCGCCAACTTCGTCGCGGTGCCCGTGTTCGTGCTGTGCGCGGTCCTGGTCGGCGTGACGTGGGGCACCAAGCGACTGGTGTCGGATCTCCGGTGGGCGACGGAGGACGACGTGCCCACCGACCACGACCGGTCGGCGGCGTTTCGCGCACCGTGGCGTCTGACGCGTGTCCAGGCGGCGTTGTGGGGCATTGGGCTGGTGTTCTTCACGACTTTGTACGGCATCATCGATCCCCAGACCATTCCGAAGGTCGCGTTCACGATTGCGTTGGCCGGGATCACGGTCTCCGCGTTCTGCTACCTGCTGACGGAGTTCGCCCTCCGCCCCATCGCCGCCCGGGCACTGGGATCGGACGGACCGCGACCCCGCCGAACCCTGGGCATCACCGGCCGCACCGCACTGGCGTGGATCCTCGGGACGGGTGTTCCCGTGCTCGGTCTGATGCTCATCGCGATCTTCAGTTTCATCCGGCCGGCGAGTCCGACCAGCCTCGCGGTGTCGATCCTCGCGCTGGGTGGTGTGATCCTGCTCTTCGGCCTGCTGCTGGTCGTGATCAGTGTCCGTGCCACCGAGGCACCCATCCGCTCGGTGTCGCTGGGCATGGCGAAGGTGGCGGAGGGCGATCTCGACGCCGAGGTCGTCGTGTACGACGGCACCGAACTCGGCGCGCTGCAGACCGGGTTCAACCGGATGGCCGAGGGACTCCGCGAACGCGAGCGGATCCGCGACCTGTTCGGGCGCCACGTCGGGCAGGAAGTGGCGTCCCAGGCCCTCCGCCACAACCCCGAACTCGGCGGGGAGGAACGTGACGTGGCGGTCCTGTTCGTCGACATCATCGGGTCCACCACGATCGCAGCCACCCGGTCGCCCGGGGAGGTCGTGGACCTGCTCAACCGCTTCTTCAACGTGGTCGTCGACGAGGTCGATCGGCGAGACGGGTTCGTCAACAAGTTCGAAGGTGACGCAGCGCTGGCCATCTTCGGGGCACCCGTGGCGCTCGACGACCATGCAGGCGCCGCGCTGTCCGCCGCTCGGGCCCTCCGCGAACGGCTCACCGCCGAGGTACCGGAGTGCGATGCGGGAATCGGAGTGGCGGCTGGTCGCGCCGTGGCCGGAAACATCGGCGCCCACGAACGTTTCGAGTACACGGTGATCGGCGATCCGGTCAACGAGGCGGCGCGGTTGTCCGAACTCGCCAAGAACGTGTCCGGACACGTCGTCGCGTCCGAGCGGGCGATCGACGCGGCATCCGACGACGAGCGCAGGCGGTGGCAACTCACCGACACCGTCACCCTGCGCGGCCGTGTCGAACCGACCACGCTGGCCGTTCCCGCCGAACTACTCCCCGCCGGTTCCGCCGTCGACGATGAGGGCGCCGACTCCGTCGAGTAGCCGGGCCAGCCCGAATTCGAAGGCGTGGGCAGGCGCGTACGCAGCGTCGTGGTGTTCCCCCGCCGAGGCCCCGACCCGGGCGGCCAGCGGGAACCGGTCGAGGTCGAAGACCTTTTCGAAGTGCGGAGCAACGCGCTGCCACCATTCGCTGTCCGCCTCCCCCTGGGCGGCGAGCGCGGCCGCATCCACCGCGGCGCGCGCCGCGCCCGCGACGAAACTGTCGAGAAGCGTGACGACGGAGTCCATGTCGAGGTCCGACAGTCCCAGCCCCTCGACCGCACGTAGTTCCCGCTCGTACTTGGCCATCCCGCCGGGCCCCAGAACCGGCCGGCTCAGCGCAACGACGCCGAGCATCCACGGGTGGGCGCACAGCAGTTGGAAGTAGTCGTGAGCGGCGGCCGCGAGACGCTCGCGCCACCCCGCATCGGTGTCGTCGGCCGGCTCGAGTGTGGACAGCGCGCGATCGAGCATCACCTCCACCAGTTCCGTCTTTCCGGGAACGTGCGTGTACAGCGACATCGCGCCGGCGCCGAGTTCGGCTGCCAGCCGGCGCATCGAGACGGCGTCCAGCCCTTCCGCATCCGCGACGGAGATGGCGGCCTCGACGATCCGGTCGAGCGTCAGGCTCGGCTTCCCGTTGCGGGGGCGCGAGATCGGCGTACTGCCGCCACCCCACAGCAGCTCCATGGTGCGGGCGGGGTCGCCCTCCGGTGTCGCGCTTCTACCCATGCCGAGATCTTCCCACGGCGCCCGGGAACAATTCCGTCCGCCGCCTCGTTGACGTACGGCGTACTGTAAACCAGGCGAAAGGCGCAGTAGTGACAGCAGGGCCCATCCTCGCCGCCTGTGCGGCCACCTTCGTGCCGTCCGATCCTCCGCGCGACTCCCGCCTGGCGTTCTGGCGTGATTCCCCGGACGGGCCGCTGCCACCGAGTATCGATTCCCACACCCGGATGGCAATCGGAAGCACCGTGGAACGCGTTCCGACGCAGAGCGTCTCGCTCGCCGACGCGCTGCCGATGCTCCTGGCACTGCGACCCGGCGAGACAACCCATCGATCGGTCGCGTTCTGGGCCGCCTGCACCCGGACCGCTCTCGGATACGTCGGGGCGGGCAAGGTCCTTCCCGCGGTCACGCCGGGTGGCCGCGACAGCTGGCGGCTGGGCGTTCTCGACGACGAGGACGAGTCGCATCTGCGGCTGCTGGCCGCCGCGCTCCCGCCGGAAGCGCGCGCCATTCCGCTCGGGGATCCGTCCGCCGCCGGAGTTCGCCTCCCCGCCGCGGTGGACGTGCTGCGCGACTTCCTCACCGCTGCCGTCGATACGATCCCGCGACTCGTGTCGCCGGCCGACGACGGGCCCTACCTGGGGTGGAACGCCGAGACCTCGCCCGAACTCCGGGCCTGGGCGGACGCCCTGGCACCCGATGCGATCGCGTTGTCGTTGCGGATCGACCCCGTCGATCCCGGCAAGGGCGACCTCTCGGACAGCGAGTTCGACGCCACGGTCCAGGTGCACGGTCTCGCGCGCCCCGGGGTGGTGTGCGACGCCGTCGACCTGTGGCGGCATCCGACGCTCGCCGAGTCCGCGTTCGCCTCCGACCCCCGGATCGCGGTCCTCGACGCCCTCCGCCGCGCCGCCCAGGATTGGGCTCCGCTCGAAGACCTGCTGCGAGCTGAGGCGCCGCACCGCATCCGACTCGAGGACGACGACCTGGCCTCCCTCGCCGGGGACGCCGGCCGTCGGCTGCGCGAACGAGGAGTCGAGATCCATTGGCCGCGCGAATTGGTCGCGCGCACCTCGACCCGCATGATCCTCGGCGAACCCGGGTCCCGCGAGGGCGCAGCCGCTTTCGGCGGCGACCGCGCCTTCGACTTCGACTGGCGCATCGCGGTGGGGGACGACGTTCTGACCCGTGAAGAAATGGAAGAGTTGGTGTCGGCGGAGCGCGCGGTCGTGAAACTCCGCAACCGATACGTCGTCGCGGACTCGGCATTGATACGAAAGACCCTCCAGCGGCGGACCGGAACGATGACGTCGATCGAGGCCCTGCGGGCGTCGCTGACCGGCCGGGCCCGGCGCGGAGAGGAGGACGTCCGCGTCGACTCCTACGGCGCGGCCGCGGCGGTGGCGCGTGAGCTGTCCGACCAGGATCCGGAGGCCGTGCCGGCCCCGGCAGCCCTGCGCGCGCAGTTGCGGGACTACCAGCTGACCGGGTTCCGCTGGCTGGCCGGGCTCACGTCACGAGGCCTGGGCGCCTGTCTCGCCGACGACATGGGCCTGGGAAAGACGTTGACTCTCATCGCACTTCACCTGCACCGTCAGCAGACGCCGGAAACGGCTGGACCCACCTTGGTGGTCTGTCCCGCGTCACTGCTGGGGAACTGGCGACGGGAGATCGAACGCTTCGCACCGGGCACCGGTGTCCTCGTCCACCACGGTCCGAAGCGGCGTCCGCCCGGTGAGACGGTCACACCCGGCGGCGACATCGTCGTCCTCACCACGTACGCGACGATGCGGCTCGATGGCGACGTACTCGCCCGGACTGTGTGGGGTCTGGTCGTCGCGGACGAGGCGCAGCACCTGAAGAACCGCGCGGCATCCGTCACCCGGGCCCTGCGGACGATTCCGGGCCTGGCCCGCGTCGCCCTCACCGGGACACCGGTGGAGAACAGACTCAGCGACCTCTGGTCGATCCTCGACGGCGTCACACCGGGCCTCCTCGGTCCGTACGCGCAGTTCCGCCGCCGCTACGACGGCTCGGCCGCTGAGGACGGAATCGACCGCGCGGCGGAGTTGGCGGCGTTGATCTCGCCGTTCGTCCTCCGGCGCACGAAGTCCGATCCGGGGATCGCCCCCGAGCTTCCGCCGAAGACGGAGATCGATCTGGATGTCACGCTCACCCCGGAACAGGCCGGAATGTACGAGGCCCTCGTCCGCGAGGCGATGGAGCAGATCGAGACGAGCGACGGCATCGGGCGGCGCGGCAGCATCGTGTCGCTGCTGACCGGCCTCAAGCAGATCTGCAATCACCCCGCCCAGTACCTTGGCGAGGAGCACGCCGCGCTCACCGGCCGCTCCCACAAGATCGGTCTGCTCGACGAACTGGTGGACACCAACCTGTCGGAGGGCGGGCGTTCGCTGGTGTTCACCCACTTCACCGCGATGGGGCGGCTGCTGCGGCGGCACCTGACGACGCGCGGGGTGGGCTGCGAATTCCTGCACGGTGGCACTTCCGTCGCCGCCCGGGAGGAGCTGGTCCAACGCTTCCAGAACGGCGACATCCCCGTCCTGATCCTGTCCCTCAAGGCCGCCGGTACCGGGTTGAACCTCACCCGGGCCGATCACGTCGTCCACTTCGATCGCTGGTGGAACCCGGCGGTCGAGGACCAGGCCACTGACCGCGCCTACCGCATCGGGCAGACCCACCCGGTCGTCGTCCACCGGCTCGTCACCGCGGGAACCATCGAGGAACGCATCGCCGGCATGCTCGCCTCCAAGCGGCAGCTCGCCAACTCTGTCCTGTCACACGGCGCCGACGCCTTCACCGAACTGACCGACCGCGAACTCACCCGGCTGGTGGCTCTGAGCCCCGACTACGACTTCGGAGGTGACCTGTGACCGACGCCGTCACGCTTCCCCGATTCCCGGCGCAGAAGGGCCGACGCACCCGCGGCAAGACCTGGTGGGCGCAGCGGTGGGTCGACGACGTCGAGCACGCCGCGCTCGACTCGGACACGCTGAAACGCGGACGCGCCTACGCCCGTGGCGGAGTGGTCGGTCCGCTCACGTTCGCGGCCGGGCTCGTCTCCGCGGACGTGCACACGGACGAGGAAAGCCTGCACGTGCGGATCCGGGTGGACCAGCTGGACGAGCGCCAGTGGGGCGAGGTGCTCGCCACCCTCGCGTCGCGGAGCGGTCACGTCGCCCAGTTGTCGAGTGGGACGCTCCCTCGGGAACTCGACGACGACCTCGCTGCCGTCGACGTGTCACTCGTACCGTCGATGTTCGATGCCGACGCGACGTGCACCTGCGAGGAGTGGGACGTGCCGTGCCGTCACGCTGCCGCGGTGCTGTATCAGGCAGCGTGGGTGCTCGACGAGGACCCGCTGCTCTTCTTCCTCTTGCGCGGACGGGAGGGACAGGAGGTTCTCCAACTCAGGCACGGCGCACACGAGGAGACGACCCGTTCCTCGTTCGACGCTTCGCACTCCCCGGTGTCGGCGTCGGACGCCTACTCCGCAGTTCCCGGACCGCTTCCGGTGCCGCCGTGCTCCGGCGGAACCCCGGTGCGCCCACGCTGGCTCGACGACGCTCCCCCGGAGATTCAGGCGGACGCCGTCTGGTCGGCGATCGTCACTGCGATTTCGCGATACGGAGACCGTGTCTGAGGTCCTCCGACGGTCCGGGCACCAGGCTCGGTGCGACCACCCGGGCCCCGGTCGCCGGATACGGCGTGCAGATCTGGGCGTCGTGCACGAAGCACCAGCGCCAGTTGTCCCCCGCGTGAAGCGATTGGACGATCGGATGACCGCTGCGTTCGGCGTGGTGTCGCGCGTGCCGCATCGGTGATCCGTCACTGCATCCGACATAGCCGCACGTCAGGCACAACATCAGGTGCTCCCAGCGGGTACCGAGTGCGAGACAGCCCTCGCACCCGTCCGACGTGTGCGCGACGACATCGCGAATCATGTTCAGATCGGGATCGTGCCAATTATTGGATTGGGTCATTGTGCCACCCCTCAGTAACCAAGATTGGCGGCTGATCCGTCTCGCCACATGGTCACCGCGGAACGAAAGAATCCCCCGAAATCCGGCCTCAGCGGACAGCGTCCCGGTTTCGACGGCGCAAAACGGGGTAGTTCCAAGCCATGGATCTGGAAGCAGCCCCAGACCCGAGGGTGGATCACACGCCGCGGGCGACGAACCTGTCCGCGGTCGTGGCCGTCACCGCGCACATGCACGACTGCGGGAACCGCGACGAGATTCTCGCCCTGCTGGTCGAAGCTCTCCCTGAACTCGGTCCCTTCACGGTGGAATCCGAGTCGGTTCTGACGGACGAATCCGACGACGTCTGGCGTCAACGCGTGCTGCTCGACGATTCGTGGTCGAGGCCGGTGTCGCTCACCCTCCGGGCCGACTACCCGCCGACCCCGGTGCAGGCCACCCTCCTCGAGCTGCTCATTCAGCACACCGGGTCGGCCCTGCGCGCCGCATCGCTTCGCTCCCGGGCAGCCACACACGAACGTCAATTACGTGAGGCCACGGACGAGATCACCGCGCTCGGAGCGCGGGCCCTGCGGCTCGAGGAGCAAGCGAAGATCCACGACACGTTCGGGCGCCTCGCAGCGACCGGCGCCGACGAGACCGCCATCGCCGAGACACTCCACCTGATGACCGGACTCGCCGTCGGAGTCGAGGACGCCTTCGGCAATCTCCGCGTCTGGGCCGGCCCGGACAAGGCCCCGCGGTACCGCAAGATCGGCGGCGGGAACCGAGTCGACGTCCTGCGCCGTGCCGCGATGGAAGGGCACCCGCTCCGGCACGACAATCGGATCGTGCAGATAGTCCGGCCCGGCCAGACACTTCTCGGCGTCCTCTACCTGTCGGACCCGGAACATCGGGCAACCGATCTCGACACGGTGGCCCTCGAACACGCCGCGACGATGCTCGCCGTCGACATGTCGCACCGCAGATCACTGGCCGAGACGGAGGCGCGGCTCAGCCGCGACCTGGGCGCCGACCTGCTCGGCGGCACCGACGACGACAGCGCTTACTCGCGCGCCGACGCACTCGGCTACGACCTGCACACCCCGCAACGCGTCCTGGCAGTGCACTGGGGGCCGGACACACCCGTCGAGTCCGTCACGGAAGCCTTACGGCGCCACCTGACGTCCTCCGACTCGTCGGCCCTCCTCGTCCACGGTAACGAACACCGAACCGGGATCCTCGCCGCCGTGATGGACGCAAAAACAGATGTGAACCTCATCTTCACGGCGTTGGAGAAGTCGCTCGGGCCCGCGGTCGGAGTGATCGGTGTCGGATCCGAATGCACGTCCCCCAGTGGCCTACCCGACTCGTACACCCACGCGATACGGGCGCTCGAGATCAGAAAGCAGTCGCTGTCGCCCCGCGGCGTCGCGCTGTTCGACGAACTCGGCGTCTACCGCATCCTCGACTCGCACAGCAGCACCGGAGACGTCGAGGCATTCGTGCAGGAATGGCTCGGCCCGTTGCTCGACTACGACCGGGAACACCGCAGCACGATGACGGCCACGCTGGCCCAATACCTCGAATGCGGTGGCAAGTACGACGAAACCGCACAGGCACTCAGGATCCACCGCAGCACCCTGCGATACCGGATGTCCCGCATTCACGAATTGACCGGGCGTGACCTCCGCAGCGTCGACACCCGCCTGAATCTGCATCTGGCGTCCCGCGCACTGCAGGTCCTGGCCGGCGGTGCGCCGGGGTGAAAAGACATGTGCGGCATCGGTGTTCGTGCCTTGGAATGCCGAAAGCCCCCCAACAAGGTTGGGGGGCTTTCGGTAACGGATGTTCGGCGGTGTCCTACTCTCCCACACCCTGTCGGGTGCAGTACCATCGGCGCTGGAGGGCTTAGCTTCCGGGTTCGGAATGGGACCGGGCGTTTCCCCTCCGCTATGGCCGCCGTAACTCTATGAAACTGTCACACACTCAATTTCTTTTGTTCCCTCAACGGGTGCACCCTGCTGGGTGACCGGTGGGGTTGAAATGAGTATCTGTGTGTTGTTTCAGATACTGCACAGTGGACGCGTAGCTTCTTTGTGGTAAGTCCTCGGCCTATTAGTACCAGTCACCTGCATCCGTTACCGGACTTCCAGTTCTGGCCTATCAACCCGGTGGTCTGCCGGGGGCCTTACCCCCTCGAGGGGGTGAGAAA